>NZ_JAGJEB010000013.1:0-135560 GCF_018100855.1 Aquimarina sp. MMG015
CATCCACAAAATCTGAACTGTTAATCACAACATTAGTCCCATCATCTGTAGTAGCTCCCAACTCTGTATATCCGGCTCCTAATTCTATTTCTTGTGGATTATCACCTAATAAAGTGATCACTGGTGGTGTTGTAGTATCTACTACATTAACTGTTCTGCTTACTTCTTCAGCAGTGTTACCAAAAATATCAGTTGCATTATATGTAATCGTATAGCTACCTACCGCATCTACAAAATCTGAACTGTTAATCACAACATTAGTTCCATCATCTGCAGTCGCACCTAATTCTGTATAACCAGTTCCTAATTCTACGATCTGTGGATTATCACCTATTAAAGTAATTACGGGTGCCGTGGTATCCACTACATTCACCGTTCTAATCACTTCTACCGCCATATTACCGTAAAGATCAGTTGCATTATATCTGATCACATAACTTCCTATGGCATCGATAAAGTTTAAGGTATTAATTCCAATTAGACTACCATCATCAGTAGTTGCTCCCAATTCCGAATACCCTGCTCCTAGTTCTATTTCCTGAGGGTTATCACCTATTAAAGTAATTACGGGTGCTGTTGTATCTACCACGTTCACAGTACGTGTTACCTGCACAGCACTATTGCCTAAATTATTAATAGCATCATAAAAAATGGTGTAAGCTCCTACAGCATCCATAAATTCCGTAGCATTAATTCTTACTACAGAACCATCATCCGTAGTTGCTCCCAATTCTGTATAGCCATCACCTAACTCAATAGTTTGCGGGTTATTACCAGTTAAAGAAATAACAGGGACAACACTACAATCTACAGCAAAATTAGTTTGAGCATCTATATCCGTCCAGGCAGTTTCTGAAAAGGATACATTATCTACCTGAATACAATTAAGATTTGGATTATTACTTAACTCAAAATTAGTAACATTCACATTATTTCCATTCTGAACATTCAATCCAGTTAGATCATTATCAAATGCTGATAACCAAGTCAAATTAGATAAATGACTAAGATCAATATCTTGATTTATATCACATTTTTGAATCAGTAATCTCCATAGCAAATTATTATTACTAACATCTACAGTAGTAACATTGGGTAATGAAAATGCCCATAGTTGTTGCAACGCCGTATTCGTACTTACATCATAGGAAGCAACTCCTGTATTATTAAATCTTAAAATTTCTAAAGCGGTAAGTCCTCCTACATTTATTGAAGTCAAATTAGAATTACTATGAGTTTCTAATCTTCTCAATTTTGTGAGATTCGTAACATCCAAAGTTGTATGTGCGTTACTATTTATTTTTAATTCGGTCAATTCCACAAAATCCTGAATTCCAGTGAAATCAGAGATATTCTTTGCTGTTAACGTAAGGTTCGTTATCGTATTAATTAAAGAAGTAGGTACCCGATTGTCCCCAACATAATTATCATATCCTAGCAGATTTAATTCATTTTCAAAATTGTTATCTGGAATATTCGAATACACTATTTCAGAAATGATTGTGTCTCCTTGATCCGTTGGGCAAGTATCATCTCCATATGAAGCCCAAACGTTATACGTATTGGCAGCTAAATCTGAAATTTCTGCAGCACCTACACTATCGTCAAAGGTATAAGGATATGTATTTCCTCCGTCGATACTAAATTTAATTTGACTTTGACTGGCATCATCTGAAAATGTAAGTAGTAATCTACCATCCGATTGACCAACCTCAGCATGTATAGCTGATATCGTTGTTAGTATTCCTTGAGCTTCCATAATTTCTACAGTACCTACAAGTTCTGCACAAGAATCATCTCCCCAACGGGACCAGATTTCATAGCTTCCTGGCGTAAGGTTATTGAGAATTACTGAACCTGAATTATCATTAAAAGTATAATCATAACTAGTACCGCCGTTTAAACTTACTTCGACTGTAGTCTGTGAAGGATTGTCTACTAGGAGAAGTTCAATAGTACCATCATTAGCATCACAAACCGTTTCATTTGTACTTGTTGTTATAGAAGCAGAAGAAGCTAAGGAAGCATCAATGGTAAACTGTCCCAAATCTACAGGACAATCATCATTATCATAACTAACCCATACATCATAATTTCCGGCAGCAAGACCTGGTACGGAACCAGAGCCAGCATTATCATTAAAGGTATAATCATATGATGTCCCATTATTAATACTAAACTGGATTACAGTTCTTGTACCTACATCTGAAAACGTAAAATTTAATGCCCCATTATCTGCACCACAACTCGTTTCAACGGCTACTACCGTAGCATTTGGACTTACTTCTTGATCAATAGTTATTTCCCCTAAATCTACTGGGCACTCATCATTATCCCAACGCACCCATACATCATAAGATCCAGCTGCGATATTATTTATTGTTGCGGAACCTACATTATCGCTATAGCTATAAGGATATGATCCTCCATTGTCAATACTGAACTCAATGTCTGTTCTTGCAGCATTATCCGGAAAAGTAAACGTAATTTCACCATCATTATCCGTGCAACTAGCGTTACTCGTTCCAACCGTTGCGCTAGGGAGCTCATCAATAGTCATCGTAGCGGCATTTGATGTCAATTGATCTCCACACGTATTTTCTGCAATGCATCGGTACTGATAGCCATTAAAAGAAAAAGTTGGATTATTTACCATTAAGGTGGCTGTATCTGAATTTGAATAGTTGCTATTATCCGAAATATTACTCCAACTACTTCCTGTATTTACCTGCCATTGATACATAGAAATTTCAGTGCCAGAAATACTAAATGAGGCTGATTCACCCTCACAATCATCATGATTTGATGGACTTGATGTGATGGCTAAGGCACTACAACATTGAGAATATTCTGTCATTGCTCCAATATTAGAGCAACCAACACTTTGTGTAAAAATGCCCATGGTAAAATTTGCCCCTTCAATATCATTACTATTCAATGCGTATTTCTCCACTCCAGCACCAAGATTATAGTGCATAATAACATTAGAGTCAATTACATGACCCAATTGATGGGCATGACCTAATTCATGTAATGCTACACTTTTAAAATCCACTTGACCGGAAGGAGGAGTCCCCGAACCATAATACCAATTCGTAGAGTCATTCCAAGTGATATCTAACTCATCTACGATCGCACGACCTGTTACACTACAGCTACCTAACAATCGGGTTGTTACCTGCCCTAATACACCAGAAGCTAATTCGGATCCATTGTCAAAACGAATAATATTAATACCATCATCACTAGTTACATCTGTAGTAGTAGTAGTTCCAAACACGAAATTTACGGCAGTTTCGCAATTCCAAAGCTCAAAAGCGTCTTCAAAAAAGGGTTTAGCACTACTTGTATCAAAATCGATATGGTACTCAAAAGTAAAGCCTCCGTTTGCATTATCATCTATCAAAGTGGTTGGAAACGCATTACCTCCTCCAGTTGCGTTTAAATGATTGTATCGTACGGTTAAGGTTTGGCTACTTGTAACAGTTGCTGGATCAGAATTGGTAACGCGAATATTACCGGTACCTGCTCCCGAAGGTACCTGAACCTGAATCTCAGTATCCGTCCAACTTAACACTTGCGAATCAAATGCATCAAAATAAGTAGTCCCTCCCGTATTGGCATTCTGAAAACTAACCGTGCCCTGTACAGTTCCAAAATTAGAGCCATTTATGGTCAGAACTTCCAGTGTACCTGCAGATATTGAGGAAGGAGATATCCCTGAAATAGAAGGGGTTGCTAAAAGAGCTTTTCTCCTATTTTCTAACACAACGGGCCTTTGTTGTAATACTTTCATAGCAGCTCTGGTCGTCTTCTGTATTTTAGAATACAATTCATTTTTTACAGAAGGATACGTATAAAAAACATCCGAAGCTTTATTAGTAACTTTATCGTACCGCACAAATCCCTGTGCAGCTGCAACCATATCATATATCGTTCCTTTTAATGGAAGAGTTGCCTTGGATGCTTTTAACATAAAAATACCCAAATCTCTATTATATAATGAAACTGAGCTCGAGGTCATTTGTATCTCGTTATCAACTTGCCCACCAAGAACCGCAATTTTAACGGTTGTTGAGGAAGATCCTTTAGCTACTTTATACACTTCAATTTCAAAAACGGTATAAATATTAGATCTGGAGGTATCCCAATAACTTTGGAACGCTTTTACTTCTCCTTCTACCACCAAGGTAGATTCATCTATTCGATCCTGTAATGAAACAGGCTTCATTAATATTCCACACTGTTGGCCATAACCAACCACAGAAATACTCAAAAAAAACAAAAGAGTGTGTATTTTTTTTATCATAGTATAAAAGGTTAAGGTTTTAATTATTAAGGGCTAATATTATATAATTAAATTCGAGTTTGTTTAATAGTAAACTCGCTTTGATTTTCTTTAGAAAAAAGATTCTAGATTGATATATGTACTATTGAGATCAATGTACCACCTAGCTTACTCAAAATTAGATAATACATCTATTCATTTTTAATTAACTTTATAATCTGGTGAGTGTTTTTCTTTTCTATTCTAATTAAATAAACTCCATTCGATAGATCTTGTATATCAATCAATCCGCTACTATCAATTATAGCTCTATTTACTTCAATTCCGTTTATAGTATAAATGGATACTTCGGTCTGGTCTAATAATCCTGATATCTGAAAATAGTCCTTTGCTGGATTTGGATACAATTCAAAATTAGTTTGTTGATTTTCTTCTGTACCAAGTGTTGCTATCACACTAACAGTAAAAGTCGTAGTTGAAACATTACTACTAGTATCCTCTGCGTACACTGTAATTAAATGGTCTCCGATGCCTAATAATGTTCCGGGGGCAGGATCTTGAACAATATTAGTATTCAAACCGGTACAATTATCACTAACAATTACATTAGAGATGAAATTTGCTAAGGAATATTGGCCTCCACTATCAAAACCAACCTCAATATTATTTGGTATTGTTGACGGATCAAAAACTGGAACTATCTCATCAACTACTGTAATTATAGCATTACAAGAATTACTATTGCCATTATTATCAATTGCGGTTAACACTACCATGTTATTTCCGGTGGTACTACAATCAAATGAAGTAATATCTAAACTCAAGGATGCTATTCCTGAAATATCATTGCTACCATTATCTACTTGATCTGCCGTAATACTCACATTACCTGTTTCATCTAACAACACTGTAATATTTTGACATACAACGTCTGGTAAATCTGTATCAACTACATTTACCGTTCTGGTAACTTCTATCGCCATATTACCGGATGCGTCTGTAGCATTATAAATAATCGTATACTGACCAACAGCATCTACAAAATCAGAACTATCAATACTAACCATACTTCCATCATCTGTAGTAGCTCCTAATTCTGTATATTCTGATCCTAATTCAATCTCTTGTGGGTTCGCTCCTGTTAAGGTAATTACTGGTGCTTTAGTATCCACTACATTTACTGTTCTGATAACTTCTATTGCCATATTACCAGATGCATTTGTAGCATTATAAGTAATCGTATACTGACCAACAGCATCCACAAAATCAGAACTATCAATACTAACCATACTTCCATCATCTGTAGTAGCTCCTAATTCTATATATCCTGATCCTAATTCTATCTCTTGTGGGTTCGCTCCTGTTAAGGTAATTACTGGTGCTGTAGTATCCACTACATTTACTGTTCTGATAACTTCTATTGCCATATTACCAGATGCATCTGTAGCATTATAAGTAATCGTATACTGACCAACAGCATCCACAAAATCAGAAGAATGAATAACCACACTAGTTCCATCATCAGTCGTAGCTCCTAATTCTGTATACCCATCTCCAAACTCTATTTCTTGTGGATTAGCTCCTAATAAGGAAATTACCGGTGCTGTAGTATCTACTACATTTACTGTTCTGCTAACTTCTGTAGCAGCATTACCAAAAGCATCTGTAGCATTATAGCTAATGGTATAACTACCAACAGCATCTATATAATCTGAAGAATTTATTACTACATCACCGCCATCATCTGTACTTGCTCCTAACTCAGTATATCCAGCTCCCAACTCTATTTCTTGTGGGTTGTCTCCTGTCAACGTAATTACTGGTGCTGTACAGTCTTCATTAAAAACAGCCGTATCATCTTTATCCCAATCTACCAGATAAGCAGCTGAAGGATTATCTACCAGGATACAATATAAATTAGGGTTATATGACCCTTCAAAATTTGTAATAATGCTATTATTACCATTCTTAACATTTAAGAATTCTAATAGAGTTTCGGAAACGACAAGATCTTCAAGTCGAACACAAGAACTTACATTTAAACTAGTTATAGGATTTTTATAAACACTTAACACTTTTAAGGTTGGGTTATTATCAACTAGTACACTAGTAATGAAATTTGACCTCAACACTATTTCTTCTAAGGCCGGGTGCCCTGTAAAATTAAGCGAAGTAAGATCATTTTCTGCAGCATCTAGCACTTTCAAATTAAGATTACTACTTACATCCAAAGTTGTTAAATCGTTATAGTCAATATTTAAAGACTCAAGAGCTGCAAACGCTTCAATTCCTGTTAAATCTGCAATATTTAAACGATTCAAATCTAGATTAACTACCGTTTCTATTTTTTCTGTAGCTACTTGATTATCATTCGCAATTCCATTACCCATACTTATAGCATCTCCAACAGCAACTATATTTCCATCTGCATCGTGTGTTTCTAAGTAATTTTCAAAATTAGCATCTGCGATATAGGTTAGATCACAATATAATGCAAAACTAGCCGTATCATCTTTTTGCCAAATATCTGGATATAACTGAACTACTTTATCAGCTTTAATACACGTTAAATCAGGATTTCCTAAAGCGTCAAACCATGTAAAATTATCATTATTTCCATTAGCAACATTTAAGGAAGTTAATTGGTTGTTTGCAATTCTTAATTGTATAATACTAGGATATGGAGATAAATCTAAGTTCGTAAAATTATTATCATTTAAGATTAGCTGTCTTAACAACGGATTGTTAGAAATATCTATGGAATTAATTCCTGTATTAGATACGCTTAAATTGGTTAATGCGGTAAGTGTAGAAATATCTACATCTCCCAAATTAGCATTATCCTCGAGATATACTTGTTCTAATAACGTATTATTGGTTAGATCTAAACTCGTCAAGTTATTATTCGCTAAAGTGATAACACTCAGTTTCGAATTATTACTTAAGTTAATACTTGTTAAATTATTATTGTTACGACATATTAAATACCACATATCTCTAAAATCTTCGATACCTGTCATATCAGTAACCATTTTATTTTGGAAAATAATTCCCTCAGAAACTTCTACCAGTGCTGTATACACATAATCATCATTGTCAATTCCATTACCATAACCTTGGCTTTCTAAGAATGCTTCGAATTCATCATCCGGCACGTAGGTTAATCGACAATACTCACCAAAACTCGTGGTAGCATCTTTTTCCCAGTTACTACTTAAGTAACTTGCATTTGGGTCATCTACTGTGATACAACTTAAGTTCGGGTTTCCAGTAGCATATACTTCCATACCACTGTTATTATTCCCATTTTTAAAGTTTAACGAAGTTAACTGACCGTTTTGACATTCTACATATTCTATATCTGGGCTATTACTAAAATCTAAGGCAACTATAGCAGTATTATTGGTATATACTTCGTCTAACTTCGTATGATTTGATAAATCTAAAGTAGTTAACAAAGTATTATTATCAACGAATATATCTTCAAGATTTAAGTTACTTGAAACATCCAAAAAAGTAAGTGTTGGTGTATCACCTATAGCTAAATCATCCAAATTTGCAAGCATACTCAAATCAATAGTCACGAACTCATTTCCTCCACAACTTAGGGTCTCTAAAAGTGAATTATTTGCGACATTTAACGTTGCTATTGAATTATCATCAATATATAATTGGGTTAGATTGGTATTGTTTGAAATATCTAAAGTACTTACCGAGTTTTCTCTTATTCTAAAATCAATCAACCCGGTATTTACACTTAAATCTATGCTACTAAAATTATTTTGATCTAAGTTTAAGGTATGTAATGCTGTGCTTGAACTTACATCAATAGTACTTAAATTATTGTTTCTAGCTCTTATTATTTCTAGAGAAATTAATCTAGAAAGATTCACACTTGTAAGTCCCATGTCCTGACAATCAATCTCTTTTAAGTTTACATTTGCAGTTAAACTTAAGTCTGGATTAGAAATGGTATTTCTAGAACCTCTAAATATTTCTAAGCCTATAAACGCCTCTAGTCCTGTAAAGTCTGTAATTCCTCGACCTTCAACACTCAGATTTCTAAGCACCTGAACTTTCTCTGTTCCCACCAAATCATCATTGGCAATGCCATTACCCATACTGGCTGGATCTCCTACAGGTACAACCTGTCCCATACTAGTATGTGTTTCTAAATAATTTTCAAAATTATCATCAGGAACATAAGTCGTGCTACAAAAAGTATTGTATAGTGTTTGAACATCTTTATCCGTAAAATTGGTATTCGCATAAGAAATATCATCGACAACTACACAAGTAAGATTTGGGTTATTAGTAATATCAAAATCGCTGTTATCAAAATTGGTATTATTACCATTTCTTAAATTTAAATAAGTCAATTGATTATACGCCAATGACACATCTTCTAAGAGTGTATGTTTAGATAAATCTAAACTTTCAATACTATTCCCTTCAGCATAGAACTCAACTAATTTTAAGTTATTACTGATATCTAAACTTGCCAATGAATTATCATAAATCTGTAAATATTTTAATTCTGGATTTTGGGAAAGATCGATACTTGTTAGTTGACTTTCAACACAGTCTAAGTCTTCTAATAAAGTAAGCATTGTTACGTCTAAACTTCCTAAGGGATTATTAAAACAAGATAGTTTATCCAATTTAATATTCTGAGAAAGGTCTAAATTGGTGATCTGATTTCTAGAACACAATAAAGAAGTTAATTCTGTATTTTGAGAAACATTCAAAGTAATAATATTATTATTTGAACATGTAAAAGCTTTTAAGGCCGTAAAAGCTTCAATTCCTGTTATATCTGAAATGTTTAATCTAGAGATGCTTAAATTTTCAACAGAGGCTATTCCTGATGTATACACTTTATTATCATTCGCAATACCATTACCCATACTCGTTGCATCTCCAACAGAAACGGTTCCTCCACTGGCATTATGAGTTTCTAAATAATTCTCGAAGTTATCATCTGGCACATTGGTTTCTCTACAATCGAGACTAAATATAATGTTGCTATCTACGTCCCAAGAATTTAAATATGACGCGTCTGGATCATCCACTTGAACACACTTCATTGTTGAATTATCCTCAGCATTAAAATAGGTTATGTTCGCATTGTTTCCATTTTGGATATTGATTCCTGTAAGATTAGCATCGTATGCAGAAAGACTTGTTAATGCTGTATTAGCCGAAAGATCTAAATAAAAACCTGCCGCTTCATCGATAACTAAGGTTTCTAATAAAAGGTTCTTACTAAAATCCGTATTAGACAGGTAAACTCCTTTTGCATTAAGGTTTTTTAAATTTGTTAAAAGAGGGATATGATCATTTATTGAAGATAATTGATTATTACCTTCAATATTTAAAATGGCTATTGTGGTATATGATGAAATGTCTAATGCACTTATATCGTTCCCACCAATATTTAATTCTGTTATTACATCATTATCTCCTAATATTAATGTAGTACTGTTTGCATCATTATAAATTAATTTTTCCAGTTTCAAATTACTAGACACGTCTAAAACAGCAAAAAACACATCGTGTAAATACAATTCTTTTAGCTCTGGTAATTGTGAAAAATCAAATTCATTAAAATTATTTTCTGAACAATCTAAGATTTCAAGAGACTCAAAAGCCTCTAAACCATCGAGTTCACCAATACTATTTCCTGAAATATCTAAGGTAGTTACGTCTACAATTCTTGATGTAATTACATATCCATCATCCTCCAAACCATTCCCCATACTGTTAGGACTCCCTATAGAAACTACATTTCCATTGGCATCGTGCGTTTCTAAGTAATATTCGAAATCTATATCAGGAATACTCGTTTGACTACAATCTTTTTCAAAAGAAGTGGTATTATCTTTTTGCCATGTACTTAAATAAGCAGCATCGACATCATCAACCTGGATGCAACTCATATCACCACCTCTAGCATCAAATGATGTGATATTAGCATTATTACCGTTTTTGATATTCAAACTTGTTAAACTTGTTTGACCAGAAAAACTAGTCAGTGCTGTGTTGTTGGAAAGATCTACATCTAAACCTGATAAGAAATCAATGGTCAATGTTTCTAATAATACATTATCAGATAGATCCAAACTCGTTAAATCGGTACTATCACAATTCAGATTCACTAAACTAGTAGCCCCGCTAAAATCGGCGATATCTAAATCGGAATTATTAGCACAATTCAAATCTGTTAAGTTGGATAAGTTACTTAAGTCTATAGTGCTTAGGTTATTGCCAAGAACATTTACTGTTTCCAAAGCATCAATCGACCCTAAATTAATACTTGTTAATCCATTACTAGCGGCATTTAAGGATTTTAGTTTAATGTTAGTACTTAGATCTAATGTTGAAATACCATTTGTACTGCAGGTTAGTGTTTCGAGATTTGTATTCCCTGAAACATTAAGACTAGACATCCCATTAAAGGCACAGCTTAAAACCCGAAGGTTTGTATTACTCGAAGCATCAAAACTGCCAACACCGTTAAATGTAAAATCTAATGTTTCAAGAGCGGTGAAATCCTCAATTCCTGTTAAGTCTGCAATTTGTTTAATAGCAATATTCAAAGAAGTAACTCCAGAAATGTTTGCTGTTGTTACATAATCATCATTCGCAATACCATTTCCCATCCCATTAGCTTCTAGAAAAGCTTCAAAATTGTCATCAGGAACATAGGTTTCTTGTGCAAAAACAATAAAATTAGCGAATAGTAAAAAAACAAAGGGTAGTTTTCTTTTCATATAAGGGGCTTTTTGTTAAACAGCTGATGCAAATAACATACATCATCATTAATAATCACTGATATATTACCGGACAAAAACCGGACAATTCTTCAAAACCATGATTAAAACATTTGTCAATCAGCTATTTGTATTTTATGGTGCAATAATAATTTTTTTAAGGTTTCTTTAAGAATTTTGATGGTGACAAAAAGTGGTAAAATCAAAAAAAATATAGATTGTTCAGTGTTTGTCTGATCTTAAAACAACAAGTTAAAAGTCTGAATGCAATTATTCAATGACCATCCGTTTGGTAGCTACTTTTTGATCGTCTACATATAAGGTATAATAATATACTGCTGCGGCAAGACCATCGCTATTGATATCCAATTCCGCATCTCCTCGATCATCAAGTGATACATTAGAAATTATTTTCCCACCACCATCACTAAAGACCATTACTGCTCTACTCACACCTAATGGTATATAATACTTGATAGAAGAAGTACTGTTAAATGGATTTGGTATGTTTTGATATAGTTTAGGGGTATTTGTCTTTCCTTCTGGCACATCTTCTACTCCAAGAGCTTCACAAGCACAATCTTCTAGTGTTTGTAATCTTTCTAAAATATCAGTCATCTGATCTTGCAAGGTTGCAACTTGATTTTGAGCTATAGTTAGATCCGCTTGCAAATTCGATACAATAGGAGCTAAATCTACAGATACCGAAGTTCCGTTTTGAATTTCTATAGTAAGATCAGTCCCTGTTAAAGTAGCTTCAGTAAGGTTTTGGTTATCACTATTCACATAAGTAGAAAGATCAACTGTATTTCCATTACTTATACTAAGACTGTTACTACTTAACTCTAAAGTTTGATTGTCTGTTCCTGAACCATCTTGCAAAGCAGAAAGGTCAATTGTATTTGTTCCTCCTGAGATACTTAGTGTAGCACCGTTTAATGACAGTTCCTGACTATCTGTATTATCTAAATATCCAGAAAGATCCACTGTAGAAGTATTACCCGAAATACTTAGCGTATTTGTAGTAAGTGATATCCCTTGCGAATCTGTATTATCTAGATATCCAGATAAATCAACTGAAGAAGCATCATTTGTTAAACTTAATGTGTTAGCAGAAAGATCTAAATCCTGAGCATCGGTATTATCTAAGTATCCAGATAAATCAATACTAGTTGTATCATTCGTTAGACTTAATGTGTTATTCGAAAACTGTAAATCTTGATCATCCGTATTATCCAAATATCCTGAAAGATCTACTGTAGAGGAATTACCTGTAATACTCAATGTATTTGTGGTTAATGATATTCCTTGTGCATCTGTATTATCTAGGTATCCAGATAAATCAACTGTAGATGCATCATTGGTTAAACTCAATGTATTATTTGAGAATTGCAAATCTTGATTGTCTGTATTGTCCAAATATCCTGATAGATCAACTGTAGCTTCATTCCCCGAAATACTCAATGTGTTTGTAGCTAATGATATTCCTTGGGCATCTGTGTTATCTAGGTATCCAGATAAATCAACTGTAGATGCATCATTGGTTAAACTCAATGTATTATTTGAAAATTGCAAATCTTGATTATCTGTATTGTCCAAATATACTGATAGATCAACTGTAGCTGCATTCCCTGAAATACTCAATGTGTTTGTCGCTAATGATAATGATTGTGCATCAGTATTATCTAAATATCCAGACAAATCAACCGTAGTTCCATCATTCGTTAAACTCAATGTATTATTTGAAAATTGCAAATCTTGATTATCGGTATTATCCAAATATCCTGAAAGATCAACTGTAGAGGAATTACCTGTAATACTTAATGTATTTGTTACTAATGAAATGGCTTGTTCATCTGTATTATCTAGATAACCTGAAAGATCTACTGTAGCTGCATTACCTGTGATACTTAATGTATTCGTCGACAAAGATATTGCTTGCTCATCTGTGTTATCTAAGTATCCAGATAAATCAACAGTAGATGTATCATTAGTTAAACTAAGTGTATTTGATGACAAACTTAAATCTTGATTATCAATTTGCGTAGACCAGGTTAATACACCTGATCCATCAGTAACTAAAACTTGACTTGCAGTGCCATCTACAATAGGAAATTCATAATTGCCTGCAATATTAAGACTATTTGCAATTTGCATTTTTCCAGCTACGCTAATTGCCGCAACTGGAGCACCATCAAAAGGTCCCCATGTCCAACCATTATTGGCAGTTGCAGTCATCGACGTATTGATACTTACTCCTGTAACTGGACCATAATCATAATTTGTACTTCCTCCATACGAAATTTTATATTGTTCACGACCATTAAACTCAATTCCATTCTCTTCACCTCTATCAAAACGAATTACATTATCCATCATATTAAGCATGGTTGTTGCAGTATGATCTCCTAGATTATCTTTGACAGCACTACTCCATTCGGTACCATTCCAAAAGTATAAAGCTTTTTCATCGGTATCATACACTGTCAACCCTTCTTCGGTCTCACGAATCCCTTTTGAAGAAGGATATTCTGGAGCAGCAGGTTCTAGCGCTGTACGTTGTGCAGTCGTTAACCTTGGAAGAAACAACCCTTTATTACTTGATGTTAAATCCAATATTGCGTATTGATTAGGTGTATTGGTACCAATTCCAGCTCTTACCGGGTTGGTAGCTCCCCCTAATATCATCGTATCATCTTCGGCAGCCTGGGCACCATTTCCTATAGCGATAGCATTGTCTCCACTTACCAATGCGTTATACCCTATTGCAATATTATTAGTAGCTTTGTCCTCTGGATAAGTGCTACTAACTGCATCATTTGACTGTGCTCCCTCTCCAATCACAATAGCACCTTGATTTTCTGCCATTGTATTACCTCCTATGGCGATTGCCTGATTTCCACTTACATTCGTTTGATAGCCAATTCCAATAGATAATTCATCTGTCATCCTGCTTTGCCTACCGATTAATATAGAGTTATCTCCACCGCCAGTTATGGTAGCCTGATATCCAATACCAATCGCTGCGGGTGCATTATCTATAGCCACTTCTGCTCCTACCGCAATACCATATTGACCATCTACCCTGGTATTATATCCTATTAAAGTCACATCATTGTTTCCAGCATCTGCATTGGCTCCTATAAAAGTAGTCCTGTTGGTATTGGTTCTGTTACCAACCCTATCGTATCCGTTTCCAACAACATAAGGACCAGATGATCCAAAACTTGCAAAAGCTCCCATACCTACGTTATCTTCTCCTTCTCTATTACTTGATCCAGTAGCTACGCCTACATAGGTATTTCTATTGGCATTAGTTGTACCATTCGTTCGATTATTATCCCATCCTGCATTGGCTCCTATAAACGTATTAAAATTAGCATGTTCTGTGGAAGCTCCTGCTGCTGCACCGATCATCGTATTGTAAATCCCTGTACCAATATCAACCGCTGATGAATCTCCGACGGCAGTGTTATGATGTCCTTCAGTAATACCTGAAAGTGATTCGTCTCCAATTCCTGTGTTTTTATATCCTGGACCTGCAAGAACGGAGGACCCCCAACCGTCACCATAACCCGCAAAATGTCCTATAAAAGTATTCTCATAACCGGTTGTAATTTTTTGACCAGCATCTTCACCGATAAAGGTATTTTCATAACCAGTAGTCATGTCTTCTCCTGCTTCTTCTCCAACAAAGGTATTATCATATCCTGTGGTCATAGATAATCCTGCTTCTGTACCGATAACCACATTATCATTTCCAATAGCTGTTCGGGCTACATATTTACCTATATAAACATTATCATAACCATCAGTCATTTGATCTGCAGCAAAAGCGCCAATCACAACGTTATCTCCAAAATTGTTGATCGTACCGGAACCACGGTCATGTAAAGCACCGGCCATGGCACCAATAAAAACATTTTGACTTGACATTGTAACAGATGAGCCAGATCCAGGTCCAAGAAAAACATTCCAATCTGCATTAGTTATTGATGATCCTGGTGCAAAAGTCTGCGAACCATCATAAGGAGCTGGTGTATGACTAGTAGTGGATTGATCTGGTGTTGCAGTACCACCTGTTGAATAGTTTTCTGTTTGCGCGTGTAAAAAAACACTACCAAAAAAGAATAAGGCAGCAATACTCCAAAGTAATTTTGTTTTCATATTAAGGGGTTTTGAAAAGGTTTCAGCAAATAAATTAATTTATGTAAAAAATTAAGGTAAAAAGTACCGGACAAAAACCGGACAGTTTGAAAAATTAGCTATCAATCAAACATTTACGTTCGAACATCTATTCTCATTTCTTTTCTAAAGAAAGAGTATTCTTAACGCAGGAAAATTATATTGAAACTAGATCAACAAAACTTTTAAAATGTAAAATGGTGAAGAAGTATTTTTTTATCATAGGGCATGTATTTAGGTTTATTGTACTTACTATAAAGTAGCGCAAACCTATGTTAAAGTTTTCCTAACATAAAAAAACACCAGTGACAAAAAGTGGCAAAACTGTCTTTTAACAGAAAAGACTTAAGAAGCTTCTAAATATTCTAGGATAGAAGATCCTTTTGGTGCATTGATTTTTTTACGTAAACGCGAACGGCTCCTGGTTACACTATCTTGAGAAATAGCCAACATATTTGCTATTTCGCTAGTACTAAGATCCAATTTTTCCATAACTAGCAATCGCTCTTCCGATTTCGTAAGATCGTAGTTTTTGTTTTTTAGATTCGAAAAAAAAGTGGGGTATACCATCATAAACTTATGTTTAAAGGTATACCAATCATCCGGAGTAAGAATTTTGAGATTTGTTAAATCTTGAAGCTTTTGTAAGGTCTCTTTTTCTCCCAATTCATTTTTTAACGCTTCTAATTCATTAGTCAGCGTTTCCTGCATCCTACTTTTATCAAGCAACTGTGCAGTAAACTCGTCCAGTTCTCTTTTGTTTTGCTCGATTTTATCTGATAATAACTTTCGTTTTCGCTTTCCTGCTTGCCATATATACAGGGTAATTCCTATAGCAATTAGAATACTAGAACACAATACAAGCCATAGTATATTTCGTTTTCCTTCAGCAATTTGTTTGTCTTTTTCTAAAATCTCAATCTCCGCTTTTTTCTTAAAAATTTCATTGTCTTTTCTTTCAGTTTCAAACTGTGATTGATAATATAGAAAAGTATTGGTATTTATTTCAGAAGTAACTGAATCTTTAGAAGTTACGTGATTCAACAAATGTGTATACGCATCTTTATAATTCTCCTGAATTCCATATACATCGGATATTTGTTTCTCTGCTCTTATGTATCGATCCACATCATTAATTTTTTCCTTTTTCTCCAATAGTTTCTTCAAAGCAATTTTTGCCTTATCATATTCTCTTATTTCTTTATAATACCTAGCTTTATGTAACAATAAATGTGTATTATAATATTCTGGTGCTTCCGTTAATATTCTTTGATTCTCAGCCATCTCCAGATGTTCTTTAGCCTTTTCTATATCCTTTTTTTGTAAATAATAATCAGTATTAACTCTTTCTGCTTGCATTCTAATTAATGCTTTTGATGTTTTATTGGAAATACTATCTGTACACTGCACTGCAGAATCAGCATATTTTTTTGAAGTTTCTAACTCATTTTTACTGTGGAAATTTCCTGCTAATTGTGTATATAAAAATCCAATTCCTTTATAATCTTTAATTTTTAATAAGTCTCTAAGCGCCTTTTTTCTTTCAAAAATAGCCTTATCATAAAACTTATTCCTTCCATACAAGCCGGCTAGCTCTCCTAACACATAGCTTGCATATTGTATGTCATTAAGTTTATCATATAAAACATAGGCTTCTTCAAACCGCTTGATAGATGTTAAAAAATCCTTTAGATTCGTATATACTTGTCCTGCAAAAAAACGCGCATCTGCCGCAAAAATGGAATCACCAGATGCTAAAAACAACTCAGCAGAAGTGTCATAATCTTTAACAGCTTTTTCTAATAATTCCTTATTAAAATATGCACCGCCTCGTTTTAGTAATAAATGAGCTTCAGATTTTGTAGTAGTAAATTTAGGTTTTTCCTTTAGCATCTCCTCTACTACATAAATAGCTGAGTCAGGTTGACGACCATAAATATGGTTTTGAGCAACAAATCGCGTTTTTGCCGCTGCTAGATCATAATCTCCTTGTTTTTTTGCTAATGTAATCACTTGATCTAAATAGATACTTTGATCAGGATGGTTAGCTTGTATCATTTCTTTTGTTAGGGTGTCAAGAATTCTTAACTGCACCTTTTCTGAAGGAGTTTGTTGTAAAACTTGCTGTAAAGTATCTATTTTGGTCTGAGAAATGCTCACTTCAGTAATACTAAAAATAAGTACTAGTAACAGAATCTGTCGTTTCATTATAAGGGGATTTAAGAGGTAAAATAAGAATTGTAAAACATTCTTATTTTAAAGATAAAACTTTAGTTCTCCATAATAGCAATTATCCTATTTTAATCAAAAAAAACAACGGTGTCAAAAAGTGGCAAAACACTAAATAAATTGATTTTTAAACACTTACATCTACCGTATTATATACTTAAAGTGACTGTATAAATTGTTCTAATTCTTCTTTGGGAGCCAAACCTATCTTTTTTCGGATCCTATACCGTATTGATTTTATAGCGTCTTGTGATGCTCCGCGAATAGTCATGATTTCTTTAATCGATAGATTTAATCGAAGTAAAGCACATACCTCTCTTTCCGTTTTGGTAAGTTCCGGGTATAGTTCACTAAGTTTAGCATTAAACCCCTGATTAACTTCGTTTATTTTTTGTTGTATCGTAGAAAGTTTCCCTTCTGTATTAATCTGTGATTTTAATTCTTTGGTTAATGAAGATAATGAAGCCTTTAACTCTTCGGGGGTTTTCTCCGCAATTTCTTTTTTAAGTTGATCCAGCATTTCTTCTTTAAAATTCAATCGCATTGTATTGTCTGCTACTAAACGCTTTATCTCCTGCTCTTTGATTATAACTTTTTGATCCAGTAATTCTTTTTGTACTTTTTCTTTATCCAGTTTTTCAGAGATAATTTGTGCTTTATTTCTATAATTACGACGCACAAGAAATCCAATAATAGTGGCTCCTAATACCGTCAAAAAGAAGAGCATCATATATAAAGACTTCTTGGATTTTTCCGCTTCCGCTAACAATGCTACTTCCCTTTTCTCTTGTGAAAAAGCCAAGCTATCTGCATATTTTTCTTTTTTGAACTTATGATTTAATTCTAGCGCTTGAATTTTTCTTGCATTTTCGACGTTAAAAACGGAATCAGAATATCTATTAAACTTCCTGTAATCAAAGTATGCTTCCTTATAATTCCCTTTAAGATGCTGTAAATAGCTTTTACGCAGGTAAGCCTTTGAGATGTGCTGTTTAAAACCTTCTTTTAACGAAACAGCTAGAGAAGAATCCGCATATTTAATTCCTATATCAAATTGTTTGCTTTTTTTGTAGATCGTAGACATAAGATAATAAGCTAAACACAAAGAATATCTTTTATCGTTTCTTTTTGCGTAAGAGATATTATCGATGATCAATTTTTTTGCATCATCATAGTAATTCTGGTCTATATACACCGAAACCATATTATTATTAACTCTCTGTACATCATCGGGACTATTAATAGATGTGAATAGTTCTTTTGCTTTACTATAATAAATCAAAGCAGAGTCAATTTTTTTAGTTTGACGATAGGAAACACCCATCATATTATATCCCGCTGCTATGCCATGAGTGTCTTTTAGAGGTTTCTTAATCTCTATAGACTTTTTATATAAGGTAATCGCCTTATCATGATTTTTTTCATATCTATATAACATTGCCATATTATGATATACATCAGAGACGTGCCAAGTATCATTCTCTAACTCATAAATCTCTTTGGCTTTCAAATAAAACTCCAAAGCTACAGGATAGTTTCCTTCTCTTCGGTTAATTACTCCTTTTACCACGTAACCCTTTGCTAATTGTTGTTTGTTTATGTAGGATGGATTTGAGTTAATCAATTGCATGGCTTCCTCAATCAACTGCTTTGCTAAAATAAAATCACGATCATATTGTAATTCTGCAAGAGATAACAATGCATTTACTTTTGCAGAATCTGAAGTAGCAAAGGACACCTCTTTCTGCAATCGGACTAAAGTAGTATCTAAGTCCTGACCAAAAGCACATAGAAATGTAAAGAAAAAAAAAGAGGCAAAGAGACGATTCATGATATACAAACATACTAATAAAGTTTTGAAAGTGACGGTCAAAATAGTAAACTAGTATATGCGCTCCATCTAATAACAAATGATAGTATAAAACCCAAAAACAGGTATAAATACTATGCTTTTTACCGATTATAATTTTATAATTTTAAAGTACTAAATAACTATCGATAAATTCTTAACACCATGGCAACTGCAACTAACATCAGTAAAGCTACCGATAAAACAGTAAAAACTATCTCTCCAAAACCTGAAATAGTTCCTGGAATTTCTAAAGAAATCATTCATAAGCTTAGTAATGAAATAAATAATATGCTCTCTTATGCTATTTTTAATGGTATAACTATAAATACAGAGGTGAATACGCTTATTCAAAATAGTACGGTAGATGATCTTATCAATTCTCATAACATATTATGCAAAAATATTTCACCTGCTACACCAAAATCTATTGAGTACACTAAAAAACTTAGAGAAGAAGAAAAAGGAAAGACATTGTTCAGCAAATTACCTTTGGTAAGAAACTTAATCATATTATCTATAATTTTTCTAATCGCATTTATCATTACTGGACTTTCTCCAGAAGTAAATAACGATTCATTGGACAAAGGTATTATGGATAACCAAGGTCTTTCATTACTCCTAAATTTAGGTTTTCTAACTGCTATATCAGGTTTAGGAGTACTTTTTTATTTACTAAAAAATGTAAGTACGGCAGTAAAAAATGGCACTTTGGTTCCAGAAGATACGATCTACTACGTCGCATTAATTATCTTGGGAGTTATTGCTGGGCTAATTTCTTCGGAGATTATTTCTTTTTATCAAAAAGATGCTCAGCAAATTAATCTATTCAACAAAGGACTAATGGCACTTATTGGTGGTTTTTCTTCTGATGCAATCTTTAGCATTCTACAAGGAATTATCGATAGAATCAAAACTATTTTCATCCCTTCAAATTCAATAACATGATCACAGAAGAAAATTTTAAAACACTAATCCCAGATGTAAACTGGCATTATGCTAACAAATATATTCCTTTATTTGATATTGTTTTACCAAAATACGAGATAGACACTCCTCTTCGAAAAGCATATTTTCTATCTCAGGTAACTCACGAAAGTGGTGGATTTAAATTTGTAACAGAAAACCTTAATTACTCTGCTAAGGCACTCTATGGAGTTTTCAGAAAATATTTTCCCTCCTTAGACACAGCAAGTGCATATGCTCGAAAACCAGAAAAAATCGCTAATAAAGTATATGCCAATAGGATGGGTAATGGACCTGAATCCAGTGGAGATGGATGGAAATATAAAGGAAGGGGATTAATTCAATTGACAGGAAAATCCAATTACAGTGAACTTTCTAAGAATACTGCTCAGGATTTTACATCCAATCCTAGTATTGTTTCTAATCCCAAGTGGGCATTAACTTCTGCCTGTTGGTACTGGCAAAAACGAAATATTAATAAGTACGCAGATGAAGATGATATTCATATGGTAACTAAGCTTATTAATGGAGGATATAATGGCTTACAAAATCGCCAGCATTTGTTAGAAGAGTTTAAAAAACTATATAAGATATAATTATATGTTCATTAAAATTATTTTACCTTTTATTAGTTATTTTTGAAATACTAATAATATCGTTCATGAAAATACTGCATATAGATGCTAATCATCCTCTCTTAATAAATCAATTAAATGATTTAGGGTTTGAAAACAAAGAAAATTATACGTCTACAAAGCCTGAAATCGAATCAATAATAAAAGAATATGATGGAATCATAATCAGATCCCGTATTAAAATTGATAAAGAATTTTTAAATAAAGCTACAAACCTAAAGTTTATTGGTCGGGTTGGTGCAGGCCTAGAAAGTATTGACACTGATTATGCAGAAAAAAAAGGCATTAAACTCTTTTCTGCTCCCGAAGGAAATCGTAATGCTGTAGGAGAACACGCTTTAGGAATGATTTTATCACTATTCAATAAATTAAACACAGCAGATCGTCAGGTAAAGAATGGTCATTGGAACCGTGAAGCAAATCGTGGTATCGAACTAGATTTAAAAACTATTGGTATCATTGGATATGGTAATATGGGAAGAGCTTTTGCGCGTAAATTGAGAGGTTTCGATGTAGAAGTAATTTGCTACGATATCAAAGAAGATGTTGAAAATAGCGATGCTACTCAAGTTAGCCTAGAAGAACTTTTTGAAAAAACAGATGTTTTAAGTTTGCATACACCTTGGACTCCTTTAACCAACAAAATGATAGACGCTAAGTTTATCGATAAATTCAAAAAACCATTTTGGCTCATCAATACTGCTAGAGGAAAAAGTATAGTTACCAAAGACTTGGTAGATGGTTTACAATCAGGGAAAATTTTAGGAGCGGGATTAGACGTACTCGAATACGAAAAATCTTCTTTTGAACAATTATTTTCTTCAGAAGCTGAAATGCCCGAACCACTAAAAGACTTAATAAAAATGGACAATGTAATTCTTAGTCCTCACATTGCTGGTTGGACTATTGAATCTAAAGAAAAGCTTGCTCAAACAATTGTAGATAAAATCAAAGCTGAATTTTGCTAGAAGAAATATTCATACAACTGATTACCAAATATTCTGAAAATCAAAAAATTTCCAGTTCTCTATGGGATTATGTAATCAAAAATCACAGTAAAAAAAGTCGATATTACCATAATCTATCGCATCTAGAAAATTTGTATCAAAATTTACTTTCGGTACAAGAAGAAATTGTAGACTGGGATATTGTGTTATTTTCATTGTTCTATCATGATTGCATTTACAACGTTTTAAAACAAGATAATGAAGAACGAAGTGCACAAAAAGCTGAAGAAGTATTATCCTCATTATTTATTAGTTCAGAAAGAGTTGAGCTTTGTAAAGAAATAATTTTAGCAACCAAAGGCCATCAAATTTCTAAAAACAACGATGTTAATTATTTTACGGATGCTGATCTTTCAATTCTAGGAAGTAGTTGGGCCGATTATGAAATGTACTTTAAACAAGTTAGAAAAGAATATAAATACTACCCAGATTTTATGTACAATAAAGGAAGAATCAAAGTACTAGAACACTTCATTGAAATGCCTAAAATTTATAAAACAGGGCATTTTTATAATACACTAGAAAAACAAGCTAAACAAAATCTTCAAAAAGAGATTGACTTGTTTTCTAAATAATTTATTTAGCACAGCAATAATAAGTGATTACATCTTGTTTTAGTAAATTTATAATGTGAAGAAAACCATATTCATCTTCGGAGCACTAGTTTTAGCACTACTTATACTTTTTCAGTTAAGTAAATACAGTCTTGTATCTGGCAACACCTCTATAGAATTTATTATTGCAGGAATAGCCATCGTTTTTTTTGTTATTGGAATCATAATTAATAAAAAAGTACTTCACAGAGAAAAAAGTAATTCAAAAGAAATAGATCACGAAAAAATCAAAACATTAGGTTTAAGCAAACGGGAATATGAGGTGTTATGCGAAATAGCTTCAGGTTTGTCTAATAAAGAAATAGCAAAAAAACTTTTTGTGTCAGAAAGTACCATCAAAACACATGTGTCAAACATCTTAGTCAAGTTAAATGCTAAACGCCGTACACAGGCTATACAAATCGCCAAAGAGCTTCAAATTATCCAATTTTAAAGGCTTTTAGCACAAAAGTGCTATACAATTCATACTTTAGTATGAGTGATTTTTTGATTATCAAAACTACTTTTGACTTAAATCATAAATTATAATAGACATGAAAAATACAGTTGTACGTTATGGAATATATGGTTCGATAACCATATGCATACTATTTACTTTAGCATTGACTCTTGGAAAAAACTTATCCTATTCTCTACAAGAAGTAATTGGATATGCCAGTATGGTAGTATCCCTTATTTTCGTATACTTTGGCATAAAGCATTACAGAGATACAGAAAATAATGGTGCAGTATCTTTCGGAAAAGCATTGATAATTGGATTATTGATTTCTTTATTTGCCGCAATCGCATTTGGATTATTAGATGTAATTTATATAAAGTATATCAACCCCGATTTTTCTGCAGAATATTATGGTCACATTATAGAAGAAATGCGTACTACTCTTTCTGAAGAAGAATTTAAAATAAAGCTTTCAGAATTAGAGACCCAAAAAGAATTATTCTCAAGTCCTTTAATGAACTTTTTATTGATGTCTGCCACTGTTCTAATCATTGGTTTTATTATCTCGCTGATTTCGGGACTTATACTACAAAGAAAGCCATCTCAATAATTAAAACATAAACAGTATGCAATACAAAGCAAACACACCAGATGAATATATTGAAGCCATACCTGAAGAACGCAAAGAGGTAATGCAAAATCTAAGAAAGGTGATTTTGGATAATCTGCCAGAAGGATTCTCTGAAGTAATGAATTATGGGTTAATAGGATATGTGATCCCTCACGAAACATATCCCAACGGATATCATTGCGATCCAAAATTACCGTTACCATTTATGAATATTGCATCTCAGAAAAACTTTATTGCCTTATATCATATGGGGATTTATGCGGATAAAGAATTAATGGATTGGTTTGTAGGAGAATATCCAAAATATGTAAAAACAAAATTAGACATGGGAAAAAGTTGTATTCGTTTTAAGAAAATTGATCAAATTCCTCTGCAATTGATAGGCGAGCTAGCTACAAAGATGACTCCAGAAAAATGGATTGAAATATACGAGACGAATATCAAAAAATAAGTAATAAAGATTTTATATATGAAACGAGTAACAGGGCTAGGAGGTTTTTTTTTCAAAACAAAAGATCCAAAAACAACAAAAGAATGGTACGGCAAACATTTAGGGTTACATGTAGATGATTATGGATGTACTTTTTGGTGGAAAGACAAAGATGGCAATGATTGTTCTACGCAATGGAGCCCTTTTAAAGAAGACACCAACTATTTTTCTCCTAGCAAAAAAGAATTCATGATGAATTTTAGAGTAGAAAACCTAGTAGAACTCTTAAAAGTTCTAAAAGAAGAAGGGGTAAAAATAGTTGGTGAAATAGAAGAATATGAATATGGTAAATTTGGGTGGATTGTAGATCCCGAAGGCAATAAAATTGAGCTTTGGGAACCTATAGATAAAGCATTTTTATAAGCTTACAATCTAATTACAGCTTTAAAAAAGGTTTTAACAGATCATATTTGAAGATTTTCATTGTGTTACCTTTTTTATAATGATTCTATATAATCATATTTTTTTGTAACTTTCTACACACTAATCAATTGTATATA
Source organism: Aquimarina sp. MMG015 (assembly GCF_018100855.1). NCBI lineage: Bacteria > Pseudomonadati > Bacteroidota > Flavobacteriia > Flavobacteriales > Flavobacteriaceae > Aquimarina > Aquimarina sp. MMG015. The sequence goes on from NZ_JAGJEB010000013.1 coordinate 24,607, forward strand.
ACAAAATTATGAGTGAAGAAAACAACAATTTGGGAGACGATCTGAAAAAAGGAGCTGAAGAAGCGCTTGATGCAGCAAAAGAAACAGCTAGTGAGTTTGCCGAAGGGGCCAAAGAAACATTTAACGAAGTAACAGGTGATAACAAAAAAGTTCTTGCAGGTATCTTAGGAATACTTTTTGGATCATTAGGGATTCATAAATTTGTTTTAGGGTACAATAAAGAAGGTATTATCCAATTAATTATATCAGTAGTTACCTGTGGTGCAGGTGGTATTGTAGGATTAATTGAGGGGATTATTTACTTGACCAAATCTGATGAAGAATTCTATCAAACCTATCAAGTAGGTAAAAAACCTTGGTTCTAAAAAAAACAAAAAAGCCAGAAAATATTATTCTGGCTTTTTTATTTCATTTTAATATCGTAATATTGCGATATTAAAATAACATTATGGGTATTACCAAAACTCAAATATTCGATCAACAACAAAATGAACTAGCTCAAACTTTTAAAATACTTGGGCATCCTGCGCGTATCGCCATACTTCAATATATAAGTAAACAAGATGCTTGTATATGTAATGATTTGGTAGAAGAAATAGGTTTAGCACAAGCTACTATATCACAACATCTCAAGGAATTAAAAAGTATTGGCCTCCTAAAAGGAGAAGTCGAAGGAAAAAGTATGTGTTATTGTATCAATATTGACAAATGGAATGAATTACAACAAAATCTCAATTCATTTTTTAATACCACGAAACAGAACTGTTGTTAAACAAAAAAATAAATTATTTATATTATGAATACATCAGAATTTATTTCATTATTAGGAGAACATCAAGACAAACCTTTACTGTTTGAATATGCGCCTGGAATGCTGGTAGGTGCTAATTATCATATTACAGAAGTAAAACATGTAACCATAGACTCTGTTGATTGTGGAGCAGGAACAGATTCTTGGAAAGAAACAATCATTCAGTTATGGGAAAGTCCAAATGAATTAGGGAAACGAGATTATTTAAGTTCTTATAAGGCATTAGGTATTCTTAGAAAGGTAGGAACAATGACAGCCTATGAAATGGATGCTCCGGTAAAGATAGAATACGGAAATGCTATGTTTCACACCGCACATTTACATATCACAGGATTTAATGTAAATGATGGACAATTAATCGTAAAGCTTGCGGTAAACCCTACCGATTGTAAAGCAAAAGAGCTTTGTGGCGTTCCAGAAACTGCTTCTATTGAAGCTAATTCTTGCGCTCCAGGAAGTGGATGTTGCTAGATGAAATCCAAAATAGAAATACTAACTTTTAGTGAAGAAGATTGGCAAGATATTGCTAAAATCTACAAAGAAGGAATAGATACTGGTATGGCAACTTTCGAAACCAAGATCCCAAAATGGGAACAATGGAATCAAGTTCATATTAGATCCTGCAGATTAAAAGCTGTTCTAAATAATGAAATTATTGGTTGGGCAGCTTTAGCTCCTGTCTCTACAAGAGATGTTTATAGAGGCGTTGCAGAAATTAGTATTTACATAACATCAAATCGTAGGAATTTGGGGGTCGGCAAGTTACTTTTGACTAAATTAATTGAAGAAAGCGAAAAAAAAGGATTTTGGACCCTACAAGCAGGAATATTTAGTAATAACAAAGCTAGCATTCATCTACACACATCCCTAGGATTTAGAGTCATTGGATATAGAGAAAAAATAGGCAAGTTGTCTAACATATGGTATGACAATACCATTTTAGAACGTAGAAGTAAAACAATAATGTAACCACAAAAAACACCACAATAATGAACATTTTAGTATTATGCACAGGAAATTCCTGTAGAAGTCAAATGGCAGAAGGCTATTTAAAACATTTTGCAAACGATAGTGCAACGGTTTATAGTGCCGGAGTAGAAACTCATGGTGTAAACCCTAGAGCTATCGCCATTATGAAAGAAGATGGAATTGATATCTCTAATCATACATCTAACAACCTAGAAGAATATTTAGATCTAAAATTCGATTATATTCTCACAGTTTGTGATAATGCAAAAGAAAGGTGCCCTTTTTTTCCAGGAAAAGCAGAACGCTTGCATTACAACTTTTTTGATCCTTCAAAAGTAGAAGGAACTGAAGAAGAAATTCATGCAGCTTTTACCAAAACAAGAAATCAAATTAAAGAATATTGCCACGATTTTGTAAATAAAAGCGTTTTACAAACTACATAGATTTTAATCAAATTACTTGTCAATCTTAAACCCTGGTTTAGCATAGTTTTCAGGAATGTTCGAAGGCGGAACTGCCAGATTGTTTCCATCTCTTACGGCATGATAGTGTGGGGATAGAATTTCTATTCCCGATTGATGTAATTCATTTTTAATATTCTCATGTAGTATCGAATAAATAGCAGCTGACTTTTCTGGATTTTTGGTGTAAACATTTAATTCATAATTTACGTAAAAATCATCCAAACTTTTAATCAAAACAAAGGGTACGGGTTCGCTTAAAACCTGATCCGTATTCTTTGCTCCTTTTTTTAATGCCTCTATAACGTCATTACTAGACACATCATATCCAATGGTAACCGAAGTATGCAGAATAACACCTACATCTTCTGAAGCGTTCTTAGTAAAATTGATAATATGATTTCCTAAAATTGAAGAGTTAGGAATTGTCACATCCAAGTTTTTTATTGTACGGATTCGTGTTACTAAAAGACTTCTTTCTGTAACATCTCCAATAGTATTTCCTATCTCAACCCTATCACCTACTTTAAAAGGTCGCATATAGGTTATCACAACACCTGCTACAATATTAGATATCGCAGAGGTAGATCCCAAAGAAAATAAAATACCAAAGAAAATTGATAAGCCTTTAAAAGCAGGAGAATCAGAACCTGGTATGTATGGAAAGACAATTATGAGTGCAAAAGCAATTATAAAAACACGCAATAAGTTAAAAGTCGGTCTTGCCCAATCTGCATGAAAACCATCTAGACGCACTGCTTCTTTTTCTAATTCTGCTGTTACATATTTTAAAAACCTTATTAGATATTTAGTCACAAAAAAGATAACAATAATAAAAAATAAGTTGGGTATAAAACCCACTAACCCTTCATATAAAAACACTAAAGGTTTCTTTATATACCCTAAAACAACATCAGCATACTCCTTCGTTTGTGGAACCAGACTAAATAGAAAAGGAAGATAGAATATGAAAAAAATAAAGATTACAGTTATCTTTAAAAGCCTTATAATGAACGTAAGAATATGTCTTTCTCTTCTAGGAGTTATAAATCTAAAGAACTGAGAGAATTTAGTTCTTCCAAAAAAAATATTGTTTTCTAGTTTACTTATTTTGCTTTGTAACCACTTAAAAAGTCTTTTATTAAGAAAAAGAAATAATATAACGCCTAATAACGCAATAGCAAAGTAAATATATTGTACAACCACTTCAAGATATTTTAATCTTCAAATTAGTGAAATATATCAGTATTCTAAAAGAATAGAGTAAGAAAAAATGGGAATTTTACGATTAACTACACAAAAAAACTACCAATTACCGATTATTTGTCGGCGTTTTTAAAATACTTCTGTTCTAATTCCGCCTGAAACTCTTCCATTACCGGTTTAACCGTGCTATCAGGCAAGTCTGCTATTCTTATATACATCAATCCATCAACGGCATTATTAAATAATGGATCAACATTAAACGCTACAACCTTAGCGTTTTGTTTAATGTATTTTTTTATCAAAACCGGTATACGAAGACTTCCAGGTTCAATTTCATCAATAATTTTATCAAATTTATTAAGATCACTTCTACTCTCATCAAACACAAAATCCTTATCCGCATCCTTAAGTTTAACCTTAAATTCTTTTTTAGGTCTAACATATTGTGCCACATAAGGATCGTAATAATGAGATTTCATAAACTCGATCATCAATGATTTAGAAAAATTACTAAACTTATTACTTATACTTACACCACCGATTAAATATTTATGATCTGGAAAACGAAGTGTACAGTGCACAATCCCTTTCCAAAGTAAAAATAACGGCATCGGACGTTGTTGATATTCTTTTATGATAAATGCTCTACCCATTTCAATAGATTCACTCATCATTTTATGTAATTCTGGTTCGAACCTAAATAGATCTTGTAAATAAAATCCATCAATTCCAAAATTCGAATAAATTTCATTCCCCATCCCCATTCTATACGCTCCAGCTAGTTTTTTAGCCTTCGTATCCCATAAAAACATATGATGATAGTAATCATCAAAAGGATCTAAATCGATAGATTGATTTGTTCCTTCTCCAATCTCTCTAAATGTGATTTCGCGTAATCGACCAATTTCGTGCACAACATTCGGAATACACTCTTTTTTAGCAAGAAAAACTTCATAATTTTTACTCGCTAATAAACGCATATCATTATCACGACAAAATGTAAGTTCCGACTCTATAGAATTAATACTTCCTTCTACCGCGATTTCTTTCGGAGACTTTGGTATTTTTAAATTCTGAGGAATAGATTCCATCAATGTTTTCTTCTCATATGGATTAGCTAACATATAAGTTTTTTTACGCAAAAAATTTGTAAAATCTTCTATGTTACCATATTCTTCTTGATCTTTTACTGAAACAGGGTTACCTATCCTTACTTTAATGACTTTATTTTCTTGAGAAAAAAGTTCGCTTGGTAATTTAGCTGTTCTTAGCGTATCATTAATAGACGCCAATTGATAAAAAAGCCTACTATTTCTTGCATGAAAATATACCGGAATTACAGGTACCTTAGCTTTCTTAACTAATCTCATTGCTCCTGGCTCCCAAGGTTTATCCACATAATGCTTACCCTCCTTCATTGTAGACACTTCTCCTGCAGGAAATATTCCCAATGGTTTCCCTTCCTTAAGATGCGAAATTGCTCCTCTAATTCCTACAAGACTAGATTTTACTTCCTTTCTATTTTCGAAAGGATTAACAGGCATAATATATCGTTTCAAAGGAGTGAAATTATGCAAAAGAAAATTAGCTATTATCTTGTAATCCGAGCGGTGTTCAAACATTAACTTAAGCAACAATATCCCGTCAAGCCCGCCCAGTGGATGATTAGATAGTGTAATAAAAGCTCCTTGTTTAGGCAATCTTTTTAGATCTTCAGGTGGAATCTCAAAAGTAACACCATACATATCTAATACACTCTTTACAAACTCCTCACCCTCTAAGTGACTAATACTATCGTATTGACGATTTATTTTTGATAACCGTGTGATTTTAAGAATCATCCAGCCAACAAAAGTGCCAATAAAACCAAGTTTATCCAATTTAAGCCCTTTGGCTACTTCTTTAGAGGTGACTACCGCCATTAAATACATTTTGTGCTAACTACAAATATAGCAAAATCATTGAATAGGGCATCTTATTGTTTTGCAACCATTTGATACGTTTCTTTTGTGCTTTGTTTAAGCAATATATCCTTATTTTCTTCTAAAAAAAGAATTGCTTCCTTGTTGAAATGTCTAATGGTAAATAAAGACACGTTCTTTTGGTACGTGACACTAAATTTTGCTTTTAAGTGTATTAATAATTCATCAAAATTATTGAATTTATCATCTAAACAAACAGAAAAACTAATTGCGGAGTTCTGTATAAGATCTACTTTTAGGTGAAACTTATGAAAAAGTGCAAAAACTTCACTTACGTTCTCCTCTACAATAAATGAAAAATCTAAAGAAGAAAGGGATAAAAGTATTTGATCCTTTTTTATGATATAACAAGGCAAATATGGAACCAATCTTTGTCCTTTTTTAACCGAAGTTCCTTCATTTTCGGGGTTGAAAAATGATTTCACATATAATGGGATCTCTTTTCTTTGCAATGGCTGCAAGGTTTTAGGATGAATTACTGAAGCTCCGTAAAATGCTAATTCTATAGCTTCTTCATAAGAGATTTGCGATAATAATTTAGTGTTTTCAAAAACTCTTGGATCTCCATTTAGTACGCCGGGTACATCCTTCCATATTGTTACACTTATGGCGTTTGTACAATACGCAAAAATTCCTGCTGTATAATCACTTCCTTCTCTACCAAGTGTCGTTGTAAAATTATTAGAATCAGAAGCTATAAAACCTTGTGTTATTGTCAGACCTTTTTTATTTACTGTAGCATCAATACTTTTTTGAGTGATTTCCCAATCTACAATAGCGTCGCGATAAACATCATTTGTCTTTATAACATCTCTGGCATCTAATAATTCATTTTTGTATCCATTTTCTGACAAATACTCACTAATAATTGTAGTAGATATTAATTCTCCATAACAAACCGTTTGATCATATACATAATCGTATTGATTGGATTTATTTCTATTAAGCATAGTTTCCATATCCAAAATAAGGGAATCTATCTTATCAAAGATTGGATGATGTTTATTTACAAAAAGATCTGTAAGTACTTCGTGATGATATTTTTTTATAAAGTCTATGGCATCTTTAAATTGGTCACTCTTGTTAAGATAATGTTCTACAACTGTTTCTAGAGCGTTGGTTATTTTCCCCATAGCAGATACTATAATTACAATATCAGAATGCCCAACTGTTTGTAATACACGAACTACGTTTTTTACCGCTTTTGCATCTTTTACAGATGCGCCTCCAAATTTAAAAACCCTCATCAGTTACAATAATTTCGTTCATAAACGAATGTATTCATCTCCATATTACATCTTTGAAACAAATGCATTTAATCCAGATTCATCCATCTGCACAACCTGCCAACCTTCTAAAATTTTAGCACCACTCTTTAGATAAAAATTAACTGCGGGCTTATTCCAGTCCAGAACATTCCACTCTACTCTTTTAACTCCTTTCTCAATTCCGTACTGCATAACTCTTTTATATAATCCCATTCCAATACCAGAACCTCTCATAGACTCTCTAACAATTAAGTCTTCTAGATGCACAGTTCTTCCTTTCCACGTAGAAAACCTAAAATACACCAGTGCTAAACCTACTAACTCATTATTAATTTCTGCCACAAAACAATGAAACAATGGCTTTTCTCCAAAACCTTCATTAATCAGATCTTCTACCGTCACTTCTACGGCATCAGGTTCTTTTTCAAAAAGAGCTAATTCTTCAATTAATGTAAGTACTTGAGGCATATCCTCTGCTACAGCATCTCTTATTATATAGTCCATAAGTCAAAAGTTTATCAAAACTATAAAATATGTATTAGAAACCAGACAATTTTGTAATCTTATACTGATCTAATTTTGGTTTTACTAATTCTTAAAAAAGTTTCACAAATTACGGTTACGAAAACGTTTTAGTTATTTAAAAAATAATATTTTTGCAGAAATTCAACATAACCAAAATGGCTAGAAAAAACCAAACCTTAGGAGAATTTATTATCGAAAACCAAAAAGACTTTCCGTATGCTAGCGGAGAACTTTCTCGATTGATCAATTCAATTCGATTAGCTGCAAAGATGGTGAACCATGAAGTTAACAAAGCAGGTTTGGTTGATATCACTGGAGCTATAGGTGAAACTAATATACAAGGAGAAGATCAACAAAAACTTGATGTACTAGCAAATGAGACCTTTATCAACACACTAACAAATCGAGAAATTGTTTGTGGTATTGCTTCCGAAGAAAATGATGACTTCATTACAATTAAAGGACAAAAAAGTGATCATAGAAACAATTATGTGGTACTTATGGATCCATTAGATGGTAGCTCTAACATAGATGTGAATGTTTCTGTAGGAACAATTTTTTCGATTTATAGACGAGTTACCCCGACAGGAACACCTGTTACCATGGAAGATTTCTTACAACCTGGTAATCTACAAGTTGCTGCTGGATATATTATTTATGGAACATCTACTATGTTGGTATATACTACTGGTCACGGTGTTAATGGATTTACATTAAACCCAGCTTTGGGTACATATTACCTATCACACCCAAACATGACTTTTCCAGAAGATGGAAACATCTACTCTGTAAACGAAGGAAACTATATTCATTTTCCACAAGGTATAAAGGACTACATTAAGTACTGTCAAGAAGAAAAACAAGATCGCCCATATACATCAAGGTACATAGGTTCGTTGGTTAGTGATATACATCGTAATATGATAAAAGGCGGAATTTATATGTATCCAAGCACTTCTAAATCTCCAAACGGAAAACTTCGTTTACTTTACGAATGTAACCCAATGGCCTTTATTGCAGAACAAGCAGGTGGATCAGCAAGTGATGGATTTAAAAGGATTTTAGAGATAAAACCGACAGAATTACACGAACGCACTCCATTTATATGCGGTAGTAAAAATATGGTTTCAAAAGTAGAATCATTTATGAAAAGTTCCGAATCATAAATACATCAGTTTTACTTATGATATAATTTATTTAACTATCAAGCGAGTAGTTAGATAATGGTGTATTTATAAAAAAAGGCTTATGAATACATTGATTGCAATTAATTTTCACTAATCTTGCAATCAAACGATAAAAATAAAAGAGTTTCTCCCTCCAACCAACTATTAAAACTCTATAAATTAAACGTATTACATTTGTTGTAAAAGCAAGTAACTTTAACATTATTGTTCTGTGAACTCTTATTTTTAATGTTTTTTATGTTAAATTTACCTGAAGCTCATAGAACAACAATATAAATTACCAAAAATGGCCAAAGAAAATAAAGCTGCGCAAGAACAGGTAGTAAATGATCCTTCTTCAAAAATAGAAGCAATAAAGAATCTAATATTTGGAGAAAACATTGCTGCTTATAATTCTGAATTTGACTCAGTTAAAAAAGATATTTCTTCTAAGAAAAAGGAGCTTGAAGATTTTATTGAAGATACTCGAAAAGAATTAAATCAGGCAATTGACAATCTTAGCACTGATATAAATATTAGAATCACTGAATTAGAAGACAATCTCGCTGATAAAATAGATACACTAGATGATAAAAAGGTTGATAGAAAAACATTAGGTGATCTTTTAATCGCTATGGGAGAAAAAATTAATAAGTAGTAATCTGTTTATCCAACAATATGGAAGAACAGGATAAATTAAAAATTCTCAAAGAACTACTTCTTACAGAAGAGAAGGAGTATGCGGAATCCATTGCCAAAAAAGTTGATGAATTAAGTAAAATTGTTCATCAAAAGCAGCAATTATCGTATAAGGTAGATCCTATTATAGATGATAAATTAAAACAATTTGTTGAGGATATACCGAAAACTTTAGGACCCACAATTACAGAAACTTTAAAGGAAGAGATTAAAAACTCTCAGGACGCCGTGGTAGAAGCATTATTTCCGATAATCGGTAAAATGATTAAGAAATATATTGCTCATGAGATGAAACTGTTAAGTGAAAACATTAATCGAAAAACTAGGCAAGCATTCTCATTCAAAAACTTATTTAGAAGAACTAAGGCAAGGGCGCAAGGAATTAGTGATGGCGATCTGGCTATTACAGATTATGCAAAACCTAGATTAATACAGATGTTTGTTATTGAAAAAGATTCTGGTTTACTAATAACAGATTACAGCCCGTTGTCAGATAATACTGTTGATAAAGATATGGTTGCAGGTATGTTAACTGCTATCAAAAGTTTTGTAGAAGATGCTTTTCGGGGAGGAAACCAAAATCTGGAAACTATAGAATACGAATTATACACTATACACGTGCAAAATTTTTATTCTTATTATATTGCCGCTGTAATTTCTGGCGCATATAATATGATGTTTAAAGAAGTATTAGAAGATCAAATTATTAACTTTGCACAGCATCACATTTCTAAAAGAGACTTAGAAAACAGTGAACTTTTTACTAAAAAATTAAAAAAACATTTTGAAGATGAAATTGTCTAAAAAAGTAGTGCTTTTAGGACACTTTGGTGTAGGAAAAACGTCTTTATTCAGACGTTTTATTGATAACGAATTTTCTGAAGATTATAAAGTTACCTTAGGTGTTCAAATTAAAAAGAAAGTAATCGAAATGCCAGATGGTCGAGAACTTTCTATGATCATTTGGGATACCGAAGGGCATACAGACATAGAAGACACCAGAAAGTCATACCTTCTAGGGTCCAACGCCTTTATTTATGTATTTGATCTTACTCGTATCGACACCTATAAAGATCTCAACCAAGATTTAGAATATCTTTCTAAAAATCATCCTAAGGTAAAAGTAAAGGTTATTGGCAATAAATTAGATCTGGTTAATGAAAAAGATGTAACAAAAAAATTCGAAGAACTAAATATAACTGTTGATTGTTTGACCAGTGCAAAAACCAATAAAAACGTACAAGATTTCTTTACAGATCTTGCTAAGGAAATAACTGCATAGTACCATGACATATCAAGAAGAAAAGTTACTATTTAATCAAAAAACGCAGTGTACGATTGTTCAACACGATGGAACGATTAAAGAAACCGACGGCAATATTTTCACATGGAAAATAGGAACATCTATCTATGATGCACATCCGTTTTTCGAGATTATAGAAGGTTTTATTGCGGTTTTTGAAAAAGAAGAAACTACCTATAATTTCCCTTGTATTCACTTAGAAGAAGGGAAACTTGATAAAATATGTGATATCACAATTAAAATAAATTCTGAAGAAGTTGTTATTCTCTTGTTTGATTACTCTACCAAGTACTACGAACTAAATAAAATAGCACAACAAAAAAATGAGTCTATTTTAAGGGCAAAAGAGTTAGAGCTTAAAAATCAGTATTTACTTGATAAAGAACAGTTCAAAAATAGTTTTATAGCCAACATTAATCATGAAATTAGAACACCTTTGACAGGTATTTTAGGTTTTATCGAGGTATTAGAAAAAACAAATTTAAATTTTGAACAAGAAGAATTAGCTCGAATTATTAAGAGACAAAGCATACACCTCAATGCTCTTATAGAGGATATGGTAGATATTTCTAAAATAGAATCTGGAAAAATAAAAATTATAGACGAAAGGTTTCTATTTATTAACCTATTAGAAGGTTTCGAAGAAACATACGCCAAACTTGCCGAAGAAAAAGGCATCGAGTTCGAAACTTATATTGATCCAAATATTCAGGAATATCTTATTGGAGACAGAACCAGAGTATTTCAAATTTTAAATAACATTCTTAACAATGCTTTCAAGTTTACCGAAGAAGGCAAAGTAACTCTATCAGTTACTAAAAACTATCAACGTACCAATAAAATAAGTATTGGTTTCAAGATTGAAGACACTGGTTTAGGAATTCAAGAAGAAAATCTTAAAAACATTTTTAACAGATTTACGCGTTTTAATGGGGATAAACAAATTTCAGGCACAGGATTAGGATTAGCTATAGTAAAAGACTTGGTAGATCTCCTAAATGGAGAGATCAAAGTTACTAGTGAACCAGATAAAGGGACAACCTTTGATATTAAGTTACCCTTCAAGTTTGATGTTACAAAATCTATCCCAACGAAGAAAAAGAAAAAATACAGCCTTCCAGAAACTAAAAAGAAATTTAGAATATTAGTGGTCGAAGATGAAGAAGCTACTCAATTCTTATTAATGAAAATATTAATTAGTCACGGAAGTTTCTTTGTAGATGTTGCTATTAACGGTCAGGAGGCAATTAATTATCTAGAAAGAAGAAACTATGATCTTGTTTTAATGGATTTAAAACTATCAAAAGTAGATGGTTATAAGGCAACCCATATGATCAGAAATAATTATGGAGACAAAATGATATCCGAAGTTCCAATCATAGGTTTTACTGCAAAAGCAACTGAAGCTGAAAGAGACAAATGCTTACGTTCTGGAATGGATGATTTCATAGCGAAACCTTTTGAACAAGAAGATTTAATCTATAAAATAGTAAAACAAATAGCTAAAAAAGCCGCTTCATAGAAACGGCTTTTTTTATAATATTGATTATCAAAATTTGATTATCGATTCATATTTTTAATTTCATCTGCAAATGTATCTCCATCCACATTTTGATCAACTAAAAAAAGTGCTTTATCAACTACATATTTAGCATTGTCTGATCTAAAACCTAATCCGATACATAACTTCTCTAATAACACAACCTGATCATCTCCTTTTATATTATCAGCATATACCATTCTTGCTAAATCAAACAATCTTTCTAATCTAGCGTCATAACTTGTAGGAGGATTAATAGGACGAGAAGCATAATCTTTTAATATTTCTTTATAATCATTTTCAGAGATACTGAGATTTCTAGCTAATCGATCTAAGAAAGCGCTCTCTTCATCAGTTATCACTCCATCACTCATTGCTACTCTAACAATTGCAGCAAAATGATCTTGATTTCTCTTCTGAAATCCACTATCAAATAAATCAGATATTGACATCATGTATTTTTATTTATTTTCCGCAAATATAACCAAACTATACTCCTTTTAAAATTTAATAAGCGAGATTTTTTTATCGATCCAATTCAGAATAAAAATACACTAATTCAATTCTAAAAACGACCATCAACAACTCCTAATATTTCTATAAACACTTTCTCGTCCACATAGTATTCCGTAATTTCAATAAATTAAGTTATAATTACCATTTATGTCATATCGACCGCTTTTAGAATTCACAGAAAAGGGAATCTATTGTGATGTTGCCAAAGTATATCTTGATCCTTGGAAACCGGTAGATAAAGCAATTATTACACACGGACACGCTGATCATAGTCGATGGGGACATAAACAATATATTACGCATCACACGAATATCCCAATTATCAAACATAGATTAGGAAATATTAACGTTAACGGGAAAGAATACGGAGAAACTTTTATAATAAACAATGTAAAATTTAGTCTACATCCCGCAGGTCATATCATTGGAAGTTCTCAAATCAGAGTAGAACATAATGGAGAAGTTTGGGTTTTCACAGGAGATTATAAAATAGAAAATGATGGTATTTCTACTCCTTATGAGCCTGTAAAATGTCATACATTTATTACGGAATGCACTTTTGGGTTACCCGCATTTAAATGGACACCTCAAAACGAAGTTTTTAGAGATATTAACCAATGGTGGGCAGAAAATAAATCAGAAGGAAAAACTTCTATACTCTTCGGATATTCTCTTGGAAAAGCACAACGTCTTTTGAAATATTTAAATCCTGAAATTGGAAGGATTTATACACATGGAGCCATAGAAAACATGACCAATGTTATTAGACCAATGATCGACTTCCCTAAAACTACTTTGGTAAGGAGAGAAACTAAAAAAGAAGATTTTATCGGGAATATTGTAATAGCACCGCCTAGTGCTCATGGTAGTACTTGGATACGGAAAATGGTGCCGTATGTAACAGCCTCGGCTAGTGGATGGATGACATTTAGAGGAGCTCGAAGACGAAGAGCAATTGACAAAGGGTTTGTACTCTCTGATCATTGTGACTGGGATGGTTTATTAACGGCCGTTAAAGAAACTGGAGCTACTAAAGTTATAAGTACCCACGGATATACTGAAATATTCTCGCGATATCTTAGGGAACTTGGGTATGATGCTCGTACAGAAAAAACACAATATGAAGGTGAACTTGCAGAAATAGAAACTAAAAAAGAAAGTGAGGTTATAGAATGAAACAGTTTGCAAACCTCATCAAAACTTTAGATAGCACCAATAAAACCAATGTAAAAGTAAGCGCATTGGCTTCTTATTTTAAAAATGCCCCAGAAAATGATAAAGTATGGACTATTGCTATACTCTCTCATCGAAGACCACCAAGACCTGTAAATACCACATTACTTAGAACCTGGGCTTCAGAATTAGCGAACATTCCGCTTTGGTTATTTGAAGAATCATATCATATTGTTGGAGATTTAGCAGAAACCATAGCGCTTGTAGTCCCTACTTCAAAAGAAAGTTCCACAAAAACCCTAACGGAATATCTACAAGAAATGATCGCTCTTAAAAAGCAATCCGAAGAACATAAACGTGCATATCTTCAAAAAAATTGGGGAGTATTAAACTACTACGAACGTTTTGTGTTTACAAAACTGATCACTGGAGGTTTCCGAATTGGAGTAAGTCAAAAATTAATGACACGCTCTTTATCCAAAGCTACTGAAATAGATGAAGATATATTAGCATATAAATTGATGGGGAACTGGGATCCCAATACTATTTCATTCCAAGATTTAGTACTAGAGGAAAAAGAATCTGATTTTCTTTCAAAACCCTATCCTTTCTACCTAGCATATGCAGTAGAAAATGAAGTTTCGAATCTAGGAAATATAACAAATTGGTATGCCGAGCATAAATGGGACGGAATCAGAGCTCAAGTTATTATTAGAAACAACGAAATTTTTGTCTGGAGTCGTGGAGAAGAATTGGTAACAGATAAATATCCAGAATTTCAAGAACTCTTAAAAATCATACCCAACGGAACCGTTTTAGACGGTGAAATTCTACCATTCCCAAATGGAACAATAGGAACTTTTAATGATCTACAAACCAGAATAGGGAGAAAAACAGTTTCTAAAAACTTATTACAAAAAACTCCTGTTATTCTAAAAGCATACGATATGCTAGAATGGAAAGGAAATGACATCAGAAACTATCCGTTTTCTGAACGTCGTGAATTATTAGAAAAACTATTTCTGAACGTCTGTGATTCTGAACTTTATATAAAACAAGAAACACCATTACATCTATCTGAAAAAATGACTTTCAATTCCTGGTCAGCAGTTGCTGATGAGCGCGAACGATCGCGAGACGTTAGATCAGAAGGTTTAATGTTAAAAAAGAAAGATTCACCTTATTTAGTCGGTCGCAAAAAAGGAGATTGGTGGAAATGGAAAGTAGACCCACTAACTATCGATGCAGTTTTAACATATGCTATGCGAGGACATGGGCGTAGGTCTAATTTATTTACAGATTATACTTTTGGACTTTGGAACCATGATAAAACTGAATTAGTCACTTTTGCAAAGGCATATTCTGGTCTTACCGACGCAGAGTTTAAGGAGGTTGATAAATTTATAAAGGGAAATACCTTAGAACGTTTTGGCCCAGTGAGAAGTGTAACTCCTCAACTTGTTTTTGAAATAGCTTTTGAGGGAATTGCTTTATCCAAAAGACACAAAAGTGGTGTAGCAACTCGATTCCCTCGCATCTTAAGATGGCGACAGGATAAAAAAATTCAAGAAGCAAATACATTAGAGGATTTAAAAACATTGATCCCCAGCCTAACGAAGGAATCATGACCCAGAAAGAACTTTTTACCATAGCAGAATCTTGGTTTCAACAACAACAATGGAAATCTTTCCCTTTTCAAAAACAAAGTTGGAAAGCATTCTTACAGGGTAAACATGGATTACTAAATGCACCAACAGGAAGTGGAAAAACGTATTCTTTATGGGTTCCAATTGTTCTGAACTATATAAAAGATAATCCTGACTATCAAACCAAACATAAAAAAGGATTGAAAGCAATATGGATCACACCTCTACGAGCACTTTCACAAGAGATTAAACAAGCTACAGAAAGATTTTCTAAAGATCTAGATACACAATTTACAATAGGAATAAGAACAGGAGATACTTCTCAAAAAGAAAGAGCAGCACAAAAACGTTCTATGCCAGATTTGCTCATTACCACTCCAGAAAGTTTACAATTACTACTTGCTTCAAAAGGATATGATAAAACTTTTAAAGATTGCACTGCCATTATAATTGATGAATGGCACGAACTATTAGGAACCAAGAGAGGAGTTCAAATTGAATTAGCACTATCTCGATTAAAAACAGTTTCTTCTAAACTTAGAATTTGGGGAATATCAGCTACCATCGGAAACTTAGAGCAGGCACGTGAAGTTTTATTAGGATATCAATCAGATGCTTTACAAAACTCGGTATTAATCAAAGCTAACATCAAAAAGAAAATTAAGGTAAAAAGTATTATTCCCAAAGAAATGGAAACCTTTCCTTGGCGGGGTCACTTGGGAATTCATTTATTAGACGAGGTTGTACCTATTATCAAAAGAAGTAAAACAACATTACTTTTCACTAATACTCGTAGCCAATGCGAAATCTGGTTTCAGAAAATACTACAAAAATATCCTGAATTCGCAGGAGAAATGGCTATGCATCACGGTAGTATTAACAAAGAAACAAGGCTTTGGGTAGAACAAGCAATACGTAATGAATCTTTAAAAGCAGTAGTCTGCACTTCTAGTCTTGATCTAGGTGTTGATTTTGCTCCAGTAGAAACTATTATTCAGATTGGAGGGCCAAAAGGAGTGGCACGATTCTTACAGCGAGCAGGTCGTAGCGGACATCAACCTGGTAAAACCAGTGTAATCTATTTTTTGCCAACACATGCTATAGAATTAATTGAAGCATCTGCTTTACAGCAAGCTGTAAAACATAATACCGTAGAAGATCGAATTCCGTACCTAAATAGTTATGATGTACTGATTCAGTATCTTACCACACTAGCGGTTTCTGATGGATTCTATCCAAAAGAGATTTATCACGAAATTAAAAGCACTTTTTGTTACCAAGCTATTTCTGAAGATGATTGGAGATGGATCCTAAATTTTATAACTATTGGTAGTCAAAGTTTACAAAGTTATGATGAATATAAAAAAGTAGAAATTCTAGAAGATGGATTATTCAAAGTAAATAATCGTGGTATTGCAATGCGTCACCGCTTACAGATAGGTACCATTGTTAGTGATGCTGTGTTAACGGTCAAATACCTTAAAGGTGGATATATTGGAAGCATTGAAGAATGGTTTATTTCAAAATTGAAACCTGGAGATGTTTTTACTTTTGCAGGACGAAACCTGGAACTTGTTAGGATAAAAGAAATGAAAGTTTTGGTAAGAAAATCTTCAAAAAAAACCTCCAAAGTTCCTAGTTGGATGGGTGGTCGATTGACACTAACATCCCAAATGTCTGAATTACTTCGGAAGGAATTATATAAAGCTTCATCCAAAACTGACGAAAAAAAATCTTTGGAATTAAAAGCACTATCACACATATTTCAGAAACAACAAGAGGAAAGTATCGTTCCAGGGTCCGATGAATTCTTAATAGAAACCTTTAAAACTAGAGAAGGATATCACGCGATTTTTTATCCTTTTGAAGGTAGATTTGTCCACGAAGCTTTAGGAAGCTTGTTGGCCTATAGAATTAGTCTTTTATTTCCTATCTCTTTTTCCTTAGCATTTAATGATTACGGTTTTGAACTGTTATCAGACCAAGAAATTGATATGCAACAGGTAATTGACAACAATCTTTTTGCTACAGATCATATGCACAATGATCTTCAAAAAAGCCTAAATGCTACAGAAATGGCAAGGCGCAAATTTAGAGATATAGCCGTAATATCAGGAATGGTGTTTACGGGATATCCCGATAAAATATTAAAAAGCAAACATTTGCAATCTAGTTCGCAATTATTATTCAATGTTTTTAGAGATTTTGAGTCTAAAAACCTCTTATACCAACAATCTTTTATTGAAACATTTGAACATCAATTAGAAGAAGGAAGATTACAAAAGGCCTTGGAAAGAATAGAAAATCAATCTATTGTTTGGAAATCCTGTAAAAAAGCGACTCCTTTTTCATTCCCTATTATAACAGATCGATTACGAGAAAAATTATCCAGCGAAAAACTTGAAGATCGTATTAAAAAGATGGTAGCTTTGTTGTCTAAATAATGAATCCTTGAAATTCCAAACCGTACAAATACAAAATCAAACTTTTCTTCTGCATCCTACAGGCGCAATGTTTTGGAAAGAAAAAAACATCCTTTTGATAGCGGATTTACATCTAGGAAAAATATCCCATTTTAGAAAACACGGTAGCGCGGTACCTCAAGAAGCAATTCTCAAAAATTTTGAACAATTAGACGCAGTTCTCGAAACCTTTACCCCATCTAAAGTTTGTTTTTTGGGAGATCTTTTTCATAGTTTCATTAATAATGAATGGATATTGTTTTCAGAATGGGTATCTAAAACTAAAGTAGAGCTTCTTTTAATCGTAGGAAATCATGATATCATCTCTCCTATTAAATATGAAGAAATAGGAATAAAACTAGGTTTAGAATTAATTTTAGATAATTTTTTACTTAGTCATCATCCTGAAGAAAGAGAAGGTCTATTTAATTTTTGTGGACATATTCATCCTGGCGTACTTTTAGAAGGCTTAGGCAAACAACGTTTACGCTTGCCTTGTTTTTACCAAAAAGAAAATCAACTTATCCTCCCTGCTTTTGGAGAGTTTACTGGTAATCATATACTGGAATCTACAAAAAAAGTTAAAATATATGCTATCACAAAAAAGGAAGTTATTTTAATAAATTGATTACTTAAATAACAAGAATCAAAGCCCATCGATCCTAAATCTTTTCTCTAAAAAATTGGGCCTCATTAGTTATTTGATCTTAAAACTTATATTAAATTTAATTGCTAAATTATCTTCAAAATCTTCATTGGAATAAAAACCATATCTATAAAACCCGCCTAAACCAAATCCTAAATAACCTAAATTGAGGTAATTCACTTTAAATAAACTCTTTAACTCTAAACCACTTTCTAAAAACACCTCGTCCATTGTGTTAAAAGGAACAAGAGCGTTATTGTTATTAATAAGATTACCCCAACCTATATTTTGATGCATTACGATATCAGGTTGAAATTTTCCAATTTTAAACAACAATCCCTCGAAATTGTGAGCAATAAAAAGGTTAGCGTATCTATCAGACACGAATTCGTATGGAGTCATTGTCTGAAAAAGATTTTTACTAAAAAAAGGGTAGTCAGTATCGTAATTACCTTTTCCTGTAAACGACAATCCATAAGGAACTGCATTATCTATATAGCCACCCTCCATCCTATAACTAGTCTTTCCAAAGCTTTTAGTGTAAAAAGAATGATCTAGAGATACTTCGATTTTATTATAATCCATATCTCCATCAAGAATATCATCAAATCCTTTGGAAAACGAAAAACCAATAACCGGGTAATCTGTTCCCGATGTGAATCTTTGGTTAAACGAATTAATCATTTTTTCCTTATATGCGTATCTAAGATTAAGAGATAAGCTGCTATTGGTATATTCTCTCAAGTTTGTTGTTTCACTAATGAATTCATATTCGTACTTAGGATTAACTGAAGTATGATTAAAGGATAAATCAGCTGTTAAATATTTTAAACTTCTGAAATGAACATTTACCGAATGCTCTCTTATCTTATCAAAGTTAAATCCTAAATAACTTCTGAAATTTAAAAACTCTAAATCTTGTTGTTGCCTATTGTAATTACCAACTTCTCTTAAGTTTACCTGATACTGATATCCTATGGATACTTCGTTCTTTTTTGACACTGAGTAATTTACTTCTCCACCATATTTCCAATCTTTATCATCAAATCCATATCCCACAAAACCACCTAAACTTAATCGATCATCAAACTTATCATTTGTATACAAGCCTGTTCCTAATCGAAAACCTTCAAATTGATTCATGATTATTGTTTTATTTATATCAATATCTACAATACCAACTGGAATTTTACCTCTAAAAAGACTCTCTGATAAGGTTAAAAATTTATCTAAATCCACCTTTTCTCCAATACTATCTAAAACTCTATACGTAATCTTTTCTTTTGGATTTAAAACTGTATTTCGATTTAGGTTCCAGAATACACTATCCTTTTTAGTAGCACCTTCTGCAATACTAACAACCTCTATTGGAAAATCTCTTTTTTGTAACAAGGTATCTAAAGAAATATTGGTAATATAACTTTTACCATTCATCACTAAATTATTTTCTTTACTTGGATACTCTGGCATAGACAATTTATAATTCAATTGTTCAGGAAACCATATAGAATCTCTTAACAACGTGTACTTTTGTTGAATTTTTAAATCAATTTTTCCTTTTTGATATGGAGAAGCTGTAACATTCTGTATTGCAAATTTATTAGTGTTTATATGGATTATTCCCTTTAACCCTTCAAAGTTTTTATTTGCCTTTGGCTGAAAAGAAATCACATGTATTGTATCCTTTTTTACTGGTATACTCTCTTCAAGAAAAAATTTATACTTTTTTAAGCTTCCTTTAGATATCGGGTTTAAGTAATTAACCTCGAACAAATTTATCATATCAGTATAAAAAGAAAAAGGTTGAATATCTGTAGCTAGTGATGCAAATTGAGGATTTCTAAAACCTGAAACTTTAGTTCCGACAACTATTTCATTACTTAAATCCGGTTCTAAAAATTTTCTTTTAGTAATACTCTCCATGATCATCATATGCCCACCTTTAAGTCTTTTTACCAACGACACCGAATCTTTATTTTTTTTTGAACGGACATCAAAAATGATTTTATTATAAGAGTTATATGTAAAAGACTGCAACTTCTCTGGATCATTTATTTCCCTATTTTTAATCGCGTTTCTTATAATTCTATTTGCTGGATTCTCGGCTGATGAAATAACAACTTGATCTAGTTGATTTTCTTTCGGTATTAATTCAATAACTATATAAGTAGTATCTATTACATCTATATTTTTTTTATCGTACCCCAAATAACTACATACCAAACTATTAACATCTATCTCAGAATTAAAAACAAAATTTCCGTCAATATCGGTAATAGTACCTAATGTTTTGTTGTTATTAAAAACGATAGTAGAAAACGCTAGTGGCTCTTTTGTATTAAAATCAAGCACTTTTCCTTTTAAAGATTTTTGAGAAAAAATAGAACTCCCAACTAATAAAAAGCACCAAATTACTATTCTGTACATATATTATGTTTTTAGTATTTGACTCTACGTATTAAATTTTGTTACAAACATTTATTTCTTATAAAAGTTAAAGAATTCTTAGTAGCTGAGTATGAATCAATTTAATATTCTAATTTGCTTAAACCTAATACAAACCAAAAGTATAAATCACTTACTAATGCAAAACCAAAAACACCTTTTTGATCTATCCCAAGAAATTACCTATTTAAATGGAGCCTATATGGCTCCACAATTAAAATCAGTTACCGAAATTGGTATGCAATCTTTACAAAAGAAATCACATCCTAATGAAATCTTACCTGAAGATTTTTTTAATGATAAAGAAATTTTAAAACAGCGTTTCGCAACATTAATTGATGCTCCAGATTATAGAAATACAGCTATTATTCCTTCCGTTTCATATGGTATTGCCAATGCTGCAAATAATATTCCTTTACAAAGTGGTGATGAAATCATCTTAGTTGATGAACAATTTCCTAGTAACGTATATATCTGGCAAGAGGTAGCCAAAAAAAACAATGCCATTATCAAAGTTGTATATCCTCCAAAAGATTTTAAAGATCGTGGTATGTTATGGAATCAACATATTTTAGATGCTATATCTCCAAATACTGCGGTTATTGCTTTGCCTCATATACATTGGGCAGATGGAACTTTATTCGATCTAAAAGCTATCCGTGAAAAAACTAACATGGTAAAAGCTATGTTAGTCATAGATGGTACACAAAGTGTTGGCGCATTGCCATTTTCTGTTCAAGATATTGAACCTGATGCTTTAGTTTGTGGAGGTTATAAATGGTTATTAGGTCCCTACTCTATCGGAATGGCTTATTACAGTGATGCTTTTAACGATGGAACACCTATTGAACATAATTGGATGAATAGACACAATAGTGAGGATTTTTCTGGACTTACTAATTATGAAGATCGTTACAAAGAAAAAGCAGCTAGATATTCTGTAGGAGAATCTAGCAATTTTATATTAACGCCCATGTTGATAAATGCTATAGAGCAATTGATTGCTTGGCAACCAAAAAACATTCAGGAGTATGCAAAAAATATCTCTAAAGATACCATACAAAAGCTTAGAGAATTAGGTTGCTTTATTGAGAATGACTCTTTCAGAGCACATCATCTTTTTGGCATCTACCTTCCTAATCAAATCAATTTAGACGAACTAAAGGTTCGATTAAAAAGAGAGCAAATATTTGTTTCATTTAGAGGGAATGCCATACGAGTTTCTTGCAATGTATATAACTCTGAAAAAGATTTTGAAAGACTACTACTTCAATTCTCTTAATAAATCAGACGTTCTTTTTTGGATACGTTTATATAGCTGTTATATTTGCTACAAAATCTTCGCTACGTGAGTCAAATCTTAATCACGCAAACTTTTGCACAGTCTCAGCAATTGCAGAAACTGGGAAATGCTATTGCCCAATCCGAAAGTAAAATTCATTTACAAGGTCTCATTGGATCTTCATTATCCTTTGCAATTGAAAATGCTTTTCTACAAGCAGAAAAACCTTTTTTATGTATTTTTAGTGATAAAGAAGAAGCAGCCTATTACCTAAATGATTTAGAACAATTATTGGGTGATAAAAATGTGCTTTTTTACCCTGGTAGTTACCGAAGACCTTATCAAATTGAAGAAACTGACAATGCCAATGTTTTATTAAGAGCAGAAGTATTAAATAGAATTAACTCGCGTAAAAAACCTGCTCTGATCGTTACCTATCCTGATGCGTTATTCGAAAAGGTAGTTACTCGGAAAGAATTAGAAAAAAACACCTTAAAAATATCTATTGGGGATACTTTATCATTAGATTTTGTAAATGAAGTATTATTCGAGTATCAGTTTCAAAGAGTAGATTTTGTCACTGAACCTGGTGAATTTTCTGTACGTGGTGGTATAGTAGATGTATTCTCTTTTAGTAATGACGAGCCTTATCGCATAGAATTTTTTGGTGATGAAGTAGATAGCATCAGAACCTTTGATGTAGAAACTCAATTATCGACAGAACAAATTAAAAAGATCACTATCATTCCCAATGTCGAGAATAAAGCCATGCAAGAAACTCGTGAGAGTTTCTTAAAATACATTGCTTCCAAAACCATCATTTTTGCAAAAGACATTGATCTTCTTTCTTCAAGAATTGATAAAAATTTTGAAAAAGCCAAAGAAGCCTTCAAAACACTTTCTGAAGATATCAAGCATGGTACACCTGAAGAACTATTTGCTTCTTCAGAATTAATCAAAAAACAACTACTAAATTTTACATTAGTAGAAATAGGAAACAGACCTCTAACTAAAGCTGATTATGCCATAAAGTTTGATACAAAACCTCAGCCTTCCTTTAACAAGCAGTTTGATTTATTGATTAAGAACCTTAATGAAAACCACGAAAAAGAATATAAGAATTATATTTTCTGTGTAAGTGAACAACAAGCTAAACGTTTCCATGATATTTTTGATGATGCTGATCTTGATGTAAAACAATACGAAACAATTGTATTTTCTGCATTTCAAGGGTTTATAGATCATAATCGTAAAATTGCTTGTTATACAGATCATCAAATTTTTGAGCGCTACCATAAGTTTAGTCTAAAAAGTGGATATGCTAAAAAACAAGCTATTACATTAAAAGAGCTTACTAATTTAGAAGTTGGTGATTATGTAACTCATATTGATCATGGAATCGGAAAATTCGGCGGACTCCAAAAAATAGATGTAGAAGGTAAAAAGCAGGAAGCTATCAAATTGATTTATGGAGAACGTGATGTATTATACCTAAGTATTCATTCTCTTCATAAAATCTCTAAGTTTAATGGTAAAGATGGTAAACCACCACAAATATATAAGCTAGGTTCTAAGGCTTGGAAAACGTTAAAACAAAAAACAAAAGCAAGAGTAAAACATATTGCTTTTAACTTAATTCAGTTATACGCAAAAAGAAAACTTCAAAAGGGATTTCAGTATAACCCTGACAGTTATTTACAACATGAATTAGAAGCATCTTTTATATATGAGGATACACCTGACCAAAGTACTGCAACAGAAGCTGTAAAAGCCGATATGGAAAGTGAAAGGCCGATGGATCGATTAATTTGTGGTGATGTTGGTTTTGGTAAAACTGAAGTTGCCATAAGAGCTGCATTTAAAGCTGTAGATAACGGAAAACAAGTAGCCATATTAGTCCCAACCACTATTCTTGCTTTTCAGCATGCTAAAACATTTAGAGAAAGACTAAAAGATTTTCCGGTAGTAGTAGATTATGTAAATCGTTTCCGTACTGCCAAACAAAAAAGAGAAACACTGGAAGATTTAGCTTCTGGAAAAGTTGATATCATCATAGGAACCCATCAATTGGTAAATAAGAATGTCAAATTTAAGGATCTTGGATTATTAGTAATCGATGAAGAACAAAAATTTGGTGTCTCCGTAAAAGACAAATTAAAAACAATCAAGGAAAATGTTGATACGCTTACATTAACAGCTACACCTATCCCAAGAACATTACAATTTAGCTTAATGGCGGCAAGGGATTTATCTACAATAACTACACCTCCACCAAATCGATATCCGATTGAAACCAATGTTATTAGATTTACTGAAGAAACGATTAGAGATGCGGTGAGTTATGAAATTCAACGTGGTGGACAGGTATATTTTATTCACAACAGAATAGAAAACATTAAAGAAGTAGCTGGGATGATACAACGTCTAGTTCCTGATGCTAAAGTAGGTATTGGGCATGGTCAAATGGATGGTAAAAAATTAGAAAGCTTGATGCTCTCTTTTATGAATGGAGAGTTTGATGTACTTGTGTCTACTACTATAGTAGAAAGTGGATTGGATGTACCCAATGCAAATACTATTTTTATCAATAATGCTAATAACTTTGGGCTATCAGACTTACATCAAATGAGAGGTCGTGTTGGTAGAAGTAATAAAAAAGCATTCTGTTATTTTATTACACCACCCTATTCTGCAATGACAGAAGATGCAAGAAAACGTATTACCGCTTTAGAAATGCATTCTGATTTAGGTAGCGGATTTAATATAGCTATGAAAGATCTAGAAATTCGTGGAGCAGGTGATTTATTAGGAGGAGAACAAAGTGGATTTATTAACGAGATTGGTTTCGATACTTATCAAAAAATATTAAATGAAGCTATAGAAGAATTAAAAGAAAATGAGTTTGCAGAATTATATGAAGATGATAAAAAAGAAAAAGCATATTTAAAAGATACACAAATTGATACCGATTTTGAATTATTATTCCCTGATGGTTACATCAACAATATTACTGAGCGACTTAACTTATACACAGAACTTAATGGTATTAAAGATGAAACCGGATTACAGGAATATGAAAAGCGATTAATCGACCGATTTGGAGAATTACCCGATCAAGCAATTGATCTTTTAAACTCTGTACGCATCAAATGGATTGCTACATCAATAGGTATTGAGAAAATAATCATGAAACAAAATAAACTTATTGGATATTTTATTAGTGATCAACAATCTAGTTTTTACCAAAGTCCTGCATTTTCAAAAGTACTTCAATTTGTACAAAAGAACCCAAATGTCTGCAAAATGAAAGAAAAAAATACAAGGAATGGATTAAGACTATTACTGACTTTCGAAAATATTGACTCTGTTAATACTGGTCTTAAAGTATTGCAACCATTAAAATTTGCAGTTAATAAATCTTAAGATTCTTAAATACTCATTAAAATATAAGCGTTAAAATTAACTTTAAATACTATAAAACGAAAAATAACCGTTCATCGATATAAAAATGCATTTCAACGTCATTTTAACTATATTTAACTACAAAAAACGATTTATACTATTTTAAATTTCTAATTTCATTTCAGATTATAAGTACCAAACCAACTTAAATTATGAGACGAAAAGAAGAATTTAGTTTTTTAAAAGGATCTTTATCGAGAAAGGTAAATATGGATACTAAGAATAACAATAAACTTTATGCTATCAATTATTCAAATGTAGAAAGAAGGTTTGCTGAAGAATTAGAAAACTACAAAAATCACCCTGAACTTATCGATATAGAAGAATTTTCTATGAACTATTCGTTTGGTTACCATTACAGTAATGATATTGATGACCTTCATAGTAAAGAAGCTATGTTTATAGAGGTTAAGAGTTATCTGCAAAATCTAAGAATGTGCGCTTAAAACTAAAAACTACAGTTGCAACAATAAAATCTCTACTATCCTAATTAATTATCTTATATAAAGAATACATCTTATTCCAAAAACATAGGTTTTTACATTAGAATAATTCCTATATTTCATCTCCAAAGGAATTTATTAAAAACCCTTCAAAACGGTATTATACTTGAAATGTCAGGTTAATGACGGGTCAAAGTCAAGTCAAAAAATTTGAGATTTTATCTCTTACAACTAATATTGCTGTATCAAATGAAAACAAGTTCTAGTAATTCTACTGCAGGGAATACTACTTCACAAGAAACGAAAAACTTAAAAATCATGGAACAACCAGCATTAGGTATTAAAATATCCGAATTAAGAAAATCTAAAGGACTTACACAGGAAGAGCTCGTAGAACAATGCAATATTAGTGTACGAACTATACAACGCATTGAGGCGGGAGAAGTAACTCCAAGAAGCTACACAATAAAAACAATCTTATCGGCACTGGATTATGACTTAGAAAAAATACAAACCGAAAATTCTAAAGTAGCTAAAGAATTTAAAAAACTTTTTCTTCTTGATATTGATGACAGTAAAGAAGCTAGTTTTTTAACTAGACAACTAACCATATCTTGGATTAGTGGTATTATATATTTTATTCTTGGATTTGGAGAATTTGCGTTGGACTATTCAAGATATTTTAGTAACGAAATGTTAGTCTCCACTGCACTTTATAGCGTATTAAAATTGGTAATTCTTGTAGCAATTATACTTTTTATGAGAGGTTTCATACTTTCTGGCAAAATTTTTAAAAACTACTTATTGAGAATAACTGCTTTTATATTTACATCTATGACAATTATTTTCTATACCTATGATTTAATATCCTTACACATAGGTGAGTTAGATTTTACCTACATAATTGGCGCTCAAGCTGTCACTTTTGGAGTTATTGGTATTCTTTTAGGAATCTCTGTGATTAGGCTTCAAAATGCATTAGGAATGTTAGCAAAAACTACGGGTATCTTCGAAATTATTGCTTATGGATGTATGGCCACAGTTATATTAGGGTTTCTTGGGTATTTCTTACTTACTCCTACCATTATTCTTGAAATAATCCTTTTGTATAGGATCTCTGAAATGATAAAAGCTAAGCAACAAGAAACAGACTTAGCGTAATCCCTTCTTCATTTTAAAAATACTCATCAAAATCATTGAATTAACTTTCTATGACAAGGAATTCTATGTCTAATCTCAATTAAAAAACATGAAAAAATACATTAAAATTTGTTCTATTTCTATTCTAGCTTTAGTCTTAGCATATTATCTTTTTGAACCGATATTTGTCTATACCATCGGTTGGAAAAACAAGCCTAACACTTCCAATATCCAACCGGTTCAAATACACAATGACCTCATATTAAAGAAGGCAGATAGTATTCTTAAGGCAATCTACACAAAATTAGATGCACCAGCTGTATCAATTGCAGTTGGTCAAAACAATAAAGTCATATGGTCTAATGTTATCGGATATCAAGATATTGAGGATAAAACCTTAGCAGATCTTACCACTAAATTTAGAATAGGAAGCACCTCAAAAGCAGTCACTTCTTTAGGAATAGGTGTTTTACTTCAAAACAATAAGCTTAATTTAGACCATCAGGTAAAACAGTTCGTCTCATATGTAGACGAACCTCTTAAAGATTTGACTTTAAAACAATTAGGATCGCATACTTCTGGGATAAGAAATTATGGAACTTGTCTTTGTTTTCCTATTTGGGAATATTACAATAACGATTCTTATTCTAGTGTAGAAGAAAGCGTTTCATTATTTAATAATGATGAATTATTATTTACCCCTGGGAATAATTTTAGTTATAGCAGTTATAATTATACACTTCTTAGTGCAATGATTGAAGAAGCTTCAGGAAAACCATTTCCTGAATTCATGAAAGAATCTGTATTCGAACCATTACGTGCTACATTCATTGTTGAGGAAACTTCGGAAACTATAAAGGATGCCGCAGAGTTTTATGATGTAACTAATCAAAAATATAAAAAGGTATACCCCGTTAACAACAGTAATAAATGGGCTGGAGGAGGTTTTTTAGCATCTCCAACCGACCTCATCAAACTAGGAAATGCTTTTTTAAATAATGAATTATTCGATAAAAACACTACTGATCTACTAACTGCACCAGTAATGCTCAATAATTCTAAAGTTAACGAACAGAATTATGCTATTGGTTGGAGGAATGATGCCAAAGATATATTTAACAACGGTACTACAATCCGGGTTTGGCATCATGGAGGTATTGCTAATGGATCCATCTCCTTATTAGCACTATTTCCTGAGTATAACTTATCAATATCAATGCTAGCTAATAAAAATGGCTCATCATCGGATTTATTCGAAAATGTATATGCAATTGCAAAAATTTTTATTAATCAAAAAAATCTAACAAGATGAAAAATATAAAAAAGGTCAGAATTTAGAATTCTGACCTTTTTTATATTTGAATTAGCCTTAATTAAATACCTACTGCGGACTAAAATGGTCCTCCAACAGGTCTACATAAGCATCCAGCACAGATTAACGGATAATCACACTCGCTATCAGAATGACATTCGGAGTTTAATCCTCCTCCTCCATTGATTGTTTGTTGTTGTTCTTTGTTTAATTGTTTTACTCCTTGCTGAGTCAAAATCGATTTTAACATGATGAATTTATTTTAAGATTAATTTGTATTGTGGGTATAAGTTACAAAATAAAAAAGAGAAAATTTCCCTGTTTCTATTTAATAATTATAAATTAATGTTCAATACCACTTTCTATGATTCTCAAATTTTTGGTCCCAGCATCAGAAATATATAGGATTTTCTGATTCTTACTAGCTAATATTCCATTTGGAAAATTAAATGTCGCTTCAGAAACATCTCCATCTTCGTTACCCAATACACTTCCTGCAAATACTTCAAAATCATTTTCTTTGTTTGGATTGATCTTATATATCTTATGTTCCCCTATTTGAGTAGCAAAAAGAAAACCTCTAGCATACGTCAAAAACCCTAAAAAATTAGCATTAGGTGCTTCTGCGGGTAACTCAGCAATAAAAGTAAGTTCACCGTCTTTAAATTTATAAATTTTTCTATCATTAAAGTTACCTATATATGAATCACCTCTCCTATCGAATGCAATTCCAGCTGGTCCATTAATTGGTGATCCTTCATATAACTTAGTGATTGTATTATTTTCTGATAATAAATTAATCGTATTCGTATTATATTCGACGAACAACATATCATTGGTCCCTGGTATTCTTTTTATACCTGCTGGAGAAATTGCCGGAATACTATCCAATTGTGCACCTTCTTCTGAGTACTTATAAATAGTATTGCCAAAATGATCGCAAACATAAATTTCATCATTTTTATTAATACCAATCCCATTTGGAGAAACCAGACTATCTACAAAAACTGTTACTTCTCTGGAAGGAGTCATTTTATAAACCGTATTTCCGACAAAATCAGATCCATATAAATTCCCTTTACGATCTATTGCCAGTCCATCGTGAAATGAACCATCTGTCACTGTATCTACCGTGGTTACTATATTGGGAACTTCGCCCGGTCTACAAGAAGTAACCAATAGCGATAAAACAAAAATAGAAGGGGTAACATATGAGCATATCGCTTTCTTTATTGCTGAAAAAAAATTAACTGTTCGTTTCATTTGATATAATTTTAAAGTTATACTCAAAACTGAGTCAAAAAACTTTAAAAATCGACCTAATGTATACGCTGAAACTTCTTTAAGAGGTTTGTAATGTTTTTATATAATTACTTGGAGTGTCATTCTTAATCATTTTAAAAGCCTTATTAAAAGTTGATTTCGAATTAAAACCTGAATCTAACGACAATGCTAAAATAGTATGATTAAAATGCTCTCCTTTTTGGATTTTGGAGATAAATTCTTGAACTCTATATGTATTTACATAATCATAAAAATTACATTGATGTATATTATTGAGTAACCAAGATATATTGTTAGTAGAAGTATTGAGTTCTTTAGAAAGATCCTTTAAAGTAAGTTCATTATTTAAATATATCTTTTTATTAACCATAAGATCCTCTAAATTCTTTTTTAATATTTCCAATTCTTCTCCATTCAACCTTTCTTTTGAAACAGTTTTTTTCTTACTAAGTGGAACCCTAAATATTTCGGGTTGCTTTAAACTAAAAAATCCAACAATATAAATAAATACGGGAATTGACATCCAAATTAGATGATAACTTATAAAATACAACTCCTTAAATCTCATAAAATAATTAGCATAACTTATGATCCATAAAATCATAAAAACTGAAATTCCAAATAAAAAAAACCTTAGGAAGATTTGTACTTTCTGCGAATAAGAAAGGTTTGTTTTTTCTGCAGTTTTATAGATACTGAGCAAATGATATGATTTAGCAACATATACTACATTACTTATTAAACCTACAGTCTCTACAATAAAATAAACAAAATTAAAGCCACCTTCACTGATTATAATTTGTAATTCTTCTCTAGTATAAAATAACGTCCAACTAAAAAATACTACATGAAGAAAAGCAGGAATAAAATGATACCAAGGAGTTTTATAACCCGGAGATTCATTAAAAGTCAATCTTCTTATGTACGTATATAGCAAAGGTCCAAAAATAAAAATCAATGTATCCACAAATCCTGCTATTCGGAAAAATAAAACTCCAGAAAATCTCGGATAAAACACCCTGCCTACAAGCATCAAACAGGCTATTAATAGTATAAAGGATAAGATCCTATTAGCTGGTTTATTTTTATTATGAAGCAATGAAAGAGTAATCGCAAGAAAAACTCCTTGACTAATTCCTAAGAATAATAATAAATCAACAATTCCGAATGAATCCATATAGAAGTTTAAATATTCTCTTTTTCAAATCTAATCAAATTTAAAAATTAGAAAGACCGTTTGGGTACACTCGTACTTTTTATATCAATCTATCTGTGATTTTTATATAATAATGGCTGAATAATGTTTTGAAGATAGTTAAGTTCTTCATCGGACAACTGCTGTATTTCTAAAGCTTTTATACATTCTTGTAACTGATGTTCAGTTCTAAAACCAACAACAGAAGAAGTAATAGATTTATGATTTAAAACAAACTGAATTGCTATTTGTCCGATAGTCCTATCCTCATTAGATAATTGTTTTAACTTTTTAATAACAATATCAACATCAGAAGAAATATATTCTAAGTACTCTTTTGCCTTTTTCCCTGCTAACAATCCCTTTGCTATCGATCCTCTCGATAAAACAGCTATGTTATTTTTCTGTAATAATTCTAAACAGGATTCTTCTGGTCTCCTATCCAAAAGACTATATTGCATCATTACACTAGAAATTCTAGAGTGTTTTATATATTCTCTTATTACATTAGGTCGAATAGACGAAATACCATAGTATCTTATTTTACCTTCTGCTTTTAATGTTTCGAAAGCATCTATAGTTTCTTCAATAGGATCATCAATAGTTCCTCCATGTAATTGATAAAGATCTATATAATCAGTCTTTAAGCGAGTTAAACTCTTTTCTACAGAATTTATAATATATTTTTTACTTGGATTCCAATCCCAGCCTTCTCCATTTTCTCTAGGTTGATTCCCAACTTTTGTGCCTATAATAATCTTGTTTCTAAAACTTTTAACGGCCTTACCTAGCATTTCTTCGTTGTTACCATTTTGATATAAATCAGCTGTATCAAAATAATTAATCCCTTTATCGAAAGCCAAATGGATTAGTTCTTTTGTTTTTTCAAAATCTTCTTCAAGAGACATACAACCAAAAGATATTTCACTAATCTCCACATCCGAATTACCAAGTCTGCGATATTTCATTTATTCTTTTGTATTAAGACTAATTATTAAAAATGATAAAAAGCATCTTCAAGATGCTCAATTTCCGTTCGCAACTTATTTTTAATTATTGCTATAATATCAAAACGTATCTCTTCATCGAAATCATTTTCCTCTACGTAGTGATTTATCGCTTTGATCAATAATTGTATTTGTTTCTGTTTTACAAAATCCTGTGGATCACCAAACTCTGGTGTGCTTCTGGTTTTTACTTCGACAACCACTATTGTATCACTTTTCTTGGCTATAATATCAATTTCAGCCTTTAGATATCTATAATTTTGTTCTAAAATTTCATATCCCTTTTTTTCTAAAAACTTAACAGCTAATGTTTCTCCTTCCTTACCAAGTAAATTATGCTCTGCCACCCCTACATATACTTTAAGGTTACAGATTCCTTTTGTACTTCCAAAGAAATTTCTGCCCCCATAATTAATGCTCTATTATCTTCAATATGCCCCATCGGAAAATCAAATACCACAGGAAAACTATAATCTCGTACAATTTCTAAAATAATTTCTTTAGCATTTTTTCCAAAAGAAATATTATTATCGTGCATCTTAGTCATCCCCCCAACAATTAAACCGGACAATCCATCAAAATATCCATTACGTTTTAAATTCTGGAGCATTCTATCAACATGATATAAATATTCGTCTAAATCCTCAATACAAAGTATTTTTCCTTTACAATCAATAGATGATTTAGAACCACAAATAGAATATAAGATAGATAAATTACCTCCAATAATCTTTCCTTTACAATTTCCTGTTTTATTCTTTTCAAAAGAAGGAATATTATACTTAATCTTTTTTCCAAATAAAGAATCATATAGTGATTGTCTTGATTCTTCGCTACCTTTATGAATATCTATCGGCATTGCGGCATGAATTGTAGAAATTCCTAAATTGTGAATATGTGCGTGTAATACTGTAATATCAGAGTAGCCAACAATCCATTTTGGATGTTTCATAAATATAGAAAAATCTAATAGGTCTATAATTCTTATTGTACCGTAACCGCCTCGAGCACACCATATAGCTTTTATTTCATTATTATCTAACATTCTTTGAAAATCCTGCCTTCTATCATCATCTGTCCCTGCAAACTGGTTATACTCTAAATCAATAGTTGATCCCACAACAGGAGTTAAACCCCATTTTTCTACAATATTAATAGCCTCACTAATTTCTTTATGACTAATTTTTCGTGCAGTGGAAACAATGGCTATTTTATCTCCTTTTTTAACAAAATTAGGCTTCAACATTTCTTAAATTTTTCATTTTAGGATACTAATTAACAAATGTTTTCGTTCTAAACTATTATATTACGCTGAAAATCGTCCCTTAACACTAATTAAACCTATTGCCTATGATCTCTGATACTTCTTGTAACTTAGCATCGTTAGACCCTTATGTACCCTCGGCTGAGAATCCTTGGAACGTAAGCAAAATAAATCATTTATACCGAAGAGTTGCCTTTGGAGCTACTAAAACACAGGTTATCGATGCATTAAATCAGAACAACCCCTCAGCATTAGTAGATTCCTTGATTGATGAAGCAATTGCCTTAGTTCCAACTGCTGCCCCAGAATGGGCTTTTTGGAATCGAGATCAATTTGAAGCCGCTGAAATGGCTAACGAGGACAATGATATTAATTTTTATCAGGATGAGGGTAAAAGACAAATGATATATGATTTTGTGCAAAACGGATTGAGAGATCGTTTAACACTATTTTGGAGTAATCACTTTGTTACTGAGGATCAATCGTACAGAAGTCCTGCTTATCAATATCAATATTATAATCTTCTTCAATTTCATGCATTAGGTGATTTTAGACAATTTGTATATGATATCGGTATATCTTCTGCTATGTTGGTATATCTAAATGGAGATGAGAACACAAGAGACAGACCTAATGAAAATTATGCCAGAGAATTATATGAATTATTTACATTAGGTGTAGATAATGGATATAATGAAAATGATATTATCGAAACTGCCAAGGCTATTACCGGTTGGGTAGAGACTAATGATATTCCTTGGGGACCTATTACTTTTAATCCTGGTCAATTTAGTAATGACACAAAAGATATTTTTGGTCAAACCGCTAACTTTGGATATTATGGACTTGGAAGCCCTGATGACGTAATTGCACATTTGTTTGCGCAACGAGAAACATTAATAGCTAATTTTATTTGCGGTAAACTATATGCTTATTTCGTAAGTCCTACTTGTAACGAAGCAATTGTAGCCGAAATGGCACAAACATTTATAGCAAATAACTTTCAGATTGCACCAGTGTTACGTCAGCTTTTTAAAAGCGAACACTTCTTTGATCAAGAAGCTATAGGTGCCATTATTAAAAGTCCAATTGATCTATTTGTTACTCATTTTAAACAATTAAACTTTGAATCTCTTCCTACACTAGCAACTTTAAATTCTTTATTAGGGAGAACTACTACAATTGGTCAAGAAGTACTAAATCCAATTGATGTAGAAGGTTGGCAAGGAGATGAGGATTGGATTAGTCCTGACTATTTAATTGGAAGATGGGAAGGTATTCAAAGTATCATAAATACTTTTTATTCTCAGAATCAAACACAGTTCAGTGATTTCCTAAATGGTCTTCCCATTGGAACTTTAGCTGATGGTTTTGTAAATAACACATTACAAGGAGAACAGGTTAATATCGTGGTAAAAGCAATTCTAGACTATTTTCTGCCTAGAGGATTAGAAGATCAAACATTGTTCGATGAAGCATTAGCAATATTCAAGGAATTTTATCCTGAAAATTATTATGAACCTGATGCCGTTGCTCCTATTTTATGGACATTAGATTTATCAGGAGTTCCTGATCAGTTTTATGCGCTACTAAGTCACATTGATGAATTGCCTGAATTCCAACTTAAATAATTAACCTATGTGCGATACACACCACCCCAAAAATATAAAAACAAACGTTAAAGAAGGCGTTTGTAATACTGATGATCACAAAAAATGGAATCGTAGATCTTTTTTACAAGCATTAGGACTTGTAGGAGGAGGATCTATGATGCTGGCAAACACAAATCTTACCGTTTCCAGACCGTCTCCTCTATCCGTAGCTTTAAGTCAAGCAGAAACAGATAATATTTTAATCATATGCAGACTTGGAGGAGGTAATGACGGTTATAATACCATTATTCCAGTAAATCAATATGATATTTATGCAAATGCCAGACCTTTAATAAAAATACCCCCTAGTGAATTTATTAATCTAGAAGAAAACGAATACGCAATGCCCAAACCTATGAATAAATTAGAAAATTTATGGGGTGACGGGCAAATGAAAGTAGCCCATGGAGTAGGATATGAAGATCAAACGTTATCACATTTTAGAGGTACGGATATATGGGCGAATACCAATTTAACCGAAGAAGAACGTTCAGGTTTTATGGGTAGATATTTTCAAAGATTATATCCTAGTTATATTACAGACCCACCACCAAGTCCGCCTTCTATTCAGATTGGTAGTATTGGTAATCTAATTTTTAGAGGTCCAGAAAACGATTTTTCTTTTGCAATTTCAGATCCTAGAAGATTAGAAGCTTATATCGAAAATCAAGGTTATAGTTTGGACCCAGCTCCTGATTGTACATATGGTGATCGGTTAAATTTTATTAGAGAAAGTACAAACGTAACATATACATATGCAGAGGCAATATCTGAAGCATTTAATAGATCTACAGATTTCGGAGGATATTTAGAAGATGATAGTTTCGCTAGACAAATGCGTATTGTTGCTCGTTTGATAAAAGGAAATCTAGGAACCAAAGTGTATATGGTTACACTTGGAGGATTTGACACTCATAACAATCAAATACAAAGACATCAACAGTTACTAAACTCTTTCTCTGAAGGTATTAGTAATTTTTATGCAGATTTACAAGCTTCTGGTTGGGACGATAAGGTTCTTACTATGACGATTTCTGAATTTGGGAGAAGACTAGTAGAAAATGGTTCTTTAGGAACTGACCACGGTACCGTTGCTCCAATGATGTTTTTTGGAACAGGACTTAATGGTAATGGTTTTATTGGAGAACATCCGGACTTACCAGATAATCCTAGTGTTGGATTCAACGCAGAAAGTACTAATGATTTTAGACAAATCTATTCTACCGTTATGAAAGAGTGGTTGTGTATTGATCCAAGTACTGTAAGCGACGCCTTACTTGGTGAAGAGTTTGAGTCTTTAGACTTAGGGTTCACCTGTGGTGGAGTTAGTCCTAATATCCCCGGAGATGGAGAAACACTATCCCATATAGTTACTTATGATGGAGGGCAAACTTTTATAAACATTAATAACCCAGAAACTACACATGTAGATATAACATTATTTAACATTATTGGGCAAAAAGTAGCCACATTAAGAAATGAAATGCTATTAGAAGGAGAGCATGTTATTGATGTAAAAGAATCTGCTGGAACAAGATTAAGTACAGGTCAATATGTATACCGAATCGAAACCGGAGCAGGTGAGTTTAGTAAATCACTGTTAATTTCTTAATATAGTAAAAGTTATAAAATAAATATATAATAAATCCCTTAGTAATAATATATTTACTAAGGGATTTATTTTGTTATACCGTTAACTCCAAAAAAATTCTAAACGACATAAACAGATACTAGTTAATCACAAACGAATACTAAAAGAGTAGCAAGAAATCGATCTAAAATATTTAGTTTAAAATCATTTTTATTGGAAAAATTGATATTAATAAACAATATCAAAAATTATCATAATTATGACTAAATATTTCTTAACAAGAAACTAACTGTCAGATAATTACGTTTCGATAAAAATAAACTAACGTAAATTCTTAACTAACTCAATCTATTTATGCTAACAACAAATACTTCGTGTAATGTTGCTTCATTAAACATCTATTCCCCGACAAACTCAAATCCTTGGAATAGACAAAAAGTTAATCATTTGTACAGAAGACTTGGTTTTGGTGCTACTCCAGAAATGGTGAATAATGCGCTCAATCAAAACCCTTCTGACCATATTGATAGTCTTATCGATGAAGCTTTGAACCTTAATCCAACTCCAGCACCGGCTTGGGGCTATTGGATAAAAGATGACTTTGACGCAAGACCAGAAAACCCTTTTGAATACAGAAGAGATTGGAAAAATCAAATGGTGGCAGATATGTTTCAGAATAATCTTAGAGATCGTCTTACTTTATTTTGGAGTAATCATTTTGTAACAGAAGATAATACATATCAAAGCCCTGCATATATGTTTCAATATTACAATTTACTACAACTTCATTCTTTGGGGAATTTTAAGGATTTCGCAAGTGATATGGGACTTTCTTCGGCTATGCTTATCTATTTAAACGGATATGAGAACACGAAAAATAGACCCAATGAAAATTATGGACGAGAGTTATATGAACTCTTTGCTCTAGGAGTAGACAATGGATATACTCAAAATGATATTGTTGAAACTGCAAGAGCTTTAACAGGTTGGAACGAAAGAGAAGAACGTTGGGGTCCAATTACCTTTGATGCTAACAAATTTGATAGTGATGATAAAACAATTTTTGGTCAAACTGGAAATTGGGATTATTATGATGTAATTAGAATTTTATTTGAGCAAAGACCACAACAAATAGCAGCATTTATTTGTGGTAAACTCTATCGCTACTTTATTAGCCCAGCAACCAACGAAACTATTGTCAATCAACTAGCTCAAACTTTTTTAGATAATAATTTTGAAATAGCTCCTGTACTAAGACAACTGTTTAAAAGTGAACATTTTTTTGACCAGAAAAGTTTAGGTGTTCATATTAAAAGTCCTGTTGATGTACAAATCAACTTTTTTAAAGACTTAGGTTTTGAATTACCCGCGGATTTCGAATTTAACAACAAAATACGTGGAGGATGTCAAGAATTGGGACAAGAATTATTAAAACCAGTTGATGTTGCTGGTTGGCAAGGAGATAAAGATTGGATAGATTCTAGTACAATTACTACAAGGTGGGATAGAATTGGTTGGTATCTATGGAGAGCTTGGAGGCATAACGAAGAGCAATTTAGAGTAATCGGCAAGGCTGTAAGTGATGAAAACTCTAATGATGTTGAGTTAGTATCTCGACAAATTATGGATAATTTTTTGTCCAAAGAGCTTATTAGCGCTACAGAATATAGCCAAGGTTTAGAAATTTTTAAAGATCAAGTTCCTGAAAATTATTTTGAAGATGGCACTTGGAATCTTGATTGGGAAACTGCTCCCAAACAGGTCTATAGCCTTTTACAATTTCTAATAACAATCCCTGAATTCCAACTTAAATAATAACATCATGTGCGATACTCATTATAAAAATTTCACACCAAAATCTGGTAGCTGTAATAATCAAGAACATAAGAAATGGAACCGTCGTTCATTTTTACAAGCTCTAGGAATCGTTGGTGGAGGTACTATGGCATTTGCTAACACCGCTTTGTCTGTATCAAAACCTTCTCCACTATCCGCTGCTCTAAATGAATCAGAAAATGATAGAGTCCTAGTAATTGTAAGACTTAAAGGTGGAAATGACGGATTAAACACAGTAATCCCAATCAATCAATACGACACATATGCCAATGCACGCCCTAACATAAAGATTCCAGAAAATCAATTATTCAACCTTAATGATGATTATGGAATGCCGAATTATGCTAATAAATTTGAGAAATTATGGGGAGATGGTCAGATGAAAATTGTGCATGGAGTAGGATATGAACAAAGTGCATTATCACACTTTACAGGTTCCGATATTTGGGCAACCTCTGATGTAACCGATCAAGAAAGTTCTGGTTGGATGGGAAGGTATTTTGAAAACCTATATCCAGACTATCTATTAAGTCCTCCAGATCGTCCTGCAGCTATACAGATAGGAAGTAGTGGGAATCTTATATTTAATGGAGACCAAAACAATTTTGCTTTTTCTGTAGCCGATCCAAGAAAACTTTATGAAATAGCTCAGAATGGATCTCTTTATGACCTAAGTAATCTTCCTGATTGTACACACGGAGAAAAAGTAGGTTATCTAAAAGGAGTGGCAAATACTACATTTACATATGCAGGAGTAATTAATGATGCTTATGAAAGTACTTCTGATTTCGGAAATTATCCTGACAATAGATTATCACAACAATTAAGTGTTGTTTCTCGTCTTATAAAAGGAAATTTAGGAACCAAAGTATATTTTGTTACTTTAGGTGGTTTCGATACCCACAATGACCAATTAAATAGGCAAGAAGAATTGATGACTCAATTATCAGAGACTATGTCTTATTTCTATGATGATCTTAAAGATGCTGGATGGGATGATAAAGTAGTTTCCATGACAATTTCAGAATTTGGAAGAAGAGTAAAAGAAAATGGCTCTCGTGGAACAGATCATGGAACTGCGGCTCCTATGATGCTTTTCGGAACAGGATTAGATGGAAATGGTTTTATAGGAGATCATCCTGATTTGTCAAATTTAAATAATAACGGGAATCTATATAATACCAATGATTTTAGACAAGTGTATGCTTCTATTATGAAGGAATGGTTATGTATAGACGGTAATATTGTTGATCAAACTCTTTTAGGTCAGCAATACGATCCATTGGATCTTGGTTTTGGCTGTAATAGTTTAGGTACAGATGAAGAAATCCCAACCTTCGAAAATTTCGGTCACACAGTTACATATACAGATAACCAATCATTTCTTCATATTACCAATGCGCAGGCTGGTCATGTAAATGTAGATCTTTATAGTATGAGTGGGCAAAAAATAGCAAACCTAAAAAATGAAATGCTATTAGAAGGAGAACATGTAATAAACGTAAAAGAAGCCGCTCAAACTAATCTATCCGAAGGGTTTTATGCTTATAGAATAACTAAAGGCAAAAAACGATATAGCAAACCCGTTATGATCTTATAACAATTTTAATACAACAAATTATTTTAAACAGTATCAGGATTATTTCTTGATACTGTTTTTCTATTAAAAAGAATGTTATTTCTAATTAAACCTAGTCAGAGACACTAATATAAAAGCATAAAATAAGATTAGTATTAATTAGATAAAGCTTTCTTATTTTATATAAGTGTTTATTACCTTTGTGCCTCATTTTTATAAGCATTATGAGCGCACCTAAGAGATATACAATTACATCAGCTTTACCATATACAAATGGCCCAATTCATATCGGGCATCTTGCAGGAGTTTATGTTCCTGCAGACATATATTCTAGATACCTTAGAATTACGGGAAATGACGTGGCCTTTATTTGTGGTAGTGATGAACATGGTGCCGCCATACCAATGCGCGCTAAAAAAGAAGGAGTTTCTCCTCAGGTAATTATTGACAAATACCACGCAATCATTAAAAAGTCTTTTGAAGATTTCGGAATTACCTTTGATAATTATTCTAGAACCTCTGCTCCTATCCATCACGAAACGGCTTCTGATTTTTTCAAAAAATTATATGAAGATGGAAAGTTTATTGAGGAAACCTCAGAACAATTATATGATGCAGAAGCAGATCAATTCCTTGCAGATCGTTTTGTAACTGGTACTTGTCCAAAATGTGGATACGAAGAAGCTTATGGAGATCAGTGCGAAAACTGTGGTAGTTCACTGAATGCAACAGATTTGATAAATCCAAAATCTACAATTTCTGGGGCAAAACCGACATTAAAACAAACCAAACACTGGTTTTTGCCATTAGATCAATATGAAGATTTCCTTAAGGAATGGGTACTAGTAGGTCATAAAAAAGACTGGAAAACCAATGTATATGGTCAAATCAAATCCTGGGTTGATGATGGATTAAGACCAAGAGCAGTAACTCGTGATTTAGATTGGGGAATCCCTGTCCCGGTAGAAGGAGCAGAAGGAAAAGTGCTATATGTTTGGTTTGATGCACCGATTGGATATATTTCTTCAACTAAAGAATGGGCAGCAAGAGAAGGAAAAGACTGGGAACCTTATTGGAAAGACAAAGACACAAAACTTGTACATTTCATCGGTAAAGATAATATCGTATTTCACTGTATTATTTTTCCAAGTATGTTAAAGGCAGAAGGAAGCTATATTTTACCAGAAAACGTTCCTGCAAATGAATTTTTAAACCTTGAAGGAAACAAACTCTCTACTTCTAAGAATTGGGCTGTTTGGTTACATGAGTATTTAGAAGATTTTCCAGGTAAACAGGATGTGCTTCGCTATGCACTAACCGCAAATGCTCCAGAAACGAAAGATAATGACTTTACTTGGAAAGATTTCCAAGATAGAAATAACAACGAACTAGTTGGTAATTTTGGAAACTTTATCAATCGTATTGTTGTGTTAACGAATAAATATTACGACGGTATCATTCCTGAACCAAATGAATTGTCTGATGTAGATCAACAAACCTTAAAAGAACTAAGAGCTTATCCTGATGTTATCAGTAGCTCTATTGAGCGCTATAGATTTAGAGAAGGTTCACAAGAATTATTAAACGTTTCGAGATTAGGTAATAAGTACTTAGCAGATGAAGAACCTTGGAAACTTATTAAAACAGATCCTGAGCGTGTTAAAACCATTATGTATGTTGGTTTACAAGTTGCTGCTGCTTTAGCTACTTTATCAGAACCATTTTTGCCTTTTACATCTCAAAAATTAAAGAATATCCTTGCTATCAATTCTGATGACTTAAAAACCAACTGGAATGATATTTCTACAAAAGAAGCACTTCTTCCTGCCAATCATAAGATTGAAAAAGGCGAACTATTATTTTCCAAAATTGAAGATACTGATATCCAAAAACAGCTAGATAAATTAGAAGCTACTAAAAAAGCAAACCAAGCCGAGAACAAAACCGTAGAACCGCAAAAAGACACAGCTACTTTCGAAGATTTCACTAAAATGGATATGCGAGTTGGAACTATTGTAGGAGCTGAAAAAATGCCAAAAGCAAAAAAGCTGT
Source organism: Aquimarina sp. MMG015 (assembly GCF_018100855.1). NCBI lineage: Bacteria > Pseudomonadati > Bacteroidota > Flavobacteriia > Flavobacteriales > Flavobacteriaceae > Aquimarina > Aquimarina sp. MMG015. The sequence goes on from NZ_JAGJEB010000013.1 coordinate 66,524, forward strand.
TAGTATTAAAAGTAGATACTGGAATCAATACTAGAACGATCGTTTCAGGCATAGCAGAACACTTTAAACCAGAAGACCTAATTGGTAAAAAAGTGACTGTTTTAGTAAATCTTGCTCCTAGAAAATTAAGAGGTGTAGAAAGTGAGGGGATGATCCTAATGACTGAAACTCCTGATGGGAAACTAGTATTCTTAAATCCAGATCAAGAGGGTGTCAATCCTGGCGCTATGATTAGCTAATGTTTGAATACTTTTAACTACTTGAATTTTCTTCAATATCTTTTCTGAGGTCTAATTTCCTAAAAGCTGGAGAAACGATAGAAGTAAAAATAACAGTTAGTAATGTCATACTACCGCCAAATACAACGGCTGTTACTGTGCCCATGTATTTGGCAGTAATACCACTCTCAAAAGCTCCTAATTCATTTGAAGATCCTACAAACATGGAATTAACAGAAGAAACTCTCCCTCTCATATGATCAGGAGTTTTAAGTTGTAATATTGTTTGTCGTATCACCATTGAAATTCCATCCGTGATTCCGCTAAAAAATAATGCCATTACAGAAATCCAAAAAACAGAAGAAACACCAAAAATTATAATACTAACTCCAAATCCAAAAACAGCTAATAACAGTTTTATACCTGCTTTTTTATTAATCGGAAAATATGCAGTGGTAAACATAATTATAAAGGCCCCTACAGCAGGAGCAGCCCTTAGAACACCAAAACCTTGTGGTCCAACTTTAAGAATATCCTGAGCAAAAACAGGTAATAATGCAATAGCACCTCCAAAAAGAACAGCGATCATATCTAAAGTAAGTGCCCCTAAAACCGCTTTGGTCTTAAAAACAAACGTTAACCCTTCTTTCAAACTCTTAAATATAGGTTCACCAATATTAGGATTCATTATTGGTTTCTTAGGAATCCTAAACAAACAAATGAAAGCTATTAACGCCCAACCAACAATCACTAACATCGACCAATGCACATCAATAAAACCTATTGTAAATCCAGCAAGTGCTGGTCCAGCAACGGCTCCTATTTGCCAAGTGGAACTACTCCAAGTGGCAGCATTAGGGTACACCTTTTTAGGAACTAACAACGCTAACAAGGAAAACAAAGTAGGACCTAAAAAAGCTCTAACAATACCTCCTAAAAAAACGAGAAAATAAATTCCATACAAAATAGTAGATTCAGCCAAAGAACCTGAAATACTAGGCCACGTTAATAGTAACAAACCTAAACTAATTCCCAAAAATCCTAAAATACACGTAAGTAGTAAGCTTTTCTTCTCTTTTTGATCAACAATATGACCTGCAAATAAAGCCAAAGATACTGCCGGGATAACCTCCATTAAGCCAATAATACCTAAAGAAAGTGGATCTTTTGTAAGACTATATACTTGCCATTCGATTACTATAAATTGCATAGTCCACGCCATAACCAGTGACAACCGTATTAATAAAAAAATTGTAAACTCTTTATATCGTAATGCTGAGTAAGGATCATTTTTCATCAAAAAGGTAATTGGTTGTTTAGCAAAGATAGTATCTTCGTATTCATTAAGTAAATGATTATTGCCTTATCTAAATGCTAAAAATAGCATACCATCCTATATACAAACATCCCTTACCAGAAGGGCATCGTTTTCCGATGATCAAGTATGAGCTATTGCCTAAGCAATTATTACATGAAGGCACTTGCAATCAAGAACACTTTTTTATCCCAGAAATACCTGATTCTAAGCCTATCTTAGCAGTTCATACCACAGAATATTATCAAGAACTTACTGAGCTTACATTAGATCGAAAAGCGATACGTAAGATTGGTTTCCCGCTATCGCAGGAGCTCGTTGATCGAGAAGTGATTATTGCTGATGGCACTATTAAAGCTTCAGAATATGCAATGAAGTACGGTATAGCTATGAACATCGCTGGAGGAACACATCACGCTTACAGTAATCGTGGCGAAGCTTTTTGTTTATTAAATGATCAAGCTATTGCTGCTAGATATTTATTACGACAGCAAAAAGCAAAGAAAATACTAATCATAGATCTTGACGTGCATCAAGGAAACGGCACTGCAGAAATATTTAAGAATGATCCAAATGTATTTACATTCTCCATGCACGGAGCAAACAATTATCCTTTTAAAAAAGAACAGTCTGACCTAGATATTCCACTTATTAATGGAACAGAAGATAAAGACTATCTAAAAATTCTGAAAGAAACACTCCCTAAACTTATTAAAACACAAAAACCCAATTTTATATACTACCTCTGTGGAGTTGATATTTTAGGCTCCGATAAATTGGGTAAATTGGGGTGTACTATAAAAGGCTGCAAAGAAAGAGATCGATTTGTAATACAAACTTGTAAGGATCATTCTATTCCGATAATGTGTTCAATGGGTGGAGGATACTCTCCAGATATTAAGACTATTATTGAGGCGCATGCTAATACCTTCAGATTAGCGCAAGAAATCTATTTCTAATACAAACAAAACTTGCAAGTTTTTAATAATATAAGTTTTATACTACACCTCCTTATCATAGTATACCTACAAACGAAAAATCCATTTAACAAATTCTCATTTAACATAAAGTTTTAGTGCATAAAACTTTAAAAATCAATACCATTAAAAGCTTTTTAATAAAAATGATATTTATCAAAAATAGAATCAATAATGAAATACTAAAAGTTTTTACGCAATCGTTATAGCTGTTATACAAATCATAACTAAGCTTAACTAAAATGAAAAAAATTTACATCCTATTTCTGATGACAGTTTTAATGTCATCAAAATACGTTATTTCTCAAGAAGATTGTCCCGGCAATTGGTTAACTGTAAACGGCAACAAATTATTAGATGCCGATGGTAACGAAGTAATACTAGCAGGTGTTAACTGGTTCGGATTCGAAACACAACTCAGTAGTTTTCATGGAATCTGGTCTCGAGATCATAAAAGTGTACTACAACAGTCTAAAGACCTTGGTTTTAATTGCTTTAGAATACCTTGGCATAATATGATGTTAAGAGATGGTGCTTCAATAAACATTGGCTCTTATGGTTCTGATCCTTATACCGGAGTAACACCTATGAATGAAGAAGAATCAACTTTTACAACTCCATTAGAGCTATTAGATAGAACAATCCAATGGTGCCAAGAAAACGATATGAAAGTAATCCTAGATTGTCATTCTAGAAACCCTGATGCATATCTCGTTGAAAAATTATGGTATACCGATAATGTACCCGAACAACAATGGATTGATGACTGGGTGTTTATAGCAGATCGTTATAAGAATTTTGATGCCGTTATCGGAATGGATATTAATAATGAACCAAACGGTAAAATTGATAATCCAGAAGGTGCTAGATGGGGAACTAATGATGCTTTCGACTGGCGATTAGCAGCCGAAAAGTGTGGTAATGCTATCCTAGAAGTAAACCCAAATGTACTAATCATGGTTGAAGGGATTGAAGCATACACAAAACCAGATGGTACAGAAACATCATATTGGTGGGGAGGAAATCTGCAAGGAGCCAGAGATTACCCTATTACGTTAAGTAATCCAAATAAATTGATGTATTCACCTCACGAATATGGTCCTACCGTATTTGAACAGGAGTGGTTTTCTGCACCAGATTTTCCTGATAATATGCCGGGAATCTGGGAAGAACAATTTAACTTCTTAAATACAAACGGAACTTCTCCTCTACTCGTTGGAGAATTAGGAATTAAGGGGCAAGGAGGATTAGATGAAATCTGGTTTGCCAAGTTTATAGATTTTATCAAAGAAAAGAAATTACACTTTACATTTTGGGCATTAAATCCTAATTCTGGTGATACTGGAGGTATTTTGGCTGATGATTGGAGCACAGTAGTGCAATGGAAAATGGATTATTTACAGCCCATTTTATCAAATCCAATCCCTAATTGTTCTGCAGGTAACGTATTAGCGGTAGATGATCTTTCTGATATTTCTTTTAGCGTATACCCAAATCCAGTATCTCAAACATTAAATTTCAACTTTAAACAGGGTAGTATTAATTCTATCAGTATTTATGATCTTAATGGCAGAAAAGTGGATAATATTACACAAGAAATTTTATCTTCTGATAGCTATTTATATGATGTTTCTAAACTAACTGCTGGAGTATATCTTTCTAAAATCACTATTACTAACTCCAAAGAAACGTTCACTAAAAAAATAATCATTGAATAATAGATCTTTTATCATATCCAATAAAAAATGGAGTATACTAATTAGTGTACTCCATTTTTTTAACCCCTATATTATCCATTTACAAACGATTAAATCGGATTATTGTATATTGCTATCAAATAATACTTTATGCAAAAAGACTGTCCAGAATGTGGTGAAAAAATTATTGGTCGCGCTGACAAAAAATTCTGTAGTGATTATTGCAGAAATGCCTTCAATAATAAACTTAATAAGGATAGTAAAAACTTAGTACGAAATATCAATAACCGCCTTAGAAAAAACTACCGCATTCTAGAGGAACTCAATCCAAAAGAAAAAACAAAAACTACCAAATCAAAGTTAATTGCTAAAGGGTTTGATTTTCAATTTTTCACCAGTATTTATACTACAAAAGTTGGAACAGTATATTACTTCGTTTATGATCAGGGATATCTTCCTTTAGAAAACGAATACTATGCTTTAGTAAAAAGAAATAACTAATATGTCTTTTTTAAAACTTCAATTAATGGCTATAGGAGATAGTGGATTCTTTTTCATTTTTCTATTCGGCATTATCGTTTTTTTTATTCTATCTCAAGTTTATAGTAAGAAAAATAGGATGCTAAGGAAGTTAAAAAAACATTCTTTTAAAAAAATCCCTCTTTGTAAAGAAAACGAATACATTAAAGTTAAGGGTAAAGCTTTACCTATTGATCAACATTTAATTTCGCCTATTGGAAAAAGAGAATGTTTGTATTATAAAATTCAGGTAGAAGAAAAAAGAAGTAATGGAAAAAACAGCTCTTGGAGAACAATCATTACCGAAGAAAAATATCAAAATTTCATTCTAGAAAGTGACGGAAATAAGGCAATTATTGACACAAATATCCCGAAAAAAAGTAAAATCACATACCTCGATCAAGATGTTGAATACACTTCTGGAACTTGGAAAGATGCACCTGCTTTTTTAGAAAAGTTCCTTCAATCTCATGGAAAAGAAAGCACAGGGTTTTTAGGCTTTAATAAAAGTATTCGTTATAAAGAAGGAGCGATAGAAATAGGTGAAGAGATTACAATATTGGGTATAGGAAATTGGAAAGAATCCGATCATAACTTTGACCGATATTCTTCCAAAAGTATGTACATATCAGGTGATAGCGAACATAAACTTATCATTACTGATCTTTCTAAAGCAAAAAAATCAAAAAAAACGACTTAAACTTACTTATACGTCTCTCCAGTTTTGGCCTTTCATCTGTAAAGCTGCTTTCATAACATCTTTTTGACTTATCTGTCCTACTAACTTACCATTTTCCAATATTGGAAAACGCCTTCTTTTACTCTCTAAGAATTTATTAGCAGCATCAAAAATACTAATATTACCGTCTATGGTATCCACATTTTTTGCCATAAACCTTTCTACATTAGCATCGTCAATTGGCATATTGTAATAACGACTTTCGTTTAGTTGTTTAATACAATCTCCTTCAGAAATAATTCCTAACAATTCATTTCGTTCATTAACTACTGGACCTCCAGAAATTTTATGTTTTATTAAGGTTTCCATCACTTCCATTACAGATTGTTCTGGAGAAAAAGTGATCAAGTTTCTGGTCATGTAATCTGAAACTTTAATTGGAGTATTATCCTGCTTTTTTACCTTGGTTCTCGCGCCCTGAAAACTTATAATTCCCATAATAATAGTGATTTAGTGAATCTTAAATATAGTCATTTTCAATTACTTATTCAATAGCATTTTAACATTTACGATGGTAAAATCTGATTTTATTACCTTTATCAAAATTATTCGAATCATCAAAATTTAGATATTTCCTAAAAAAATATGGTTCGCGTAAACTATCTTAAAGGATATTAAACAAATGAGGGAAATAAGAATCAATTTGACAAAAGTGAGTTTATTTCTATTACTTATTAAAAACTTGTCTTCTTCTATTCAAATCTTAGACGATATACTTTTATCTAGACTAACAAAACAAACTAAAAACTGATGAAAAAAATTCTTTCAGTAATCACGTTCATATGCATTCTTTTATCTGTATGGTATACCTTTTATAGTAGTATGCCTCAACAAATATCAGGTTTGGACACACCACAACAAGAGTTCTCTACATTAAGAGCATTAGAGCACGTTAAAAAAATCTCTGAAAAACCACATTATTTAGGAAGCTCAGGGCATGAAGAATCAAAAAACTATATCCTAGAAGAACTTAAAAAATTAGGTTTATCTCCAGAAATTCAAGAAGGATTTTCCTTGGGCGATAAAGGGACAATGAGTAAACCCCAAAATATCATAGCAAAAATAAAAGGTGCCAAACCTGGAAAAGCTTTACTCTTATTATCACATTACGATAGTAGTCAACACTCTTCTTATGGTGCGAGTGACGCGGCAAGCGGTGTTGCGACCATTTTAGAAAGTATTAGAGCATATTTAAGTCAAAATAAAACTCCGACTAACGATATTATTATTTGTATTTCAGATGCAGAGGAATTAGGGCTAAATGGTGCAGATTTATTTGTGTCGGAACACCAATGGGCAAAAGATATCGGATTAGTACTTAATTTTGAAGCTAGAGGAAGTGGAGGAAATTCTTTTATGTTAATGGAAACCAATGGTAAAAATGGTAAAATGATTGAAGAATTCATCAAAGCCGACCCTAAATTCCCTGTAACAAACTCTCTAGCCTATAGTATTTATAAACTACTTCCTAACGATACGGACCTAACCGTTTTTAGAAAACACGGAAATATTGAAGGGTACAATTTTGCTTTCATCGATGATCATTTTGATTATCACACAGCAAATGATACTTGGCAAAACCTTGATCTAAATACATTGCAACATCAGGGTAGTTATTTAATGCCATTACTAACCTATTTTTCGGATGCTGATATTTCTAACCTAAAATCAGAACAAGACTTTTTATATTTTAATATTCCAATATTCAAAATTATTAAATATCCATTTAAATGGATCTACCCTCTACTTGGAATAGCCATTTTTCTTTTCATTGGACTTATTATCTATGGCAAGGCAAGGTTTCGTATTAATTTTAGTGAAGTTGGAAGCGGATTTTTAGCATTTATTATTTCAGCAGGATTAGCAGGAGTGCTTGGTTTTGGGCTATGGAAATTAGTGCTAATAATATACCCAGAGTATCACGACATATTACATGGATTTCCATACAATGGATATTACTATATAGCTGGAGCTATATTCCTTGCTATAGCAGCATTTTTTAAAGTATACAGTATCTTTAATAATGTAGAAGAACTGCCAAGTATATTAGTAGCTCCATTATTTTTTTGGATACTAATCTGCGGAGCTGCTGCTGTATATTTAGAAGGTGCAAGCTATTTTATCATTCCGGTATTATTATGTTTATTATGTCAATTTGTATTGATTAACCAAAAGAGACCATTTCCTTTATTGATGCTAATTCTATGTCTACCTTCTATTTTTATGATGGCACCTTTTATTGCGACTTTCCCTGTGGCCTTAGGATTAAAAATAACGTTTGCTTCTTCTGTACTTACAGTTTTATTATGTACATTATTATTACCAGTGATTGGTTTTTATACTAAGAAAAGTATGTTGGGTACAGTTGCTTTCGTAATTGCTTTAGCCTGTCTTGGTACATCTCATTTTAAATCAGATTTTACCAAAGAAAGACAAAAACCTAACAGTTTGGTTTACATCATACATGAGGACAATAACAAAGCATATTGGGCATCTTATGATCATACGCTAGACTCTTGGACTAAAAACTATATTGACCGCCTTAAAAACATTGCTAAAGATTGGAATCAAAACACTATCGAAAGTAAGTACAGTAATTCTTTTAAATATGTTAACGAAGCTCCTTTAAAAAACATTAGTTCTTCGAAAATAGAAACTTCTTTTGATAGTATACAAGGAGATACAAGAATTTTAGATTTATGCATACGACCACAGAGAAATATTAATAGAATGGATTTATTTATACGAAAGTCTTTTAAATTTAATAAGCTATCTGCAAACGGTATTTCTGCTAAAGATATAACTGGCAAAGATGGTTTTGTAAAAAACTCTTTTACTGAACGTACTGGTAATCGCTTACTGACGTATCATCTAAGGAATAATGAATCACTAGAATTAAAAATGGAATTTCATAAAGATTCAGTTCCAGAGATTGTTCTTTATGAATCTTCTTATGACCTGCTAGAAAACGATTTATTTTCTATTCCTAAGCGTTCTGAAACGATGATTCCAAAACCATTTGTATTAAATGATGCCATAACTATTAAGAAAACATTGACATTAGAATATGTCGAAAAAATCAAAGATTCTGCATCTTTGCAAACCAATCAATCTTCAAATCTATCAGAAGATAATGAACAAACAAATTAGTGTATTAGGAACTGGGTGGCTAGGATTATCTTTAGCCAAAGCTCTTTTAAAAGAAAACTACATAATTAAGGGATCTTCTACAACAGAAAGTAAATTAGACAACCTTAGAAATGAAGGGATTGACTCGTATCTGTTAGAAATAACTGAAAATGGGCCTAAGGGCAACACTCAGTCTTTTCTCGATGGAAGTGACATATTAATTATTAATATCCCACCAGGATTACGCAGAAATCCTGAAGGTAACTTCGTAGCTAAAATTAGAAAATTAGTTCCTTTAATTGAAACATCAACAATTAAAAAAGTAATTTTTATAAGCTCTACCTCCGTTTTTTCTGACGAATATGGTTTCCCTCTAATTACGCAAGAAACTACTCCTAATGCTACTACAAATGCAGGAAAACAGCTAATAGAAGTAGAAAAACTATTACAAGAAAATAAAAAATTTCATGTTGTTATACTTCGTTTTGCAGGTTTATTTGATTCTAGAAGGCATCCGGCAACAATGCTATCTAAAAGGAAAAATATTAAAAATCCTCTAGCCCCAGTAAATCTTATCCATCGGGAAGATTGTATTGGAATTATCGAAAAAATTATCAAGCTCGACAAGTGGAATAAAACCTTTAATGCATCTTACCCTGATCATCCTAAAAAATCGGCCTATTATAGTGCAATCTGTAAACAAATGGAATTACCGGTTCCCGATTATGATTTTGACACTCCTTCAAAAGGTAAGATTATTGATTCCAAAAATTTACAATACGACTTGCAATACAGCTTTAAAAGAAACCTGTATTTATTTAGTTAAGCCTGATAAATCTAAACGTTTGATTAAAGAATCAATTAATTGTTCTTGTTTATATGGATTAGGAAGTGTAAATCGATTACCAAATTTCATACGATGAAACCTTTCTAGATAAAACGAAAAACTACCGGGTTTAAGATCCTTATTTATATAAGCATTATACAAATAGGTAAAGTTTCTTTGCCTTGACTCAATGTTTCCTGAATGATGAATAACAATCCAGGGAGTTCCAGCCGCTAGTTCTCCTAGTGTATCTTTAGACGGGTGCCCATATTCTTGCAAATACAGTTCAATTTTTTGAAGATTAATTCGATCATTTTTAATCATCTGCTGTATCGCTCCCTTTTTCTCATCACTATCATACCCAAATTCTAGCTCTACTTCGGCAAGATTCTTACGAACTTTTTGATCTTGTAAATGTATTTCCTCTAAAAAAGCCATCTTCTCATCATTAGTATACAAAGACTTAACCTCAAGAACAATTTCTTTGCTTATTTTATCTTCCTTATTACAACCTAATATTAATATAAAGATCAAGCAATATATAACCTTATTCATGATACTTCTTTAATATTGAAACCCTAATCTATTTCAAAAACTAAGGTAAATTATATTGTTTATCGAATTTTGAAGTGTAATATTTACCTAAAAAAACTGAAAAATTGCTTGGTCCTAAATCTCCATGCTTATATGCTTTATAGAGATGCTCAAAATTTCGCTCTTTAGATGCTAAGTTTCCTGAATGATGAATTATAATATAAGGAGTTTTTGCTGCCAAATCTCCATGCACTGCAGCAGATGGATGGCCATACTTTTTTAAATATAATTCAATTTTTTGTAGATTAATTTTATTAGTTTGTAGCATCAATTGAAAAGCTTCTTTTCTTTCTTTACTATCATAACCATATACCATTTCAATATCATTAATCTGTTTACGTATCTTCCAATTCACTTGCTGTATTTCTTCTAAGAAAAACCTTCTCTCATCATTGGTAACCAGACCTTCTACTTCTCGCATAATATCCTGACTTACTGCATCCTTTTCCGCACAACTAGCTGATAGGATAAGTAGGACAATTAAATAGAATATAATTTTATACATTGCATTCGGGGATTATCTAAAAACTCCAAATATTAAGCTATTTGGAGTTTTAGCGTTTAACAAAATAATTTTACCTATAGCGTATCATAATATGCCACCAATCTAACTAAATCCACTTCCTTCTTAAAGTTTAAACCTTCTTTATTTATATAACTTTTTAACTCACTTTGTTTGCCAGGAAAAGATTTTACAATCTTTCTTTTATTCATTTTAAGATGCACCATCTTACCATCAATCTCGATATAATATTTTTCATGATCCATAAACTTAGCAGGCGAATTTTTATGATAAGAAGTTTTCGCTACTGTTGGATGTACAAACGTTTTAGTAAGCTCTTTGTATACATTAATTTTAGAATTGCATCGAAGTTTAATTAAATACCCTTTTTTAGGTTTATTACTTGCGTCATTATATTCTTTATAATGATACTCTTGGTTTCCTATTCTAGCAAAAACCTTTTCCGCTTTTATCATAGCGTTAATGTTCTTACTTTCTGGATGTTGTACCAGTTCCACTTCATTAGTATAAACATTATACCTAACGAACATTCCTATTACTTTTTTCTCAAAACTTAGATCCACTAATTCTCCTTGTCTAAATACTTTATCTTCATAAGGTGATCCTACGGCTCCTTCTAAACTAACATTTTCAATCTCTCCTGGAGCATCCCTTTCTTTATACTCTAAAGGTCTAAATAATTGATCAATTGGGGTTAGTGAACTCCTGTCAATACGACTTTGAGCACTAACATTAATTGTAATAAATGCTATAACAGTAAATAAAATAATTCTTTTCATTTTTTATGATTTTGATATTCCTAATAAAAATAGCTAATAAAAAGCTTCTGCAACAGTCTTTTAACTTAATCCAAGAACTTACAAACTTCCTATCATCTATTAATTAATGTCTTTAGTTCGAAAAATGTTACCACAAAAAACATTCCTTTTCAAAAAAAAACTCCAAATCAATTGATTTGGAGTTTTCCTCTTGTTTATATATGTACTTAATAAACTATCCTTTCAAGCTTGCTTTTAGATATTCTCGATTCATTCGTGCTATATTCTCTAAAGAAATACCTTTAGGACACTCTATCTCACAAGCACCTGTATTCGTACAATTACCAAACCCTTCTTCATCCATTTGATTTACCATAGCCATTACACGTTCAGTCGCTTCTACTTGTCCTTGTGGCAACAATGCATATTGAGATACCTTTGCTGATGTAAATAACATCGCAGAAGCATTCTTACAAGCGGCTACACAAGCTCCACAACCAATACAAGTTGCTGCGGCAAAAGCATCATCTGCATTTTCTTTATTTACCGGAATAGCATTCGCATCTATAGTGTTTCCAGAAGTATTTACCGAAATATAACCTCCAGCATGTTGAATTCTATCAAAAGCACTTCTATCTACCATCAAATCTTTTACGACAGGAAATGCCTGTGCTCTAAAAGGTTCTATAAAAATAGTATCCCCATCATTGAACTTTCGCATATGTAACTGACAAGTAGTAACTAATCTATCTGGTCCATGAGGTTCTCCGTTAATCTGTAAAGAGCAAGCTCCACAAATACCTTCTCTACAATCGTGATCAAAAACTACAGGCTCTTCACCTTTGGTAATTAATTCTTCATTTAACACATCTAGCATTTCTAAAAAAGACATGTCTCCTTCAATTCCAGATATCGGATACTCTACTATCTTTCCTTTAGATTGAGCATCTTTTTGACGCCATATTTTTAATGTAAGATTCATAGCTTTTATTTATAAGAACGTGTTTTTAATTCAATGTTTTCAAATACTAAATCTTCTTTATGAAGTACAGCATCTTTAGGCTCCCCTTTGTATTCCCAAGCAGAAACATACTTAAAGTTTTTATCATCTCTCAATGCTTCTCCTTTTTGTTCTCCTGATTGTTCTACAGACTCTTCTCTAAAATGTCCCCCACAAGATTCATTACGATCTAAAGCATCTTTGGCAAATAATTCTCCCAATTCTAAGAAATCTGCAACTCTTCCTGCTTTTTCTAACTCTGGATTCATACTATTAGCATCTCCAGGAACTTTTACATTTTTCCAAAAATCCTCTCTTAAAGCAGCAATTTCATCAATTGCTTCTTTTAATCCTTTCTCATTACGAGACATTCCGCATTTGTTCCACATGATTTTACCTAATTTTTTATGGTAATAATCAACAGAATGCTCTCCAGATCCAGCCATTAACTTTTCGATTCGATCTTTTACATCCTTCTCTGCTTGATCAAACTCTGGAGTATCTGTAGGTATTTTTCCTGTTCTAATATCATGTGATAAATAATCTCCTATTGTATATGGTAATACAAAATATCCATCAGCTAAACCTTGCATTAAAGCAGAAGCACCTAACCTGTTTGCCCCGTGATCAGAAAAGTTAGCTTCTCCAGCTGCATAGCATCCAGGAACAGTTGTCTGTAAATTATAATCTACCCAAAGACCTCCCATTGTATAATGTACTGCAGGATAAATCATCATTGGTGTTTTATAAGGATTCTCATCTACGATCTTTTCATACATCTGGAATAAGTTACCATACTTATCCTCTATTACTTTTTCTCCAAATTCCAATATCTGTTCTGCAGTTGGATTATGAATACCAGAAGTTAATGCTTTTTCTTTTCCGTATCGTTGGATTGCAGCCGCAAAATCAAGATATACAGCTTCACCTGTTTTATTAACTCCAAAGCCTTCATCACAACGTTCCTTTGCAGCCCTAGAAGCTACATCACGTGGAACTAAATTTCCAAATGCAGGATATCTTCTTTCTAAATAATAATCTCTTTCTTCCTCAGATAATTGTGTAGGTTTTAATTTACCTGCACGAATAGCCTCAGCATCTTCTTTTTTCTTTGGAACCCAAATTCTTCCATCATTACGCAAGGATTCAGACATCAGTGTCAACTTCGATTGATGATCACCTGATACAGGAATACATGTAGGATGAATCTGAGTATAACAAGGATTTGCAAAAAAGGCTCCTCTCCTATGTGCTCTCCACGCTGCCATTACATTACTACCCATTGCATTGGTACTCAAGAAAAATACATTTCCATATCCTCCAGTTGCCAATACTACTGCATGTGCAGAATGACGTTCGATTTCTCCAGTTACCAAGTTTCTGGCTACAATACCTCTAGCTTTACCGTCTATTTTTACAAGATCTAACATCTCGTGACGATTGAAAGCTTGTATTTTACCTCTATTAATCTGGCGATTCATTGCAGAATATGCTCCAAGTAACAACTGTTGTCCAGTTTGTCCTTTAGCATAAAAAGTACGAGATACTAATACTCCACCAAATGATCTATTATCTAACAATCCACCATATTCACGTGCAAAAGGCACACCTTGTGCAACACATTGATCGATTATATTTCCTGAAACCTCTGCTAATCTATATACATTTGCTTCTCTTGATCTATAATCTCCTCCTTTTACAGTATCATAAAAAAGGCGATAATTAGAATCTCCATCTCCTTGATAATTTTTTGCAGCATTAATTCCTCCTTGTGCTGCAATAGAATGTGCACGTCTTGGAGAATCTTGATAGCAAAATGTTTTAACGTTATAACCAAGTTCTGCCAATGTAGCAGCAGCACTTCCACCTGCTAATCCAGTACCAACAACAATAACATCAATATTACGTTTGTTTGCCGGATTTACCAGGTTAATTGTATTTTTATGTTTTGTCCACTTATCAGCCAGTGGACCTTCTGGTATTTTAGAGTCTAAAATTGACATAATAGTGGTTTTAATGATTATGATTAAAATGAAGAACCAAGGATATGATTATAAATCCAAGAGGAATTACAATAGCGAACACTTTAGCAAACTTAGTCGCTCCCACAGAAAATTTATTATTAAAACCAACTGATTGAAAGGAAGACGCGAAACCATGCCAAAGATGTAATGCTAAGAAAACAAATGAAAGCACATATATTCCTGTGCGTAATGGACTTACAAATTTCTCTAAGAGCTCGTGATAATAACGAGTTGGATCTTCTGGTGCAAATTCTACATATTTATGAACCATTTCTGGAATCCAGAAATCGTAAAAATGTAATCCTAAAAATGCTAAAATTACCAAACCTGAAAGAATCATGTTTCGTGACATCCAAGAAGAATTAGCCCCACCGCTATATTTTGCATATTTAACCGCTCTTGCATTTCTATTTTTTACTTCCAAAATAAATCCCATTACAAAATGGAAAACTACTCCAAAAATTAATACGGGTTGCAGCGCAAATTGAACCAAAGGATTTGTACCCATAAAATGAGACAACTCATTAAAAGTATCCGGACTAAAAATAGAAGTAAAATTGATCGTAAAGTGCTGTAATAAGAAAAACACTAAGAAAAGTCCCGAAAGTGCCATGGCAACCTTTCTAGCTATTGAAGATTTTATCAATCCACTCATTATTAAGAATGTTTAAAAATTTGATTAGCAAAAATAAGCTTCAAACTTGTTTTTAACAAGATTTTGATACAGTAATGCAGTATTTATAATGAATTAAAATAGAATTCAAATTTTGTTGAGTCTTCATTACGAAATCGTTTGAAATATAGTGCTAACTTTGAACAAAAGACAATTATCATTATACCAAAATGTTAATTTATACCTTAAACTTTAATAGAAATCTCACTTACCACTATTACATCAATAAGATTAAATTGATATTTCAACTCTAATGCCGTAAAAAGAAGCCTTAAATCAGTTCATTATCGACTTCTATAAATATAAAAAAAGCAAAAACATTACTTTTGAATAATACTCAAACTTTAATACATTATTTTTTGATTAAAAAAAACCTATTAATAACTGTTCTTCTAACATCTCTATGGTGCTTCGGGAAATCAACAACAAAAACATTCACAAATCAGTTAAATGTACCTGATAGTTTACAAAGCAAATCAGCACAGGAAATAATCAAATACATAGAAGCTTCTAATACTGAGCAAAGTATTATATTAGAAGCTACTCTATCTAATCTTATTACAGATCTATCAATTTTGGCAGAGTATTACTATGATATTTCGGATACTTTTTATGAAAAAGAAAAAACAGGTCGTAGTAGGTATTATTTAAAAAAAGCCATCAATAATGCCAAAACTGCAGGAAATGATTCAATTTTAAGCAAATACTTTATCGGATTAGGTCACTCTTATCTAAAAGATTGGAAAAATCAAAAATCATTAGACCACTATAACAAAGCATTAGACATTGCCAGCAAATATAAAAACATTCGGCATCAATATTCCGCTCATTCTGGAATGGCAATAATCCTAAAGAGAATGAAAAAGCTAGATGATGCATTAGAAGTTTGTAAAGGTATACTAAAGCAAATCAAAAAATCTAAGGATAGAAACACAATAAATCATGTGAGATTTCTCACCATTCTAAGTGAAGTATACTTGGATCAAAACAATTATGATTCTGTAATATATTATGCAGATCAAGGCTTAGCCATTAGTGAACCCTTAGATTATTCGATAGGATCTATTGATTTATATACCAAAAAGGGAATTGTTGCCCTAAATAGAAAAGAACTAGCTAAGGCGCAGCAATATTTTCGCAAAGCCGAAGAAATCATTCTTACCAAAAACATCTCACAAAAAAAATCAATATTAAATATCAATTATTTCTTTGCTCATACTTTTATTGAGGAAAAAAAATACAATCAGGCTATTTCTTCTTTAAACAATAGTATATCTATTATTGAAGAAAAAGATACCAGAAACATTAGAGTTCTTGAAACTTACATTCTTCTAGCAGAGTGTTACACTAAAATTCAAAACACAAACGAAGCGACATACTGGTATCAAAAATCAAATAAATTACGAGACCAATTTCAAGAAGCAAAACATCAAACTATATCAAAGATTAATAATCAAAAAATAAATAAATTAGAAAGTCAAATTGAACACCTTAAAAATGAAGAAATAAAACAAGCATATCACAAAAAACTGATATTTTTCATTTTGATCACAGTTTGTTTGATTTTACTATTTTTTGTTTTCAAGTATTTTCAAAAACAAAAAAAGAATAACCAACAATTTAATCAATTAATAGAAAAGATAAACTCTTTAGAGTCTATAGATGTTGCTGAAAAAAAAGGTTTTGTAATTGATGATAAAAAAGTAAAGGATGTTTTAAATGGTTTAGAGAAACTAGAACAACAAAAATATTTTCTGCAAAAGGATTGCGATCTGCGATCTATAGCAAAAAAAGTAAAAACCAATACTACATATCTATCAAAGATTATTAAAACTCATAAAGCGGCTAGTTTCAATGATTACATCAATGAATTACGAATAGATTATGCTTTAAAAAGATTAAAAAATGATAAAAAATTTAGATCCTTTTCAGTTAAATCCATTGCTTTAGAGATTGGTTATAAAACGGATAATTCCTTTACCAAACATTTTAAATCCAAAACCGGATTGAACCCTTCTTATTATATAAAGAAAATAGATCATCAGAGGGAAAATTCCTAAATATTAAAAAAATAACTTCAATTTTTCTCTTTTTTATATACACCATGAAAAGAGTATTAAACTTTACCTTAATTACTTTAAAATACGGCACGAATCTTATGAATTGATCACGAATAAAAGTACCTTGATACAAGATTCAAATTGGAATATACTTAAAACAATTAATTCTAAAAATTAAGATTATGAAAACAAAACAAGAAAACAAGATTTCGTTCAAAAAGCTTACTATTGCTAAAATTAACTTACATTCTATGACAAAAATAAAGGGCGGTGATTGTGATCCTATAAAACCAGATACTGATTCACATCATACGATGTGCGGATGTGATAACATACTTTAAATAGATAAAAAATTAATCTTTTTATTTATAACTCTTTTTTACATCCGTATTTTTCGAAAAATACGGATGTTTTGTTTTTTTGAAGATTTATTTCGGTATACCTTGAGTACAGAATCGTATTAGCTAATATCTGATTTTAAAGGGGTAAACCGAAAACCCTTAACAGAGTAGGTGACAAATAGTATAACTCAAAAAAATACCAAATTATGTTATCCAAAATTTTAGAACTAAAAGAAGTTAAGAAACTAAATAAAGCTGCAAAGCAATCTATCAATGGAGGTTATTATTGCAGAACCAATATTCCTTGTCAAACATCACAAGATTGTTGGGATTTTTCAGGTGATTTTTCCGATAAATGTAACCAAGGGTATTGCCACATATTTTAGACACTAAACTTCACATTGCAATATTATAACCCTGAAAATTTCAGGGTTTTTTTATACCTTGACTTCTTTGTTTTATCTATGAGAAATATCAACACCAAATTGCCAAATATAGGAACCACTATTTTTACTGTTATGAGTAATATGGCAAATGAATATAAAGCAATTAATCTGTCTCAAGGTTTTCCAAATTTTGAAACGGATAGTAAACTAACGAATTTGGTTACTAACGCAATGCAAAAAGGATATAATCAATATGCTCCTATGCCTGGCCTGGTATCTCTTAGAGAAATCATTGCGGAAAAAACAAATACTTTATATAATAGTAATTATCACCCCGATACTGAAGTAACCGTTACTTCAGGTGCAACCCAAGCGATCTTTACTATTATTTCTGCTTTTATCCGTCAAGGAGATGAAGTTATAATATTTAAACCTGCTTATGATTCTTACGAACCTTCAGTAAAACTTTTTGGAGGTAAAGTTATTCCTGTACAATTATCCACTCCTAACTTTACCGTTGATTGGCACGAAGTAACTAATAAAATTACTTCTAAAACAAAGATGATTATTATCAACACACCTCATAATCCTACAGGAACAATTTTATCCAAAGAGGATATGCTAAAACTAGAAAACTTATTAAAAGGCACAGATATTATTTTACTTAGTGACGAGGTATATGAACATATAATTTTTGACAGTCAACCGCATCAAAGTGTTGCCAGGTTTCCGGGATTATCCGAAAGAGCATTTATCACTGCTTCTTTTGGAAAAACGTTTCATACTACTGGTTGGAAAATGGGATACTGTATAGCTCCTAAAGAGTTGATGGAAGAATTCAGAAAAGTACATCAGTTTAATGTATTCTGCAGTAATCACCCTATGCAATATGCCTTGGCAGAATATTTAAAAACTCCAGAAAATTATATGTCTTTACCTAGTTTTTATCAGAAAAAAAGAGACTTATTTTTATCATTAATTAAAGATTCTCGATTTTCATACGTCCCAGCTGCCGGGACTTATTTCCAATTATTAGATTACTCCAATATTACGGATGAGGGAGATGTAACTTTCGCAGAAAGGTTAACAAAAGAATACAAAATTGCTTCTATACCTGTTTCAGTATTTAATCTAAATCAACAAGATGACAAAGTACTTAGGTTTTGTTTTGCAAAAACGAATGATACTCTAAAAAGCGCTGCAGAAATATTATGTAGTATTTAATCTTATCCTAATATATAAGCACTAAAAGCTCAATTATAGAGTAACATTTTAACATAAAGTGTTACTTATATAAAATCTAAAATTATTCTGAGATGCATTTATGCTAATCATTTACTAAAAACAGAGCTTTATGAAAATTAAATTTATCCTTTTTATTACGATCACAGTCTTAACTTTTTTATCATGTTCATCATCAGATGACTCGTCACCTGAAAATAGTAATTATGCAATGACGGCTAAAATAAATGGAGAAGATTTCCAAGCCAATAATCCTTTTGGAAATAATGAACCGTCTAGCACAACTATTTTCAATTACTTCCCAAAAGAAGACTTTGTTTTATTAATTGGTCGAGAGGGAGGTGTTATAGGAGGTAAAGAAATTAAAATTTGGTTAAAAAAGAGTGATATTATAGTTGGTTCTTATGAAACAGGTCCTGAAACCTTCGACACCACACCTTCTCACTTTATCGACTTTTTAGACCTTACAAACGAAATAGATGAATCTACGAAAAATGGCACAATTGAGATCACAGAAGTAAATACCTCAACAAAGACTGTAACCGGAACCTTTTCATTTACAACAGTGGATGGAACCTTTGACCCTTCATCACCCATTGATTTCAATATAACCGATGGAACATTTAAATACATATATGAGTAAGAATCATCATTAAAAATTGAAAAAGTAAAAGTCAGTTACTTAGCTGACTTTTACTTAATTTTATAACTGGTGCCTATAGTAATACTAAAAAAAGGACCTTGCTAAAAATCAAACCTGAGCTGTATAATCTCAATTTCTTCTTTTTCTTTCTTTTTTTGATCTTTATTTCCAGTATTCAAATTAGACAAAGAAATTCCTAAAAGACGTACCGAATTTTTCATTTCTGACTGGTACAATAGTTCTTTCGATGTCTCTAATAAAATATCAGCGTCATTAACAAAATATGGTAATGTCTTACTCCGTGTCTGTAACGTAAAATCACTATATTTAATCTTTAGAGTAACCGTTCTTCCAGCAACTTTACTCCTTTTTAATCGTTTTTGTAATTCTTCGGCAATATTTTCTAAGCGTTCTAACATATATATCTCAGAGGATATATTCTCATTAAATGTTCTTTCGGCTGCTAATGATTTTCTTTCTCTATTCGGTTTTACTTCACTTAGATGAATTCCTCTAACTATATTATAATAGTGCCCTCCAGATTTACCAAAATGCTCAGTAAGGAACTCTTCAGATTTTGTTTTTAAATCCTTACCTGTATAAATACCCATCTGATACATTTTAGCTTGTGTGACCTTTCCTACTCCATAAAATTTTTTGACATCCAAATCTTCCAAAAAACCTAATACTTCTTCAGGATTTACAGTTTTCTGTCCATTTGGTTTGTTATAGTCACTAGCTACTTTTGCAATAAACTTATTAATAGATATTCCTGCAGATGCCGTTAATCCAACTTCCTCTAAAATGCGATGTCTTATTTCTTGGGCAATCAAAGATGCACTTGGATTCCCTTTTTTGTTTTCGGTAACATCTAAATATGCTTCATCTAAAGAAAGTGGTTCTACTAAATCTGTATAATCAAAAAATATCTTACGGATCTGTTTAGAAATTTCTTGATATCTATCAAACCTAGGTCTAACAAACAATAGATCAGGACATAGTTTTCTGGCCTTAAATCCAGGCATTGCAGAACGCACACCAAACTTTCTTGCCTCATAACTCGCTGCACTTACCACACCTCGTTTTCCACCACCACCAACCGCTAAAGGTTTTCCTTTAAGTTCTGGATTATCCATTTGCTCAACAGATGCATAAAATGCATCCATATCTACGTGTATGATTTTTCTATCGCTTTTCATTCTTGTCCGTTACAAAAATAATAGTTATAAATCATTTTAAATGAACCACAACATACTGGTTATCAACTCAAATTATGAGATCTAGCGAGTAAATATTTGGCTCTTAAACACTTCTAAAAAATGATATTACTATATTTGTATAGATTTTATGAGATAAAAATAATATCTTGCTTTATTGATCCCAATCAATTTGAACTAAATTATATTTAAAAAAATGAAAAATTACACCCTACTGCTACTCTTCGCATTTATCTGTTGTAAATCAGAAAGCAAATCTCCAAATGACACTACAGTTAATAACAATCTTGTCAATTCTGAAAATGTAAGTGATGTTACTATCACGAACAACTCGAATCCGAGAACTTATTCTATACAAGGAACTGGTTCTTCAAAAAAAGGAGAGAATTCCAAAAAAAATGCAGGTAATTTTAGTCAAAACCTTTCCATTCAATGGATATCAGATACTGCAATACAATATACCCTAACCTTTAATAATGGTACTTGTAATAAAACTATTGGAGGTAGAGCCTCAATCGTAAAAGCGAATAAAGAGCCTTTTGCAATAAGTCATAATGGAAAATCTTTAGAAGTAGATAAATATAAAGACAAAAAAGAAAGCTTTGATATTATTTTACAGATTGATTCTCAAAGTAAGGATAAGGTTGCGGTCAATCTAGTTTTTACGAAAGATGATGGAGATGAAAATTGTACTCCAGAAAGCGCTGTAATGTTAGAGCAGAAATAACATTATTCTTATTTCTAAATTCTTTTTAAAAAGTACTATTAATGCGTATTGTTGTATACAAACAACCACGGATATTCATTGTAGGTTAAAGTTACATAATGGTATTGCTCATTATATTTACATAAAATCTATTATAAATGGGCAAAACAGCGATCATACTTGGCGCAACAGGATTAACAGGAAGGATTCTTTTAGCATCATTACTTGATGATAGTCGTTATACTAAAATCAAATTGTTTTCGCGAAAAGCAATAGGCATTTCGCATTCCAAAATTGAAGAACATTTGATTAACGTACTGCAACTAAAATCAATCGCAGACAATTTTAAAGCGGACGAAGTATTTTGTTGTATAGGAACCACAAATTCAAAAACTCCAGATAAAGGTCTTTATCGTTCAATTGATTTCGGAATCCCTGTTACCGCAGCACAGCTTTGTGTTCAAAATAAAATTGAGACTTTTATCGTAATTTCTGCATTAGGTGCTGATAGTGATAGTAAAATCTTTTATAACCGTACCAAAGGTGAAATGGAAGAGGCAATATTAGCATTTGAAATACCTAAAACACATATTTTACAACCTTCACTAATTAGCGGAAAAAGAAACGAAAAAAGAGCAGGAGAATATTTTTTCAAACAATTCATGAAGATTCTAAATCCTCTACTCTTTGGACCTTTAAAAAAATACCGTTCTATTCATCCTACAACAATAGCGTCGGCAATGATATGGTTAGCAAATAACTCTTCTGAAAAGAAAAGAATAGTTTCGAATGAAATACAAACAATTCACACTAAAAAACAGCTATAATTAGTTCACATACCGTATGCGTATGTTTCTAAGCCCCTATTATTACTGAGTATTTGTTTAAGCTTCTAAATTTGTTCAAAAAAGTACAAACAATTAAAAAATGACTAATTATGAAGTTATTCAAAAGCTTAATCTTATTTGCAAGCTGTTTATTTACACTAAATCTTTTTGCCCAATCTGATATTAAATCTTATGACTTTAAAAAAGGTGAAATTCTAGATATTCTATTATTAACTACTAAACCTGGAACCAAAAAAGACTTTGAGAAATACAAAAAAACAATCTTTCCTGTCGGCATCGAAAAAACCTACAAACCATTACCCGGTTTCGGTATTTCAGAAACAACTCAAGGCAACATACAGCCTTCTAATTTTATATTTGGTAAATGGAAAGATTTAAAAAATCGTGAAGAATTCATAGCTCAAATTGAAGGTATTGTTCCTGATTTTCATGTACAAAGAAGAAATATTTGGTCATTATTTAATTTAACATACTATGAAATGCCTCAAGACATTTCTTTCAAAATAGATAAAACCAAATACAATGTTGCCACTTCATACTGGAAAAAAGAGACCACATCTTTCAAGAAATTCAAGGAGCAATGGTTACAAAAATCATCAGCTAATGGCGGTAAGAAAATTATAGAACTCACAAACGGAAAATCAGTTGTAGGCTATTATCATAATCCTGATTTACTTGTTATTACTCAATGGGAAAGCAAGGCTGCATTTGATTCTTTTTATAAAGAAAATCTTAAAATGAATCATAAAGGTATCTTGCACGTAAATCAGTTTGTTTTAAACTAGTATATTAAACCCGAAAAAGATCTTGTTTATATGCAGACATTCCTAAATCAACTTGTCTATTTTGGATATTTTCAAAGCTTGTTTTTGCTATTTATTTATATTTTTTCTAGAGAAAAAAGAAAAAACATCAATAAGTATATAGCATTTCTAGTGTTGGTACTTTCCATTGGGCTAACAGGACGGGTTTTATATATTTCAGGTTTTTTCGGTGATAATTATCGATGGGTTATTTTTTCAGAATTTTCAACACTATTATTTGGAGCTACTATTTATCTCTTTACACGATCTAGTTTATTAAACCAACCTTTTTCGTATAAAGAATTACTTCATTATTTACCTGCTGTGGCATATAACATTGGTGTTACTATCGCATTTATAATACCATCGGATAAGGTATTACAAACTAGAAATACAACAGGAGAGCAATTTAAAATCACTTTAGTCTTTATTGCAATAGGTTTACTATTCAATATTACATATTGGGTTATGAGTCTCAAAATTTTTCTAAGATTTAAAAAAGACATTCAAAATGAGCTAAGTTATCATATCAAATCTCAATTCTTCCTTAATTTTCTAATTGCGATAGGGGTTTGTTTGGTCTGTTGGTCTATCATGTTTATTAATTGGCTTCTAGACTTGGAGTTATTCAATAGAACAAGTTGGCAAGTTATCTGGATAAGCATTGCGCTAATAATATTATTTATAACTTTTTATGGTATGAAAGAACCTGATTTATTTAAAGTTCCTTCACTACTTAAACCTAAAAAGTACGCGCAGTCCAAACTATCTAATCCAGAATTGGATAATTTAAAATCTAAATTGGAGCATTTAATGATAGATAGAAAGCCTTACTTAAATAGAAAATTACTGAAATCAGAACTGGCTGAAATGCTTGGAGTGAGTAATCCAGAGATAGCTCGTTTATTAAATGAACGTATAGGAATGAATTTTTTCGAATATGTAAACTACTATCGAATCAAAGAATTTATTGCATTAGCAAAAACTGATCAAGCAAAAAACATGACCTTTTACGGTCTTGCTCAAGAAGCAGGTTTTAATTCTAAAACTACATTTAACAAATCATTTAAAGATTTAATGGGTACTACACCAAAAGAGTACTTCTCAAATCTATAATCTTATTAAAACAACATCATGTTCAAAATATTTTTATTCAGTATAATTACTGTCGCGACTGTGAACGCGCAACTTAAAGTTCCTGCACTAAGTCCATCTTCTAAAACTACACAAACCGTTGGATTAACAGAAATTGAGATCGAATATTCTCGACCTAGTAAAAGAAATCGAATCATTTTTGGAGAAAATGGTATTATTCCCTTTGGTGAGTTATGGCGTACAGGTGCAAACGCTGCTACTAAAATTTCGTTTAGTGATGATCTAACAATTTCTGGAATAGCACTAAAAAAAGGGTCCTATACTATTCTTACTAAACCCAACGAATCTAATTGGCAAATATATTTATACACTTATAAATCAGGAAATTGGACTACTTATGTAAATCAAAAACCTATAGTAAGTTTTACAACCAAAACCATTGAAAAAAAGGAGGTCTCAGAATCATTTTTAATATATATAGATACCATCACTCTTGATAGTGCCGAACTAGTTTTTTCTTGGGGTACCATAAAAATAATACTACCACTAAAATTTAACACACACGAAAAAACAATGTCTAATATAGAGAAGGTACTTTCTGGTCCATCAAATTTTGATTATTTCCAAGCGGCATTATATCTGCACGAGACACAAAAAGATCTAAATACTGCATTAAGTTATATCCAAAAAGTTACTAAAGCAGAAAATCCTTTATTCTTTCAAGTATATCGTGAATCATTAATCTTGGCTGATATGGATAGAAAACCTGAAGCTATCGCGGTAGCTCAAAAATCTCTGGAATTATCAAAAAAAGTAGGAAATAAAGATCTGATTAGATTAAATGAAAGAAATATCAAAAAATGGTCTAAATAAGGGCTTTTTTAAATTTCTAGGTGTAGATTTGAAAATAATAAATTTTTGTAATTTTCAAATCTACTCTTTTAGAGAGAAGATACTATTATACAACATTAATGATTGAAATTGAACGCAAATTCTTACTAAAATCTACTTCTTTTAAAGATATAGCTCAAAAAAAAACCAAAATATCTCAAGGGTATCTAAATTCTAATCCCGAAAGAGCCGTAAGAGTTCGAATCAAGGGAGAAAAAGGTTTTTTAACTATCAAAGGAAGAAGTAATGATTCGGGTACTTCTCGCTTTGAGTGGGAAAAGGAAATTGATATCAAAGAAGCGCAAGCGTTATTAAAATTGTGTGAAAAAGGTATCATCCAAAAAACCCGATATGAAGTTACAGTAGGAGATCATACGTATGAAATAGATGAATTTTATGGCGAAAATGAGGGTTTGATTCTAGCAGAAATAGAATTATCTGATGAACATGAAAAATTTCAAAAACCAGATTGGTTAGGAAAGGAAGTTACCGGAGATTCTAAATTCTATAATTCGCAATTAAGTAAGCATCCATTCAGAAATTGGTAAAAAAAAGGTCGTAAACTGACTATTTTTCAATTAACAAATTTGTAACATTTTTAAATGTAATTAAAGGAGAATTATCCCCGTCTAAGGAGGATTATTAACCATTAATAAAATATTTATGTTACACAAATCTAAAAAGTCTCTTTTAGAGACATTACTCGTATTATGTCTATCTACTCCGATAGTTGCACAAACAGAAGTTAGTGGATTCTATCCACAAAAAAATGAGCTCACCATAGCTCCTAGTTATTCCTACAAACAATATGATCGATTCTACCGAGGCAATGAACTTACTGATGGAAATCCAGCAGGGTTGGGTGCAATATCTTCATATATTGTGAATTTATATGGAGAATATGGAATCACAAATTGGTTATCCGCTTCTCTTAATATGCCATATATTTTTATAGAAAGTGAAAATGGAGAACCAGATCCTGTTCAAGGAACTTCTAGTGTTGAAGGGATTCAGGATCTAAGTATATTTATAAAAGGAAGAATACTAGAAAAGAATGTGAAATCCTTAGGAAGATTAGGATTAGGTGCTGCGGTTGGAGCTAGTATTCCTGTCGGCAATTATGAAGCAGAAGGTGTTCTGTCTTTGGGGAATAATGCAAATAGTATTCAAGCAAATGTTTTAGCACAACTAACGACGAATGTTAATTTTTTTACAGAACTTCAGTATGGATATAGTTTAAAAGATAATAGTGATTTTGATGTACCCAATGCTCAAGTATATGGCATTAAGATTGGATATTTTAACAGTCATTTTTATACCCACGTACAATTAGCCGTACAGGATTCTATGGATGGATTAGATATCGGAACGCCAGAATTTGTTGAAGCTGGCGGTCCTCGAGCGCTCCCTCAAACGGAGGTTGATTACACCAATTTAAATCTAAATCTATACATCCCTCTATATAAAAATGAAATAGGTGTCTCTACAGCTTATAATCACAACTTAGATGGTCGTAATTTTAACAAGGAAACTTCTTTTTCTTTTGGTTTAGTTTACAAACCATTGTAATCAATTATTGATCAAAAGAATAAGTTTATATCTAGTTCAAAAATTAGGATATAAACTTATTCTTTGATCTCTATTTTCTTCTTTAATTCGTTCCCATTCTCGTCTAATACAGTTATAACATGTTTTCCTGGACTTGGCTGTACTGGCATTTCATGAAATTGCTTGGTAACCCCCACAAAATGATTATCGATATACCAAAACACTCTTGTCTCTGGTTTCGTGTGAGCAATTTTTAAAACTACTTCGTTTATTTTACCATCAAACCCTTTAGGTAGATAAACACTACTATTACCTTTCGGAAAGATAAAAGCCATACTTGCCAATAAATCAGTACTACAATCAGATCTAAAAGGAGGTAGAGATCTATAATCTGCATGCTTATTTTTATAATAATACGCTTGCAAAGGTGGTAATACAAACCAAGGTTGATGTATCATTCTATCAACAGATTCACAGGAAGAATTAACTCTGTATTCCTCTACAGGATCTAAGTGAACTAATTGATGATAAGGGCAAGGTTCGGTTTTGGTTCCTGCCAATGGGACATAGACATCTTTAACAGGACATTCTTTTGACGCTAAAAAACCGCTTTTATCACAAACTTTGGCCATTACTAAATCATCATAAGGTATGGGAAACCAATTAGAATTAGGTAATAAATTCACCACATCAAATAACAAAGGTGCTGCAGAATTTAATCCGGTAAGATCTGGTCTTCCTTCTCCGTCTGCATTACCAATCCATACTCCTACGACATAATCTTTACTTGCTCCGATAGCCCAAGCGTCTCTATTTCCAAAACTCGTTCCTGTCTTCCAAGCAATTTCTCGCGATGAATCATAAAATTCCCAAGCCTCATCCCCTTGAGGACGGTTAACTTTTTTCATAGATTCAAAAGTTAACCAGATACTTCCTGCTCCTACAACTGGTTTTTGTTTCACTTTTTTTCCGAAATCAACTTTTTCATTTGCTAAAATAATTGGTTCTGTAAATTCATTTGTAAAATATTCACTAGAAGAGTTTTCATAATGATTAAGCGTACCCGAATATCCCGCGTACGTTTTACATAAATCCCAAAGATTACCTTCTGCCCCACCAACAATTAGTGATAGACCATAATGATCAGCACTATACTTAAGATCTTTAATCTTAAACACACTTAATTCATCTCGAAAACGCTGTAATCCATATTTTTGTAATAGTCGCACCGCAGGTATGTTTAAAGACCTAGCTAACGCAGTACTAGCCGACACTGCTCCACTAAAAGTTTCATCATAATTCATAGGAGTATATCCAGCAATTACAGTAGGCACATCAGATACCAGTTGCTCAGGTAATAATTCCCCTTTATCCATCATAGCAGCATATAATAAGGGCTTGAGTGTACTTCCTGTACTTCTTGCAGCTCTAATAACATCTACATCTTTTTGATGCACCTTATCTGTTGGTGAATTACCTACATAACTCATCACTTCTCTAGTATCAACATCCAATACCAATACCGCCATATTATGTACTTCATTTTGACGTAACAATGTATAATGCTGTCCTACTAATTGATTTACTCTTTGTTGCAAAGATCTATCAATAGTCGTCCGTACCCTTTGCCCTCTATTCGTATGAGCAACACGATCTAATAAATGTGGTGTTTCTTGCGGAAGACGATATGGTTTTTGAGGTAAAGATTCGCTTATGGATAACTCATAGGTTAGAGAATCAATAACTTCTTTCTCTAATAAGGTTTTCAGCAATCTATTTCTTTTGCGTAACAATTGTACCTGATTTTTTCCAGGGTAAATTAATGATGGAGCATTAGGCAAAACTGCTAAAGTTGCGCTTTCTGACCAAGATAATTGATGAGCTGGTAATCCGAAATATCTCCAAGAAGCCATATCGATCCCTACAACATTACCTCCAAAAGGGGCATTGGAAGCATATAATCTTAAAATCTCTTTTTTAGAAGCTCCAAATTCCAATCTTGTAGCCAAAATCAGCTCTATCAATTTCTCGAAATAGGTTCTCTTTTTCCCTTTTCGAGAAAGTCTTATGACCTGTTGGGTAATAGTACTTCCTCCTCGAACTATTTTGCCAGCTTTTATATTTTCACTAATAGCTTCAATCATCGAAACTGGATTAAAACCGAAATGCTTATAAAATTGTTGATCTTCAAATGCTAGAATACAATGTTCAAACTTTTTAGACACACTATCAGTTTCGGGAAATCTCCATTGTCCATCCTTTGCAATTTTAGCACCTAATAACTCACCAGATTTGGTTTCTAAAACGGTTGCCGTAGGATTATTAAATAATGGTTTTGGTAAGGAAAAATAATACCAAATAAGAAAAACTCCAATAAGAAAAAATTTCTTAGGATGCTTCTTCACATAATTTCTGAATCGGCTAAACAATTTTCTTACAATTAGTAACAACGCCGAAATTTATATAAATGTCTTTAGATATCCGAAAAAACCATACTAAATAAATTACAATAACGACTTAATTAATAATTACAACAAATATACTTGCTAAAAAAAAGCGTAAATCTCCCCGTTTAATCAAAAATTAAGAGTCTTCGACACTGAATTTTCTCTTAGATCTTAACAAATAAACCCCATAATTTTATTAAATTATATCACTCTTAAAAACAATTAGCTATGATTACATTGGCTAAATGATTAAAAATATTGGGGCTTAGAATGTAAAAATGAAATTATATAATGCGACTAAATATGTTATTGCATCGAGTATAATCATTTTTAATAAAAGTTATTTTACGTTGAAAAGAAATCCAATATATATATATTTTGTCTTTATTTTTTCACTTGCCTCTTTCTCACAAGAAAAGCCTCTATTTGAGAAAATTGATACTTTAGATGTTTTATTACGAACTTCGGAGAAATTAAGAGTCGCTAATGATATGTACGCCTCATTAGAATACGCTTTTAAAGTGGTTAATTATGCTCAGGACCTAGGACATAACCACTATTTATCACACGGATATTTATTGATGGGAACCGTACAATATGAAATCATTGACTATGAAAATGCTACGAAAAACTTTCTAAAGTCATTGGAATATACGGAAAAAACAAAAAATAAAGTTCTTTTACCATATGTACTGAACAGTTTAGCAAATGTATATTATGATGGTAACAAGGACTATGAGAATGCTTTAAAATATTATAAAAGAGCTGTTAAACTAGGAAAAGGAAATCCTCATATCCAGCAATATCAGATACCATTACATAATTTAATATGGACATATATGGATCTAGACAGGTTTGATGAAGCTGCAATATATTTAAGAGAAGCCGATAGTATTGACAGTTCAATTCCGGATAGTGTGCAAACAGATCGAAGTTCGCTTTACCTCTTAAGAGCGAGAAATTATGCTCATAATAACGACATTATAAGAGCTGAGGAAAACTTCGATAAATCCTTCGAATACTTAAAGGATGAAACGTATTGGCCAAAAGGAAAAAGTTACTTCTATCGATATAGATCAGAGATGTATGAAAAGATAGGTGATCATACAAAAGCAATTAATGACCTCAAGTTATTGAATGAAAATGATCAGAAAGTTTTTGAAAATGCAAGATCTAAAACCGATGAGACTACCAAAATGAGGTTTAAAGTAGATCAATATGAACAACAGCTAGCAATAGCAAAAAGAGAGAAAGACCTATTATTAGATATAGATAAAAACAACAAAAAGATTATTTTTATTTCCACTACGGCACTTTTATTATTAGCAGGCATAGTTTTCTTCTATTACAGAGGATATCGATCTAAGAAAAAAATCTCCGAAATATTAGAATTTAAGAATATTGAACTATCCGAAGCTAAATCTCAAGCTGAACAATTAAGTAAAATTAAATCCCAATTTATTTCTACTATTAGCCATGAACTGCGAACTCCTCTATACGGAGTGGTAGGTATTTCCTCTATTTTACTTGAAAATGACGCTAAATCAGAGAAAGATAAAAAGCTACTTAATTCACTTAAATTCTCAGCTGACTATTTACTTGACTTAGTGAATAAAGTTTTAAAGGTTAGTAAAATTGATTCGGAAGAAAAGGAACTTATCAAAACACCAACAGATTTATTTTCATTGTCCCAAAATATATTACAATCTTTTGAATATCAGTCTCATAAAAAAGAGAATGTCTTGATTTTGGATCATAATCACAGTATCCCAAAATTACTTTACATAGATGCCTTAAGAATATCTGAAGTTTTAATCAACTTAATCGGAAATGCTATTAAATTTACCCACCAAGGAAAGATTTGGCTTAGGGTTAAGCTACTATCAACCGATGATAAGACCGTTACCATAAGATTAGAGGTAGAAGATACTGGAACTGGTATACCTGAAGATCAAAAAGATTATATTTTCGAAGAATTTTCTCAAGTAGGAAGTGTTTATGATAATAAACAAGGAACTGGTTTAGGGCTTTCCATTGTTAAGAATTTGGTTCAAGTAATGGGTAGTCAAATTTATTTCGAAAGCAAAAAAAACATAGGATCTCTATTTTATTTTGATTTAGAATTAGACATTGCCGAAAGCTTAAATGATCTAAACAATCAGTCCGAAAATAAGGAAAGTACAACTAATATTTCTGCAAAGATTCTTGTTGCAGAGGACAATAAAATCAATCAATTAGTAACTAAAAATCTACTTAAGAATATTGGATGTAGTTGTATAATGGCAGAAAATGGAATAGACGCCGTACAAATTCTAAAAAAGGAATCTTTTGATTTAATCCTAATGGATATTAATATGCCCATTATGGACGGAGTTCAAGCTACAATAGAAATTAGGCAATTTGATACTACTACTCCAATAATTGCATTGACAGCTTCAGAGCTTAGTGAAGTCTCTGATGAGTGTAAAAAAGCAGGAATGAATGATCTTATCAATAAACCATTAAACAAAGAAGACCTAAGAAACTGTATTGCAAAACATCATAAATAATTTTTAACTAAAATTTCCCCAAAAAATTATATTCTTATAAAATATTAGCGATAAATTTGCAAAAGCTCTTTAATTATATTTTTACAGTAAAAAAATTAGGGGTTTGACATAGTTAATTGTTTTATTATAAACCCCTTTGTATAAGATAAAAAAAATACCCGCACAAATTACTCAATTCAAAAACTCAACTCCCCTTGAAAAAAATTACATTATTGTTTGCAATAATTGCACTCCCCTGCATATTATTCGCACAATCCAGACAAGAATTTAAAAACACTAATGATTTAACCCTTTTAAACAAATTATCCGATAGCTCAGAATTTAAAAAAGAAAAAGAGTTTCTACATAGCATTCAATCCAATATTCACGAAGTAGAAAAATACAAACGTCAACTAAAAGTTAGTCAACGAGAAAAGGATTTATTGGTTAGTATTGATAAAAATAACAAAACGATCATATACATAACAATTATAGGACTTATACTAGTGTTTGGTGTACTATTCTTTTACTTTAGAGAATATCATGCGAAAAAGAAAACAAGTGATATTCTAAAACTAAAAAATATAGAATTATCTGAAGCAAAAAATCAAGCAGAAACATTAAGTAAAATAAAATCCCAATTTATTTCTACTATTAGTCATGAGCTAAGAACTCCTTTATATGGTGTTGCGGGAATATCTTCTATGTTATTAGAAAACAAAGAACGACCAGAAAAAGATATAGAATTATTAAATTCTTTGAATTTTTCCGCCGATTACTTACTTAGCTTAGTAAACAAAGTTTTAGATGTTAGCAAAATAGACTCCGAAAAAGTAAACCTAATAAATTCTAAAGTAAACCTACTTTGTCATGTAAAAAGCATTATAAAAACTTTAGAGTATCAAGCTTCTCAAAAAAATAATCAACTTAAGCTAGAGTATGACCATATTCTTCCGGAAATTATCAATATTGATACGATCAGAATTTCTGAAGTATTGATTAACCTAATTAGTAATGCCATTAAATTTACGGAAAATGGGACCATCTGGATTAGAACAAAGCTTATAGATAAAAAAGCAAATACCGCTACCATACGATTCGAAATACAGGATACAGGTATAGGAATTCCAGAAGATCAAATTGCATATATTTTTGAAGAGTTTACCCAATTAGGGAGCGTCTATGATAACAAACAGGGTACTGGACTAGGGCTACATATTGTCAAAAAAATATTAAAACTAATGGATAGCGATATACATTGTCATAGTGCAAAAAATATTGGCTCCAATTTCTTTTTTACTATTACTGTTGGTATCCCTGAGGATTCTTTTTCGGAACCAAATAATGATGATAATATAGACATCTCAAATTTATTTCCAACAAAAATACTAATTGCAGAAGACAACAAGATCAATCAGATAGTAACCAAAAATCTACTAAAAAACATTCATTGTCAAAGTACCATTGCAGAAAATGGTCAGGAAGCTTTAGAAATATTGCGAAAAGAAACATTTGACATTGTTCTTATGGATATTAATATGCCAGTATTAGACGGTATGCAAGCAACACTAAAAATTAGAGAGTTTGATACCTCTACTCCAATTATTGCATTAACCGCTTCTGAGCTTAGTGAAGTAGAAAAAGAATGTATAAAAGCTGGCATGAATGACTTAGTAAACAAACCCTTAAACAAAAACGATCTAAAAGACGTTATTTTCCGAAATCTGACGATTGATAGTATTGACATTAATAATTAATGCATTTCACAAAACTTTCTACCTAGAACTATATCATTTTGTTAAATGCGAAATTTTAAGTTATTTTTAGAATCTATAATTGAAATAGCCATAAAACAATACATCTTTGTAAATCGTTATAGACAATGAAATAAGGTGATAGATGTTATAATATTATTATAACTTGATTGGCATTCTTTAAAGAAACAATCTTGATACGCTCTGTTTTAATAATATTATTTATCTTCTTTTACTCATCGAATGTCTTTGCTTGTAGTTGTACATTTGCCTGGAACGATTCATTTAGTAGAACTATAAAAAACTCGGAGTTCGTTGCTTTAGTCAAAATAATTTCCTTTGACAAATACCTTGACGAAGATATCTTAGGTCATAATGGTAAAATGCCATATTCAATGACTGTTGAAATAATAAAAAAATATAAAGGCAACGAACAACGAAAAAAAATAAAAATATTAGGAGATAATGGTATGTTATGTCGACCATACTTATCTAACTTTAAAATTAACAGTTATTATTTGGTTTCGCCTAATGCATTGGATAATTCTGCAAACACTGAATATGACTTTTTTTCCTGTAGAACAGAATATTTAAATGTAGACATTGATTCAAACGTAGCTCTAGGAAACTATTCCCTGATTAGAAATCAAATTAACCTTGATAAGTTTGAAAACAAAGTAAAAAATGGAGATTGGGATATCTTATTACTTAGTTTAATTTTAAGCTCAATAATTCTACTATTACTATTTATGCGAAGAAACATAAAACGAAAGACCAATAGAAGTTCTGACTAGTAACGTCTTTCGAAGCACCTAAGAAATAAATCAAACAAAAGATGATGAACAAAGTATTCTCAATATTCGCGCCCATTATTTTACTATTAATTTTAAGTTGCAAAGACTCTAAACCTGATAATTTTAATCAAACCACAAAACAAACAGTTGACATAGAACAAGAAAAAAAAGCTATACTAAAAACGCTAAATAATGAAACCAAAGCTGCATTTAACAGAAATTACGAAAGCTGGAAAAAAACGTGGGTACATGATCCAAAAATAACAAAAACTTATATCAACTTTACAGACAGTACTTTTTCGGAGTCTGTGGGTTGGAATAAAATAAGCTTATATGTAAAAACTTTTATTGAGGAACATCCAGAACCTGAACCTATACCAAAACTACTAAAAGACATAGACATACGTCTTTACGGCAATGGTGCTTGGGTAACATATGAATTAAAGGACTCTTTACGTGGACTAAAACGTGAAACAAGACTTATGGAAAAAATAAATGGGTCCTGGAAAATTGCTGGTATGCAAACCACTATTTACGGATTTGAAACCAATCATAAATAGTTTAACTTAATGAAGACAGTCACGCTACCGGATCAATTAAACCTAAATCCTTCTATATCGATTACTGTTTTTGCTTATGAAAGCAATAAGGAAATAGATAAACAACAAGTCTTACTAAATAAAAATACATTTAGTTTTCTTCAGGAAGGTAGTAAAGAAGTATTTTTTGATAACTCTTCCTATGCAATTGATAACTCTCAGTTTTTATTAATGAAATCAGGACATTGTTTAATGACTGAGAAACTTTCTAATGATTCAAAATTTTATAAAAGTATTTTACTATTCTTTTCTGAAGAAGAAGTATTAAAGTTCATGCGAAAATTTAAACTTCAAGCTCCAAAAGCCAAAAAGTTTTACTCTACATATTCAATTAACTATGATGACTATATACAGAGATTTGTAAACAGTCTCTTGGATATTTCTAAGCTCTCTAGTGCTATTCAAAATAACATTTTACGTACGAAATTTGAAGAAATAATGCTATATCTTATTGAGCAAAATGGAGTAGATTTTTTATATTCTTTAATTAAAAACAATGATAATCAAACGCAAAAATTCATACAAACTGTTGAGAGCAATACATTAAATAAATTAACATTAAAAGAACTTTCTTTCTTATCTAATATGAGCGTATCCACTTTTAAGAGAGAATTTGAAAAACAGTTCCATAGTTCACCTAGTAAATGGTTTCTGGATAAAAGACTTGAACATGCTGCTTTTCTATTAAAAAATAAATCGAAACGTCCGTCAGATATATTTGAAGAGATCGGATATGAAAATCTTTCTAATTTTATTCAAGCTTTTAGGACAAAATTCGGTGTAACTCCAAAACAATATCAATCAACTTGAGCTTTTACCAATATTTTTTGAACTAAACTCAATACAGAATATTACCCTTCACATCATAAATTTGTTCTTGAAATTAAAAAACAAATATTATGAAAACATCGAATTTAATATTAGCAGTTATTATTACTTTTTCAAGTTCAATTTTTGGTCAAAATACATTTACTTTATCTAGCAAAAATTTGGGTGGTGAAGCCACTATTAATGAAGAATTTAATGGTTTTGGCTGCACTGGTAAAAACCAATCACCACAATTATCTTGGAGAAATGCTCCCAAAGGAACCAAAAGTTTTGCTATAACTATGTATGATCCAGATGCTCCCACAGGAAGTGGATGGTGGCATTGGGTTGTATTTGATATACCCACAAATATTAATGAATTAGTATCTGATGCAGGAAACACTAAATTAAAATTAGCACCTGACGGAATTATTCAAAGTATTACCGATTATGGAACAAATGGATATGGTGGTCCTTGCCCTCCAGAAGGGCACGGTTTACATCAATATATTATTACAGTTTATGCATTAAAAACAGATACTCTTGGATTAAATGAAAATACTAATCCTGCTGTAGTTGGGTATTATTTATGGAATAATACGCTTGCTAAAGCAAGCATCGTGGCATACTATCAAAGAAGCAAGAAATAAAACTATTTATAATTATATATGCAAGCCGTTAGACTTGCATATATAATTATTGTGATGATAAAACATCATCTCTATTCTATCATATTTACTTTATAACTTCAATCCATTTCCCTTTAGTACGTACAAGATAATCATTGTCGTACATTGCCTCACATTGAATTCCTGGTAAGTAATACTTTCCTAAATAAGAAGCATTTAACAATAAAGTTACTGTTTTACTTTCTCTTGGTTTTAAATCAAAATAAAAGTTAACACGATCATCACGAATATCCGTATATGTAACTTGATTACTTCTGAATGAACCAAAATCTGTAAATCGTGTATTCACAACTTCCCAACCCGAAGGAAAAATCTCCGTAAGCGCTATATCTTTCACTTCAGTTCCAGAAGTATTAGTTATAGTTACTTCTGCGACAAAATCCGTTCCTTGTGATAATCGAGTAACATCAATAATTTTTCCATCTCGATTCTTATAATCTACGATAGCTTTAAAATTACTTTGTATTACTTTTTCTTGCCCTACTGGTAAAATTCCACTTGTTGCCAACTGTACAAAAATAGTATTGTCTTTATTGTTTTTAAGTAGTAATTTATTATTCTTAATAATAGACAACTCTCCAGATGACTGCAATGTTTTATCTGTATTGGCATTATTAGATTGCCCATTAAGTGTATAATTTACATCGATTCCTTTTCCACCTACATAAGCGGCATATTTAGCCATTGCCATTAAAGCATAAGAAGTAGTTTGGGTACTCATCCATTGCTTAGAAGATAACTCTTTAGCTAATTCTTCTGCTATCTTTTGTGCTTTTATTTTTTCATCCAATAATACTAATGTCTCTAAAGCCATTGCTCTGTTTCGATTAGTAGACCCATATGTATAATAATGATTTTTCCTTGGCTGAAAATCGATATTAGCGCTATTCAATAATTTATCTGCAGCACTCTTCTGACCGATAAGACCATAGGCAGCTGCCAATCTTAATTTTGCATTATTAGACAAATTCGATGTTTCCCTTAATCTATTCATAGAGGATAAATCTGGACTACCAGCTAATGCTAAAGTATACAGTCGATATGCCTGCGCTAAATCACTACCACCACTTCTCCAACGTTTAGCCTGTTGCTGCTGATAATTAATCCAATTACTTTTAAATCCAATAGGCAATACATATCCTTTCTTATTAGCTTCTAATAAGAAATGCCCCGCATATGTTGTCCCCCAATCATTAGAATTACTATATCCAGGCCAATAGGACATCCCTCCATTAGGCTGAATAAAACTTTTTAATCTATAAATAGCAGCTTCCATATGACGTTGTATCTTTTTCTTTTTATCTGAAGGTAATGTAAATACATCATTTAAATATAACTGCGGAAATGCTCCAGAAGTTGTTTGCTCAACACATCCGTGAGGATAACGTATCAAATACTTTAATCTACCTTCAAAATTCATTGGTGGTAAAGAAGACAATTCAATTGTAGTGCTATTGCTTCCATCTACTCCAAAAGATGTAAAATCTACTTCTTGTTGACTATTTGGTTCTAAAACTATGGTGGTAATCTCTGTAGTCATAGGATTAGGATTAATAATATCAATTGGAATACTGTAAGAAGCTTTTTCTCCGTTACCACTTGCTACTACTTCAATATCAGTAATAGATGCACCATCGATTACTTCTATATCAAAATACACCATCTTTTCATCTGGTTGAGCAAAAGAAATCTGTTTCGTAGGCTCTCCAATTACCGTAAATCCTTTATTTGGTTTTAAAGTTACATTCACATCCTTCACCTTTTTTTCCATCGCAAAAACTGTGACGGGAATGGTAACTTTTTCACCAGGAGTTATTTTTCTAGGAATAGATGTTAGCACCATTAATGGTTTTCTTACTGGTGTTGTTTTCTCTGTACTTCCGTAGGCAGCATTATTAGCATCAGAAGCAACAATCATAGTTCTAACAGAACCTATGTACTTTGGTATTTTAATTTTATGAGACTTTGTTTCCCCATTTTTTAATTCAAAAGGTCCTTTATAAACAACCATTGGTTTAAATCGGTTGGCTTTTTTTGCCTTTCCTCCTCCGGCTTCGGCATCACCTCCAATACTAAAAATTTGGTTGATACTTCCTCCATACGCTCCAATAATATCATCATACACATCCCAGGTTTTTACTCCCAATGCTTCTCTAGCATAAAATGTATTCCATGGATTTGGAGTTTTATATCTTGTAAGATCCAATAAACCTTCATCTACAATTGCAATAGAATAGGTCATTGCTTTACCATTTGTCTCACTAATTTTAACATCAATTGTTTCTTCTGGACGCAACACATCAGGCATCTTTACTATTGGTTCAATCCTAGTTGCTGGATTTTCGACAGAAACTGGAATAACTCCATATAGTCGAATCGGCAAATCATTCGCTGTAGCGTTATGCGCTTGCAATAATGTTATATGTATATATACATTTGGCGTATATATATCTTCAATAGGCAATTCGAATTTAGTTTCTCCTTTTTGCGGTGTAACCCAAAGAGAAGATAGTACTTCGGTACCGTTTTCTACAGTTACTAAAGCTCTTCCTTCTTCGCTAGAAGGAAATGTAACTGTAGCCGTCTCTCCAACATTATATGTGTTTTTATCTGCTGAGAACATAAGCATCGTAGCAGCAGATGGATCATTCTTGTTAGCTCTACCTGCCCAACCAGGCCAATCGATATAAATCGCTTTTCCGGTAGCATGCCCACCATTAGGATCTACTACTCTTACTAAATATCTACCCCATTCTGGATGCTTAATTTCAAAATTAAAATTGGCTTGTCCCTTACTATTCGTAGAAACTTTA
Source organism: Aquimarina sp. MMG015 (assembly GCF_018100855.1). Lineage (NCBI taxonomy): Bacteria > Pseudomonadati > Bacteroidota > Flavobacteriia > Flavobacteriales > Flavobacteriaceae > Aquimarina > Aquimarina sp. MMG015. The sequence continues at coordinate 105,727 of NZ_JAGJEB010000013.1, forward strand.
GTTTTAAATACTTCATTTTGATACGATCCACGATTGTAGGAAGAAAGATTATCCTCTGAGGTATCCCACCACCATCGCCAGTTCACCTTATAAACATATACTTCTAGGTCTTTTACCGATTTAGGTTTTCCTTCTTTATCAACGGAAACTACCTCAAAATTATGTGTCGTATCTGTTAGCAACATTCCACGTGCTCTATCGCCTTTGGGAACATTCAGTCCTATATACGTGTCATATGGTGAAAAATCTTTAGAAATAACATCTGTACTAAAATCACCACCATTTTCGTAGACCTTAGTTATAAATGAGGCTCGTAGCATTCCGGCAGCTTTATTTTCTAATTTAGGTTTCATGGAAAAACTGGCTTTACCTTCTTCAGAAATCTTACCATTAAAAACTTCTAACTCTTCACTACTAAATCTTCTTGAAGGATCATCAAAAATATATCCTGGAAATGCTTTAAAACTTGTTCTTTTGGAATTAAAACGAACATTGATATCTGTTTGCAAATTCTTAGCTACTGCACCATGTAACCACAACACTTCTAAATCTCCATTGATACTTTTATTTGCTCCTAATACCTCATCGTCAAAACTTGTTTTTATTTTAAGACGATTTGGTTTTATAGTTTCTATTTTTAAAGCTTTAGAAAAACTCGCTCCTCCTACATTAACTTGAGCTTGCCAATTTCCAGTGGGTGCTTCATCAGAAGTTGTTACACTAAACTTATAAAAGTTCCCTACTCCTTCTGTTTTAGTTTCTTGATAAATTACTTTTCCATAAGGATCCTTTAATTTGAATTTTACAGGATGCCCTTTTGGTAATTTATTAGCATTATCATTAAGCATAAAAGAAAGGAATAAGGTGTCTCCAGGTCGCCATACACCACGCTCACCATATATATATCCTTTAATACCTTTTTGTAATCGTACTCCAGAAACATCAAACTTACTTACAGATAATGCATTCCCATCATTAAGTTTTACATATGTTTGTTGTTTTCCAGATTGAGCAATCGCAAAATATGCTTGTTTTTCTGCATCAAATCCAGACATTCCTTGCGCATCTGTGGTAGCAACACCAATCTCTTGTTGTTGATAGTTATAGAAAGTAACTTTAGTATTAGGAACTGGATTAGTGGTGATGATGTCATTAACTGTTACCATATACGAATTATTCAATCCCTTTTTTATAACTACTCCTAAATTAGAAGCTAGTACATTAGCAGCTATTTTCTTATTTCTATAAAAAGAATTACTACACGGATTATCTCTTTCACTCCAATCATAATCATAATAATCCTCATAATAATATTGTGAACTATCCCAAAAACTAGACTCTTCTTCACTATCATAATTCTCTGATAATTCATTGATTGAAGTATCATCTGCACTCGCACCATCACATTTATATAGAGAATACGCTTTTCTATACTTTAGCTCAATTCTATAAATTGCTCCTGGATCAGGCGAGATCAGTTCTTTTAGATCTATTGCAAAAGCATTCCATTTACTCAAATTTAAAGATGTATTCTCTTGCAGATTAATTAGTTTTTTAGCGATTGGTCGTGCAACGCTTCTTAAGTTACTTGCTCCATTAAGATCATTATTTTGTAAAAACTGAAGTACATTGTTTTCAAATACTTTGACTACTTGTACTTCTACTGCCCGCAAGTTAATTGCCTCAAAATTAAATTTCAGATTCTCTGAAGTTGGTAAAATAACCCCGCTTTGTAACAACCTAACTTCTGGCTTTGGTTGCTGAAACGAAATATTTTCTGAATAGGTACTTTTAAGTTTATAATTGTCTACACTCTTAATACCTTCAAAAATGGTTACTTCTAACGTTCCTTTTAGTTCCTGTTTGGGGTATACTTTTAAATTCTGACCTATTACAGTATACTTTAGTCCTTTTGCTCCTTCAATGGCAACTAAACCATCAAAATTTTGATTTTTTTCCAACGGATCAGAAAAATTAATCTCTACATATTGTCCTTCAAAATTGGAAACAGATACGCTTATTACAGAAAAATTATTTTTCCCAGGAATGTTCAATGTGTTTTCACCTTCCGTATCGATATCAACTGATTTTCCGGACCATTTTACAGTCACCTCAGAATCATCTTCAAATCTTTGTATACTATCAATTCTAAAACTAAACTGACGGCTTTTATCTAGTGATTCTCCAAAATTAATTGGAATATTTTTTCCTTTTTGAGTAGCAGTAATTAGTTGTTTTGCCTTCTCGAAACTTAATTGATCACTGGCCGTAATCGTTCCATTTACATATTGCCAATCTTTACTATAGGATTGAAGATTTTCTGTTAGCACGGAGAACTGCTGCTTTAACGTTTTAACACTGAAGACAAACTCTTCATCTAAGTCTTCTTTTAGATCCTTAACCAAACTTTCTAAATTCAATGTAAAGGTATACTCCGTATCTTCTTTAAAACCATCTTCTGGTTTAAAAGCAATAGTTTGATTATTAACAGCAAATACTTTTCCTTTTACTTTCGGCGAAACTGAAAGGATTTTATCAGAAAGTTCTTGATTATCATCCCAACCCTCAACAGGTGTTTGCAACACTACATACACATTATCTAATACCGAAATTACACCGGTAGAAAGGTCCGAAACATAATCTTGATATTTATTTAGTTCTGAAGCATTTGCTTCAGCTAATGATTTAGCATCTTTCTTTTTACAAGAAAATATAATCGTAGCAAATAAGAAGAAGCATAGAATCCGTGATGATCGCATGTTGAATGATTTTAGTTGACCATATAAATGTAAGACATTTTTACACGTACTGATCCCCTGAAAATGGTGATTTTTTGGATTTTAAGTATAAAAACCACATTTTCTCTTCAAATATGCTCACATACTTCTGTCTTTATAAAAATCAATTAAAGCAATTCTTGCCTGAAAAAATCTAAACGTTAAGTATACAATATTACCCTTATTATCCTCTAGAGCAATTGATTTATTTAATTCAAAATCATAGGGTTGATCTTTTCCTCCTTCAATAGCAATATTATCGGCGTACAATAACAACTTCTTATCGGACTTTGATACAGGTTCTATTTTACCAGAAATCCCAGGGACTTGTCCCGATTTATTGATAATAATCGAACCCGAATTGTTAGTTTTTTCGATAGTAACTTCTACATCTTCTTTTGGGTTCATACTATTAAAAACCACCGCTGGATATTCTGAATGGGCGATAAGAACTGTATATAATTTTCTTGTTCTAATAACAAAATGAGCTAGACCGTTCTCATCTGTAAATCCTTCGAGATATGTCGAATTGTTTGCTACTAAAACTACCTTCGCATGCTTAATCAGTTGCGACTTTTCATCAACTACCTTAATTGTAAAAATAAACGGTTTGGGACTAATCATGGTAGAGAGTTTCGACCATCGGTTTTTTAAAAAAGTTTGATCCTTTTTTAATTTATTCTCAATTAGAACGGCTAATTCTTCTGGAGTTCTATTTTCCAGATTAATATAACCGATAGTTTTAAGAATTCCAGGGATTTCTGTATCATCAAATCTAGCAGGTAATATATATTCCCTACTCTCCTGAAAAGCTCTTGCTTGCATCGAAACTCTCTCATGATTCGTCCATAATTTTTTATTATAAAAACTAGATACAAAAAGCACTGTATACCTTGCTTTATTCTGATAAATTTCTGACAAATACTCATATAAATTCTTTCCCCACAAATTAGCCTCTTCAAACAAGTCATAAAACACTTTAACTCCTTTTGTTTTTAAGCTATTCGCTACCTTCTCTACATAGGCCCTATTCTCTCCTGCAAAAGATAAAGCCACATCATATTCATAACTTCTATTCTTCATCACTGACTATTTTTTTAACCTAAAACTGACTTATACAAAATTACTTTCTTTATTTGGAAATATTCCATTTTTTGTTGGAAATATTCCAACAAAAGTTTTACTTTTAAACCGTAAAAATCAAAGCTTTTGAAACCAAAAAGAATTATAACAGGAAGAGGTGCTCAAGAAAAAATTCATAATCGTTTTTCTGCCAATCATTATGAACTAAGAGATGACTTTCTCAACTATCTGCAAAAAGAAGGTGAACCGATTCAAAATAACAAGACAACATTCATTGAAACTTTTCCTAAGACTATTATCAATAAAGTAAGTAGTCCGGATGTTGGGATGCTATATTCCCTCAATCCATATCAGGGTTGTGAACATGGTTGCGTATATTGTTATGCCAGAAACTCACATGAGTATTGGGGATATGGAGCAGGTCTAGATTTTGAAAGTAAAATTTTAGTAAAAAAAAATGCCCCAGAATTATTAGAAAAAAAACTTAAAAGCAAACATTGGAAAGCATATCCTATTGCTCTTTCAGGAAATACTGATTGCTATCAACCAGCAGAAAAAAAACTTAAAATAACAAGACAACTGCTTAAGATATTTTTAAAGTATAAGCATCCTGTAGGTATTATAACAAAAAACGCTTTAATTTTAAGAGATATAGATATCCTTTCTAAACTAGCAGAAGATAATCTTGTATCGATTTTTCTTTCTATCACTTCCTTAGAAGAATCTACTAGAAAAATACTGGAACCAAGAACAGCAAGTATAAAAAAACGATTAGAAGCTTTAGAGAAATTAAATCAATTGGGTATTCCAACTAATGTTATGATGGCCCCTATTATCCCATCCATAAACAGCCACGAAATTCTGGCTCTTTCTAAAGAAGTATCTAATATAGGGGCAAAAAGTATTGGTTATACAATTGTCCGTCTAAATGGTTCCATTGGTCAAATTTTTACTAAATGGCTAGAGCATACATTACCTGATAAAAAAGATAAAATATTACACCAAATTATGGAATGTCATGATGGTAACCTTAACGACAGCGAATTTGGTAGAAGAATGAAAGGAAGTGGTAAAATAGCTGATCAGATCCATCAAATGTTTACCATTGCTAGGAAAAAATACTTTACCAAAAAAAACAATATTCTTTTGAATTGTGACTTGCATGATTCTCATAAAGATGGGCAATTAAAGCTATTTTGACACTATTTTGGTTATTTTTGGTCCTTCACCCTAAGCTTATATGAGATTGCATCGTTTATTCATCTTATCTATTCTTTTGTTTTGTAATACTTTAATTTCTCAGGTTGAGAATATTATTGTTACAAAGAATGAAGAAGATATTCGTCTTCAGTTAGAAGCTCTTGATGAAAGTAAAATAGATGAAATCATTTCCTTAAGTAATATTTTATACAAAATAGCTTTTGATAACGATGATCCAAAAGGAATGATAAATGCTCTGGAACGTTTAAGCATTGCCAATCTTAATTCTGGAAATAATAATTTAGCTATCGAATATCTAGACAATGCTTCTTCTATTGCATTCCAAAATAAAATGTTCGAGGAACAGGTGCAGATAATGAACCTTAAAGGAAATCATTACTTTGATATAGAAGAGTATGATAAATCAAGTTCTGCTTATTCAAAAGCATTATCTAAAGCAGAAGAGATTAACAATCCTTCTTTCATGTCTGTAATCAAAACTAACCTTGCATTTATAAAACTAAGAACAGGTGATTATAAGACTGCTCTTAAAGAACTAAAAGATAGCGAAGAAGAACTTTTAATAAACCCATATAAAAGAAGTCAGGAACGAGTTAATATAGGGATCATGTTATTTAATGCTCGAATTTCTGAAGCTTATATAAAATTAAATAAACTAGATTCTGCATTATATGCTAACAATAAAGGATTATCGTATACTGAAAAAGTAAAAGTTGATAATATACATATTGACCTGTTAATGCATCGAGGTATTATCTATAAAAACAAAAAGGATTATACCAATGCGCTTACATTTTTAAACCAGGCAAAAGAGCTGTGCTATAAGGCAAATGATATTATCTTTCTAGGAAAAATTCTCAATTTACTCGCAGAATGTAAACTAGATTTAAAAGAATACAAAGGAAGCATTGAAGTATTACTCGAATCTGAAGAAATTCTTACCAAGAAATATAGTAACTCTGACGAAATAAGCAAATGTTATAAATTACTTGGTCAAGCCTATAAAATGGATGGTGACTTAAAAAAATCTAATTCGTATTATGAAAAACATATTTTAAGTTTAAGTAAACTCAATAATAAGAGATCATTAGCATCTAGAAAGGTTCAAGACATAACCATGAATGATTTTCAAAATGAAATAAACGATCTCGAAAATCAAAAAAAGAAACAAAAAAGCAAACTCACCTATTCTCAGGTTGGATTAGTTATTGTAGTTTTTGGACTTATCTTGGTAACCTTCTTTTTTCAGAAAACAAAGAGAAAGAACAAAGAAAAGTTTGAAACATTACTCGCTGAAATTGAAAGAAAAGAAAAAGCAAATACTTCGGAAATAACTGTTAATGACCTTGCAATTAACGACCCCATTATCGACACTAAAGATAAAAAATTAGAATCCCGATCGAGTGAATTAGATATAAGTGATGATTTATATGAACAAATACTTATTGGATTAAAAAAAATAGAATCCCAAGAATATTATCTTAAAACAGATTGCAATCTATATAATGTAGCCAAGAAGATCAATACAAATACTTCTTACCTATCTAAAGTAATTAATGCCCACTTTAATAAGAATTTCAACACCTATATCAATGATCTAAGAATAAACTATACAATAGTTCGACTTAAAAACGATTCTAAATTTAGATCTTATTCTATTAAATCGATTGCTAAAGATGTTGGCTATAAAAGTGCCGATTCTTTTTCTAAGTACTTTAAAATTCACACAGGATTACTCCCATCTTTCTATGTGAAACAATTAAATTCTAAAAATTGATCCATTAACTTTTACAAAAAAAATGAACAAATTACCCTAAATTTATAAAAATAGGGCTCTCAGTAATTTTTGGAAACCAAACTTCTTGTTTTATTATAAATAATTGATATTCAATTATTTATAATAATAAACCATACCCGTTTTTCTTTAAATTGGGTTTACTCCTCTTGTTATTACGGTTTTTTTAAAGGTACTTTGATCAAGCAATCAATTAAATAGTGGTTGTATCAAAATCTGATGAAAAAGCAACTTGTTTTATTTTCTATAGGAATTTTAGCCGGGATTTTAGTTTATGCTATGTATGTCGGAAATAAAGTAGAGGATAAATCAAACGCTATTCTAAAGGTATTACAATCTAATTGTGAATGTGATCAGGTAAAACAATTCTTATATGTAAAAGGCTTAGCAAGTTCGGAAAAAGGAATTTCTACAGAAACTGCAGAGTACGAACTAAAAAATTGTAAATATTCTGACTTAACCACAGAGGCAAATAGAATCAATGAATTATTAATTAAAAAAGTTGATGGATATCAAGAAATCGACAGGTTTACACTAGAATTTGTCAATCGAAATTCATCAAAACTAGTAACAATAAGTAACGGAAACATAAATCACTAATCATGATAGCACTTACAAAATTATTAATCGACTTTATTTTGAACTATTTTCTTTTTATAGTTGAATTTGTAATCAGCATTTTCGCATAATCAAAAAACGGACAATCAAATTCTATCAAAAAACGAGCATTTGGAATACAAAGAAGGTAGATAAATCATCAATGTCTGCCTTCCCATTCTTTAAAAAATTCTTCTAGAAAAGATTCCATAAAATGATGCCTTTTTTCTGCCATTTCCCTACCAGTATCTGTGTTCATTCTATCCTTAAGTAATAACAATTTTTCGTAGAAATGATTTATCGTTGGAGCAGTAGAGTTTTTATATTCTTCTTTGGTCATATTTAAATTAGGCGCTATTTCCGGATCGTATAGCGTTCTATTTTTAAATCCCCCATAATTAAAACAACGAGCGATTCCAATAGCCCCAATAGCATCTAAGCGATCTGCATCTTGTATAACATTCAATTCTGGGGATGTAAATTTCTGCTCAGTATTACCTCCTTTAAAGGAGATATTTTCAATAATAAGTACTACGTGATTAACAATATCTTTTTCTAGTTGAAGACTTTCTAAAAAATTTCTTGCGACTTTTGGACCAATCGTTTCATCTCCATTATGAAATTTGGAATCTGCAATATCATGAAGTAATGCTCCAAGAGAAACTATAAAAACATCCACCTCTTCACTTTCCGCGATGGTTTTTGATGTTTTAAAAACCCGTTCGATATGAAACCAATCATGCCCTCCTTCAGCATCTTTCAGCGTATTTTTTACAAAATCAACAGTTTCATATATAATCTGCTCTTTGGTCATATACGCCATAATAATTTATTTCACTAAAGCAGGTTGCACCCATTTAAATTCAAAAACTTCTTCTGGAATTACCAATCTCTCACTAATACGTTGCATTCTAGCAGGTAATCTCATTACAAAATCACGTGCTTTTTCTGCCTCATCAGTAAGATCCACAAGTTTGTCAATTTCCCATTTATCGATCAAACGTTGCATAATATCAATATAATCCTGAGAAGTATATACTCCTATTCGTTGAGCGGCATTAGAAAACTCTTCAAAAGCACTTCCGATTGTATTTCCGGATTCTCTTAAAAAAACCGCTGGCATTACAATTTTATGCTTCATCATATCACTAAAAGCTACCATCATTTGACTTGGGTCTACTTCGAATATGTTTTTTACAAATTCACTATATGCATTAAAATGACGCATCTCGTCACCAGCAATAATTTTACACATTTTAGCTAGAGATTTGTTTGAATACCCTTTTGCCAACTTTGCCACTCTAGTATGCGAAATATTAGTTGCCAACTCCTGAAAGCTAGTATAAACGAAGTTTTTATAAGGGTCTCTATCGGTTCCGATATCAAACCCATCATTAATTAAATGTTGCGTTGTACGTTCAACTTCTATCATATTTACTCTTCCTGACAAATACAAATACTTATTTAAAGTATCTCCATGTCGATTTTCTTCACTAGTCCAATATCGTACCCATCTAGACCAGCCATTTCCTCCTTCTCCTTCGTGTTGATTTACCCCTTCTACATCCATTAACCAGGATTCATAGGTAGGAAGTGCTTCTTCTGTAATCGTATCTCCAACTAAAACGACCCAAAAGTCATATGGAAGTTCTTTTGCCAACTCTCTTAACTCCTTTACCTCATCAAAAAATGTATCTTCATTTTGTGAATCAGGTAAAAAATCTGTTGGCTGCCATACTTTATCTATCGGAATCAAAAATTTATCGATAAAAGATTCTATTTTCTTTTCCAATAATTGCATTACTTCTAATCTAATATTATCTATAGCCATGACTACTTATTTACGTTTTTATGGTAGAGATTACTCTCTTTTCTGCAATATCTAGTATTTCTTCTTTAGTAACTCCTTCTGAATTTATAGGTTCTTTGACTTCTAGAGTAAGATGTATTCCTACTCCCATAGGGAAATTACCAAATCTAACCAACTTCCAACTGTCATTAATAGTTACCGGAACTATTAAAGCTTCAGGAGCATTTTTCATTAATATTTTTAATCCTGTATGGGCAAAACTTTTAGGTTTTCCATTTCTACTTCTAGTTCCTTCCGGATAAATTACAGCTGAAAAATTATTTTTGGCAATATACTTCCCAAACCTAGAAATCTCTGGTATCGATTGTTTCGCATTTTTTCTATCTATTAAAGCATGACCTCCATTTCTTAAATTAAAAGAAATACTCGGGATTCCTTTTCCTAACTCCATTTTAGAGATAAACTTTGGTCGATGTTTATGCAAATACCAAGATATCAAAGGAACATCAAACATACTCTGATGATTTGATACAATAATCAAGGAACGATTTTTAGGTAATTTAAAAGAATTTTTAAAGCTAATTCTTACTCCTAAAACGTGTAAACAACGAAGCAGACAAAGGTTCATTAAATTAACCACACCTCTGTGTCCTTTTGCTCCGCCCAGTTTAACTCCCAACCATTGTAAGGGATGAAAAACTACTAATGTTAATCCAAAAAATAAATAGAAAACTATCGAAAGCGGATATGAAATTATCCTTTTTAATGCCCCCATAACTTCTCTTAGCAATTAATAATTTTGACTTGTGTTACTGCAGTGCAAGGTCTGATATTATTTTTTGTTTAGCAACAGTTTAAAGAACTAAAATCAAATCAATCAGTGAACTTTCTATTTACTACTGAAAATTTTTAGGTTTTTTTAATGAAAATATGTGGTAAAAGAAATGTTACACACCACTTAAATAAAACTTTTTTAAAAATTTCAGGCAACATTTTAGGGGAAATAATCATTAACATATGGACATATGCTTTGTGGATCTATAATTATTCAGAGTATTATATAATTTTAAAATTTACAGTATGTTACACAAAATCTTAAAACTAGAAGGAGCTAAATTATTAACTAAAAATGCATTGAAACAAGTGCATGGAGGAACTGGATGTCAATGTGATGGATACTCTAATGATAGTGGAAATGAACAAGGAAGTATTGAAGGTAGTGATTGCCAACCTTGCAAAAAAAGAAATAAAAAAATCCGGTACTAACCGGATTTTTATTTTTTATCTAAATATATTAGCAGTGCTCATTATAAGCATCTTTAAGGTTTTCTGCAATCATATCAGCAGGTCTCCCTTCGATATGATGACGCTCTAACATATGAACTAATTCTCCATTTTTAAATAACGCCATTGAAGGTGATGATGGAGGAAATGGGATCATATATCCACGTGCTTTATCAGTAGCTTCGCGATCCACGCCCGCAAATACTGTTACTAAATTATCTGGTTTTTTATCATTTGCCAAAGAAGCTTTCGCTCCTGGTCTTGCATTCGCTGCAGCACAACCACAAACAGAATTTACAACGACTAAAGTTGTTCCTTCTTTTGCAATCGCAGTTTCTACATCAGCTGCTGTTTGTAATTCATCAAAACCTATATTTGTTAGGTCTTCACGCATTGGCTTTACTAAATCTGCTGGATACATATTTCTTAACTATTTTTTATTTAAACTTTGATACAAAGATACAAATAATGTACCATATCAATATGACTGCCAAGTAGTCGTAAAACATCTTTACAACTATCTAACAAATCATTTTTTCGTAACATTTTTAATGAATATGTTACTAATTAAGTATACTCTAAATTGTGTAAATAATTCAATTATCTTTACACCCTCAAAATTGACTATGAATGATTAAATGGATTGCTGCTTTATTAGGAGGTATTTTTTTTAGATTTCCAGGAGCCATATTAGGTTTTATACTAGGCAGTTTGTTAGATACTACTACCAAGAGTAAAGGAAGTGGAGGATTTACTCAAGTATTCTCTCAAGAAAAAAAAGTAAGTCCCGGAGATTTTGAATTAAATCTACTTTCTCTTTCTTCAATTGTAATAAAAGCCGATGGTCATGTAAATCAAACAGAACTAGATTATGTTCGTCAGTATTTCGTAAGTGCTTATGGAAAAGAGCGTGCTAATGCCACGTTTAGAACCTTTAATGAAATTATAAAAAGTAGAGAGATTTCTGCCCAACGTATCTGTTTGTTTCTTACCCAACGCACTCGCTATGCAGCAAGGTTACAAATTCTTCATTTCCTATTCGGAATTGCAAATGCAGATGGTAATGTAAGTAACGCTGAAGCGATAGAAATTCAGAAAATGGCTGGATTTATGCGAATAAATTTTAGTGATTTTGAAAGTATTAAAGCCATGTTCTTTAAGACCGGAAATCACGCCTATAAAATTCTTGAAGTTGAAAAAACCGCTACTGATGCCGAAATAAAAAAGGCATATCGAACCATGGTTAAAAAATACCATCCTGATAAAGTACAACATATGGATCCTGTGCATATAAAAGGAGCAGAAGAAAAATTTAAAGAAGTACAAAAGGCTTATGAACAAATCCAAAAAGAGCGTGGTCTAACATAATCATCCGTTTCTCTTTCAGAATAAAACTAATAGTTGTATATTATTTGGTTTAATATTTGATGCTAAAACAATATGCCTAAGCTAGTATTATTTATTTTATTAAGCCTATTATCTGCTAGTCAATCCTACAGTCAAGATTTTGATAGAATTGAAGCTATTGTACATTTATACCCTAAAAAATATAAAACTCCTAAAAAACTAGCAGAACAGATCTCCAAGGATTTTGACTCTGAAATAGATAAGGCCAAAGCCCTATATTCTTGGATTACAAAAAACATATCCTATGATTATAAGGAATCAGGAAAATATTACACTGATTATGCAAATTCTTATAAATCAGTCCAACACAACCCCTTTCCTAGCTTTCGTTCTACCAATTATATAGATTATCATAGGGATAAATCAGGATCTAAAAAGCATCTACAGACAGAGAAAAAATATAGAGAAAAAATATCTAAACGTGTTATATCTAGTGGTATAGCAGTTTGCGAAGGATACACTCAACTTTTTAAAGATGTCTGTGATCACCTTGGAATCATTAGCTTCTACGTTTTAGGAAATGGTAAAAATCAAATTCATCATATTGGAAAAGAATACCGCTCTGATCACGCCTGGAATATTATTGAAATAGATTTTAAAAAGTATTTAATAGATGCTACCTGGGGTAGTACAGGATATTACGATGTCGATACACAAGAATTTATCGAAGAACCTAATTATTTCTATTTCGGTACACCGGCAGAAGTTTTTATTAAGGGACATTATCCTAATTTTTATGAAAACAGCTTGTTAGTAGATAATATTAGCAAAGAAGAGTTTTCTGAAGCTCCATTATTTTATCAACACGAAAAATCAAAAGATTTTAATCTAATTTCTCCATCAACAGGAATCCTAAAAAAAAGGGAAGCAGTGATTCAAGAGTTTATAATAGAATACGATCAACCTGTGCACTCGATTGTTTATTTGGTTAATAATCAACAATTCAGCTACAAAGGAAAAATAGCATATAATGACGGGAAAATTAGTTTTAATGTAGACTTATCACACCCTAATGCAAAAGAGCTTGTCATATTTATAAATGAGATTCCTATGGTAGGATTTAAAATTGAATAAATGAATCTACTTAATCAATCGATTCCAGACCATTTTAAGAAATTTACTAGTCGGCATTGTTGACATTATCTTTAGATCTTCTATCAACGAGGTTTCCTCATTTAAAAATTTCAAGATTTTATATGTATTATTTTTTCCGAATAATCGTGAAAATAAAATAGCACCATTCTGATTTTCTTTTGATAATAGATCTAAAAAGAATAGATCATAATACCAAAATTTAGTTCGTTTCTCAAATTTGGATAAATCCCCACGTCTTTTAAGAAACTTGATAAGCTTTTTTACCTTTTTTTCAGTGTTCAGAAAAGTAAATCCAGTACTAGCCTTTGTCCATCCTCCAGCCGTTCCAATATGAATAATGTTCTTAGAATTTTGTTTTCCAAACTCATATGAGGTCATTGGAATACATCCTACTTCTTTTTCGGTAATACAATACTCTTTGATCCCTGTAGTATTTAAATATGCTTTAATTTCTGTTTCATATTCTTCTTTAGAAAGAAGATCTTTAGAAAACAAGGTGTACTCAAATAAAGCTTCTGTTCTAGACATCGGTAATACATACATAAATCTTGTATTCCCCTTTTGATCAATGTCAAAATCCATAAAAGTAGCTGTCTCACTATCAAAAGTGGGGCTTACCACCTTTATAAACCATCCTATAAAATGTTGATTTAGTAATGGATATTTTTTTTGTGTTTTAAACTGTTTAGAAAATGGGATACTATTAAAAACCTTATCTCCTAAATACATTCTTTGATCAGTTTCTACCTCTACTATACTATCCTCATCTACAAATCCCATTACGGTTTCCTGTACTACAGTAATATTGGATTTTTTACTTAATTGCTCAAAAACATGATTGTAAAAGTCTTTACTACGAATCATCTTATACTGATATGGAGAAATATCTATTGTATCCGAGAAATCAGTACTTCCGAAAAAGATATTATTCCATTTTTTACTTACAACAGAATCCCAAGTTCCTTTTCCTTCTTCCCAAAAACACCAAGTACGATCATTTTTATTTTTTTCCTCTTTATCAATTAACAGTATTTTCTTTTGATCAAAAAAAGTATCATTAATTAAATAATAAGCCAATATCAAACCTGATGCTCCGGTGCCTGTAATAATATAATCATATTTCTGCATCTAGTAAAATAAGAATGTGGTAAAAAAGATAAATATAGCAATGAAAATATGAACCGAAATCGTGTATTGCAAAGTTTTATATACTTTTTGAAATAAAAAATGTGCGACAAAGGAAACTACGACCCATCCTATATAATTCTGAATTGGTACTATCTGTCCTTCAAACTCCCAAAAATCAAATCTTGGAGCGGAAACTTCGATGATAATATCCAATGCCACCATCAACACTGCACCAATAAAAGAAGAAATAGCTATGTTTGTGTGTATCTTTTTTGATATTGCTGCTGTACAATATACTAGTAATGCCCAGTTTACACCAATAATCCAAGGTACTCCTAAAATTTTACTTCCCAAGTTATTACCGTATTGATAGTTGCCAAAAATCAATCCATAGTTAACTCCCAGATACTCCGTAATCATTCCAATACCAAAAGGAATTAACAATGCTAAAATCAATTTTTTATTAATTCTAGAATTCCAAATCATTAAACCTAAATACAATAGTAAATTGAGAGGCGTTAATGGCAAGAACCAACTTTCATATCCTATCAGAATTCCAATTATTCCTGAAATATTAAACAACCAAATTAAAATTATGGATATAAGAAGTTTTCTTTCTAGACGCATAGTTTAATCATTAAAATCTTTTTCAATTAACTCAGAAACTATCTTACCAGACAATAAACACAATGGAATTCCTCCTCCAGGATGCACACTTCCTCCACAGAAATAAAGATTTTTAATATTTTTAGAAAAGTTAGGATGTCTTAAAAAAGCTGCATATTTATTATTGCTACTGGAACCATACAATGCACCTTGATAAGATTGTGTTTTGCTTTCAATACTTATAGGATCTAAAATCTCTTCAGTTTCTATTAACTCTTCAATATTTACTTTTAACAATTTTGATAATTTATCCAGAATATTTTTTCTAGACCGTTGTATTATTTCTTTCCAGTCTTGTCCTTCATTACTAGGAACATTAATCATAACAAACCAGTTTTCGGATCCTTCAGGAGAATCATTTGGTTCATTTTTAGCAGTAATATTTATATAAACGGTTGGATCATTACTTACTTCCTTCTTTTCAAAAATATATTCAAATTCCTTTTTATAATCTTTAGAAAAAAAGATGTTATGTAGATCCAATTCAGGAAATTCTTTTTTGATTCCCCAATAGAAAATTAAGGCGGAGCTTGATCTTTGTTGTTTCAGAGTTTTTTTCGGTGCTTGCTCATTTGGAAGTAATTTACGGTAAGTAGGAACTACATCCATATTGGATATAATTACATCCGCTTCTCGTATAAAACCATCAACAACTACTGCTGTTGCTTTTTTATTTGTAACAACTATTTGATCCACTTCTGATTCAAAATGAAATTTTACATCAAGATCAACAGCCAACTGATAAAGAGCTTTTGTAATACTATACATTCCTCCTTTTGGAAAAAAAGTTCCGTAGTACTGTTCTAAATGCGGAATCATAGACATAATTCCAGGCGTAACATAAGGAGACGAACCATTATAAGTTGCAAATCGGTCAAAAAACTGAACCAATCTTGCATCCTTAAATATTTCATCATTATAACTGTGTAATTTCTTATCTATTCCTAGGCTATTAATTCTAATAATAGCTTTTATAGTGTCCAAAGACAGATATGTGGATAATTTATGTAATGATTTTTCTAGAAATAAAGTAGAGGTCAAGTCATATTTTTGCTTACTAGATTTAAAATATTTAAAAATCTGATCCCTTTCTACTTCAAACTTCTTTTCTGCTTCTTCTGCAAATTTTTTAATATCGGCTAACGCTGTAAATCTAGTTCCGTCTTCATAAAAGTAATTACATACTATTTCTTTTTTGGAATACTCAAAATAATTCGAAATTGATTTCTTAGAGATAGCGAACAACTCTTCTAAAAACTGAGGCATTGTAAACAAGGATGGTCCGCAGTCAAAACGATATCCTTCTTTATGAATTTCGGCTAATTTTCCTCCAGGATAAGAATTAGTCTCATATACTTCTACACTAAAATTTTGACCGCTTAAACGGATTGCAGAGGCTAAACCGGCAATACCAGATCCAATAATTATTGCTTTCTTGTTTGACATATTATGTGCATAAAGATATTATGAAAAATTATAAAGCGAAGACAATTGCCATAATTTAGTATGGATTTTTATATATCTTTAATTTTAAACATATTTAAACTAACTTGTATCTAATAGATTTATTAGTTTGGAAAATCAAAAAATTGAAATAAGAAAACTCGAATTATCTGACACATTACAGTTGGCAAAACTAGCTAACAATAAAAACATATGGAATAACCTAAGAGATTATATCCCTTATCCTTACTCAGAAAGTGACGCCGAAACTTTCATTAATTTTACTCAAACACAGGATCCTCCACAAAGTTTTGGTATTGAATGTAACAATGAGCTATGTGGAGTAATCAGTTTAATCATACAAAACGATGTTTATAGAAAAAGTGCAGAAATAGGATACTGGATAGGTCAACCATATTGGGGAAATGGAATAGCCACAAAAGCGGTGAATCTTATAACCCATTACGGATTAAAAAAACTAAATTTAATTAGAATTTATGCTGGTGTTTTCGAAAATAATATTGCCTCTATGCGGACGTTAGAAAAAAACGGGTATAGTAAAGAAGGGGTTTTTCGAAAAGCGATTATTAAAAATGGTAAAACTTTAGACGAACACAGATATTTTATATTAAGTAAAAATCAAGAATAAAAATCCTCATAATGAAACAATTCATTTATCTACTTTTAATATTCTGCCCTATTTTCATAAAGGCTCAAGACACGAATAAAAAGGTAAAAACTCCTCAAATAGTTACCAAATTAAAAACTGGCAAAAAAGCTAATTTTGGAAATAAAAGTATACATTTTATAAAAGTATTAGAAGATTCTCGTTGCCCAAAAGGAGTATCCTGTGTATGGGCAGGACAAGCAAAAATTTTGATTGGTCTCTATGAAAACGATACACTTTTAGAAGAAAAAGAAATCTTAATCAAGGCTCCTATTAAATCAAAAGAACTATTAAAGTCATTGGAGAAGACGGTCTATAGTCACAATCTAAGTCCTTATCCAATTAATTCTGAAAAAATAGATCCCTCGAACTACTATCTAGAACTATTGGTTAAATAAATAGTGCTAAAACCATGAGAGTACTTATCTCTATATTTAGTTTCTTTGCCAAATGATTTCTAACAAAGCCAAAGCTCATATTGCATTATTAAGTGTAAATATGATCTATGGAGCAAATTATCTTATTGCAAAAGGTTTAATGCCTGATAAAATAGGTGCATCCGCCCTAGTATTTCTAAGAATAAGTGGAGCTGGATTGTTATTTTTTATTTTAAAGTTTTTTGTAAAAGAACAGGCTCAGAAAAAAGATATTCCAAGATTAGCACTTTGCGGGCTTTTGGGGGTAGCAACAAATCAATTCTTCTCTATGAATGGATTAAGTTTGACATCTCCTGTAGATGCCGCTATCATAGTTACTGCCATGCCTATTTTCACAGTGATTATTAGTTATTTTTTGTTAAAAGAGCCTCTTACTTTATCTCGTGTTTTAGGTATATGTATTGGAGGTGGTGGCGCAGTATTATTAATATATTTAGGCAACTCAGGTTTAGGAACAGGATCTTTAAAAGGAAATATTTTTATAAGTTTAAACGCATTATCATTTGCTTTTTACTTAGTCCTAGTGAAACCATTAATGCAAAAATATAAACCAATTACTGTTATTATCTGGACTTTTTTCTTTGGATTTATCTTTATGTTTCCATTTTGTATTGGTCAATTATTAGAAACAGATTTTAATTCTTATAAAACGACCAATTGGATATCATTATGTTATGTAATCATAGGCCCAACGTTCCTAGCTTATTTATTAAATATGTTTGCTTTACAATTTGTAAAACCTACAGTTTCTAGTAGTTATATTTATGTACAGCCCGCAGTAGCCATGTTGTTGGTCGCAGGAATTGCCTATTTTATTATTGATAGTGAATATAAAGGAGATATAACAATAGCAAAACTGTTATGTTGTTCTTTAATTTTTGTAGGTGTTTATTTGATTAGCAGTAATAGCTCTCTAAAATGGATTCGAAGAAAATAAATTACTTTTTGATAAGATGCACCATCAATAAGTGGCCAAAACTATAGTAGATATTATTAATGGTCTAATTGACTAGTGACAACCGCAGCCGTTCTTTCCGCAATTTCCAGGCGTCTTTTTACTTGAAGTAACTGGCTTTGGTTTCCAAATAAATTTCTTAATCAAAAATCCTATTGCTATAGCAAAAACAACAAATACTAATATGTTCTGGACAAATAAATTCATAATTTCTTAGTCGAATAAAGATACAAAAACTTATTTTAAAATCTGATATGCCACCAATGCAACAGTATACGCTAAAACACTCATGAACACAAGCTGTACCATAGGCCATTTCCAACTGTTAGTTTCCCTTTTTACAATAGCTAGTGTACTCATGCATTGCATTGCGAATGCATAAAACAATAACAGAGATATTCCACTTGCCAGGTTAAACAATGGGGTTCCTGTTACAGGATGGACTTCAGAAGCCATTCTATTTTTGATGGTTTCTTCCTCATCACTTCCTACGCTATAAATAGTCGCCAAAGTACCAACAAAAACTTCGCGTGCTGCAAAAGAACTAATGATCCCTATTCCAATTTTCCAATCATATCCTAACGGAGCTACAATAGGTTCAATAGCTTTACCTGCATAACCAATAAAAGAATATTCTAATTTATAAGAAGCAATTTTCTGATCTAGTTCTTCTTGAGAAAGATTAGAGTGCTCTGATGTTACTATTTCTTCTGCATTACTAAAGTTCTCATTAGGTCCGAAACTGGCTAAAACCCATAAGATAATCGAAATGGCTAAAATTATCTTCCCTGCCCCAAAAACAAACGCTTTAGTTTTTTCAATAACATTAAATATTACATTCTTAAACAAAGGCATTTTATACCCTGGCATCTCTATCACGAAGTAATTATTGCTTTTTATTTTTAGAATTTTATTTAAAATCCAAGCAGAACCTACAGCGGCACCAAAACCTATAAAATATAATAACATCAAAGTCAGACTTTGATAACTAAATATCCATCCAACCTTTTCATCAGGAATTACCAGTGCTATTATGATCAAATAAACAGGTAGTCTTGCAGAACATGTCGTAAATGGAACTACTAGAATCGTTATCAAACGTTCTTTCCAACTTTCAATATTCCTTGTAGCCATTACAGCAGGAATTGCACAAGCTGTTCCAGAAACTAAGGGAACAACACTTTTTCCACTTAATCCAAATTTTCGCATTACCCTATCCATAAGGAACACTACACGACTCATATATCCACTTTCTTCCAAAATGGAAATAAATAAGAATAAAAATGCAATCTGAGGTATAAAAATAACAATACCGCCTAATCCAGGAATTATACCTTCGGTTATTAAGTCTATAAAAGGTCCTGACGGCAAAGCTGATTTTGCAGTCTCGCTTAACCACGCAAATCCTTCGTCTATTAGATCCATTGGGTATGATGACCAATCATAAATAGCTTGAAAAATCAACAACAATATGGCAAAGAAAATAAAGTACCCCCAGAATTTATGAGTTAATACTCTATCTAATCTAGCACGTATACCGGTTGCCGCTTTTTCATCAATTATCAATCCTTTTTTTAGAACTTGATTAATAAATTGATATCTTTTAATAGTTTCTTTTTGCTGAAATCGCTTGAGCTCACTTTCCGATTTGATCTCAAAATCTGGCGGAACTTCGGGCTTCTTTTTATCAATTTTTCTAAAATTGACATCTTGTGTAATTACTAACCAAAGTTTATAAATAGATTGATTAGGAAATGCTTTCTTAAGTCTATCAAAATATTCAGGAGCAAAAGTCAATGCATCTACACAAGGTTTAGTAGGTATTGAAGCATATGAAAGAATCAGCTTTTTAAGTTCATCTATTCCTTCATTTTTTCTAGCACTTACTAAAGCAATTTTAGTATTTAACTCTTTTTCGAGTAGTGGAATATCAAGAGAAATCCCTTTCCTACTCATTCGATCTGCCATATTAATGACTAGAATCGTGGGGATTTCTAAATCCTTTATTTGGGTAAATAATAATAGATTTCTTTTAAGGTTTTCTACATCACTTACGACTACGGCCACATCAGGAAAATCCTTATCTTTTTTATTAAGTAGAATTTCTATAACTACATTTTCATCTAAAGATGAAGCATTAAGACTATATGTTCCTGGTAAATCAAGAATATGTGCCTTAACTCCTCGTGGCAATTTACAAACCCCTTCTTTCTTCTCTACAGTAATTCCTGGATAATTGCCGACTTGTTGGTTTAATCCAGTTAGCAAATTAAAAACAGATGTTTTACCTGTATTTGGGTTTCCGATAAGTGAAACTTTAATCTGCTTGGCCATAAAAAGTAATCCTATTAAATAATTTCAATCTCAATTTGTGAAGCAATTTCTTTACGTATGGCGAGATGGCTACCATTGATTGTAAGATACATTGGGCATTGAAACGGTGCGGTTTGTAATAATTGCACCTCATTACCTGGCAAGCATCCCATTTCCAATAACTTTAATGGAATAGTATCAGAAGTTATTTCCTTAATCAACGCACGTTGACCCCTTTTGAGATTTGCTATAGTAATTTTCAAGCCTTTATTTAGAATAATTTTAAACAAGGCAAAAGTAGTGGAAAAATATCTATTGAAAAAACTATCTCTTAGAAAAACCTATTACGAGTTGTTAAAATATTCTTCCTGTCTTTTCTTTTTAGATTTCATTAATAAAAACAGTTTTAAACCTATTCAAAAAAGGGTAACCCAAAAAAAGTCCAAAATCATTGAAATTCAAATTTTTCGGATATCTACGAAGGTATGTCGCTTTAATTTCATCATATCTAAATTTAGAAAAAGGTGGAAACTAAAAAGCCTTAAATAGAATAAAGTCTAATTAAAAAATTATAGAATAAAAAATTATAAAAAACTATTACTTCAAGCATTAATGATCTGCTTGGTTTCAATTATTTATTCTTGTGAAAAGAATAATTTAGAACAAGAAAGTTTGGACATATCTGGTCAAAATAAAAACGATAAAATCGAAAAATATGATCAATATACAGTTAGAAAACCTAAAAAAGATGGAGTTTATCTAGTTGCAAAAAACGAGCATACAGGTAGTCAATTATCTTACAAACTACATAATGCACATATCACAAGTTTTCAAATTCTGCAAAGAGATGGAAATACTATTATATTTGATAAACTAGTGATCCCTACAGCAGAAAATTTACCTCCTTGGAGACCAGATTGTCCTGATGGATGGGACGAAAAATTAATTTGCTACGTAAACAAGGATGGTGTTGCAGTTTCCTATACACGATGTACTCCTACCTCATTTACAATTGGCCTGGAGCCTGAATGGTAATATTATGGATAGAATTCATAAGATCACTTATTATTTTTTCCCTAGAAAAACACAGTTGTTTTTTAAAAACCCGAATTTTACACAAAAAGCAACTATGTTATTTTACTCCTTCATTTTTTAAGACTTCTATATCTTCTAACAACCTTTCAATTTCTTCTAAATCAGTTCCGTCATAAAAGCCTCTAATACGCTTTTTCTTATCAACTAACACGAAATTTTCGGTATGAATCATATCATAAGGCCCACCATCACCATTCGATTTTGCTACTAAATATGATTTGCGTGCAAGATCATAAATATGCTTTTTGTCGCCAGTTACCAAGTTCCACCGAGTATCATCAACTCCTTTTCTAATTGCATATTCTTTTAATTGTGGTACCCCATCTGTTTCTGGAATTACCGTGTGAGATAATAGCTTAATATCTGGATCATTTTTTAATCTTCCCTGGATAAGTTTCATGTGATCTGTCATTATTGGACATATAGTCTGACATGTTGTAAAGAAAAAATCCGCAACATAAATCTTATCTTCATAATTAGACTGCGTAACTTTCTCACCATTCTGATTTAGAAGATTAAAATCTGCTATCTTATGGTATTTGCGTACATGCTGAACCGTACTATCTACTAATTCTAAACTCACCATATCTGGTTCATATACCTGTAAAATTCTTTTGGGTTTTAGAATTGAATAAATTATTGAAATAATAATCGCAGATAGTATAAATAAAACTATGGCAAAGAATTTGTACTTAGCAAAAAATCGAAGCATACTTACATTTTAGAGTTACAAAATTACAAGGTTTATCTTTTACAAAATTATGGTTTTCGCTAAAAAAATATTAAAACCGGAATCTGTATCCTTGATTTCTTTCATAAACTACTCTAAAAGGTTACTTTTGCGTGATTTAATTTTGAATAAGACCATATGAGTCCGATAATTATAAAAGCATTACAGCTATTATTAAGTTTGTCTATCCTAATCGTTCTTCACGAATTAGGACACTTTATTCCGGCAAAGCTATTTAAGACACGAGTAGAAAAATTCTATTTATTCTTTGATGTAAAATACTCGTTATTTAAGAAAAAAATTGGAGAAACAGTTTATGGAATTGGATGGTTACCATTAGGTGGGTATGTTAAAATTTCTGGAATGATCGATGAGAGCATGGATAAGGAGCAAATGGCTGGACCACCACAACCATGGGAATTTAGATCAAAACCAGCTTGGCAACGATTAATTATTATGCTTGGGGGTGTTACAGTAAACATCATCCTTGGGTTTTTAATATATATGGCAATTATATTCACTTGGGGAATTTCTTATGTTTCTTCTGAGGATATACCGGATGGATATGAAGTTGCAGAAATATTTGAAGAATATGGGTTTAAAGATGGTGATAGAGTCCTTAAGGTAAATGGTGAAGATTTTAAAGATGCAAGAGATGTAAATATGTATCTTTTCTTAAGAGATGTAAAAAACATTACCGTATTATCAATTGATGGAAACACTAAAACTATCGACATCCCGGAAGACATTGGCACAACCATGTTTGAAGAAGGTGTTATGGAACCTTTTGGAATAAGACTAAAACCTGTCCTTGATACCGTAGTTGCTGATCGGCCTGCATATAAAGCGGGACTTAGAAATGGAGATGAAATTTTATCTGTTAATGGTAAAAAAATTAGTTGGTGGCATCAGTTTAAGAAGGAAGTAAAACCAAAAAAAGAAGAAGAAATTCAGGTTACCTTTCTTAGAGATGGATCGGAACAAACTATTTCTATAAAAACCGATGAAGAAGGTACTATTGGCGTATTACCAGTTTATTATAAGATAAATAAAGATGAGTTTTCGTTTGGAGAAAGTATCAGTGCAGGATTTAATTATAGCTACTGGAAACTTCACGATTATATTGCGCAATTTAAGTATGTCTTTACTAAGAAAGGAGCTACTCAAATTGGTGGATTTGCTGCCATAGGTAATTTATTTCCACCTGTATGGGATTGGGCTGCTTTTTGGAGTACAACAGCCTTTATTTCGATTATTTTGGCTTTCATGAATATTTTACCAATCCCTGCATTAGATGGAGGACATGTAATGTTTTTATTATATGAAATCATTGCTGGCAGAAAACCTAATGATAAGTTTATGGAGTATGCACAACTTGTTGGTTTTGTTATACTAATCGCTTTGTTACTTTTTGCAAATGGGAATGATATTTATCGAGCTATCTTCGAATAACAATAAAAAATCAAAAAAATCTTTTTGTGTTTTAAAAAATAGTATATATTTGCACTCGCAAAAGAGAAAAACACTTCTCGATTGTAAAGAGATATTCCTCCTTAGCTCAGTTGGTTAGAGCATCTGACTGTTAATCAGAGGGTCCTTGGTTCGAGTCCAAGAGGGGGAGCAAAAAAAGCCTAAACTTTAAGTTTAGGCTTTTTTGTTTTACAATTGTTTATTAAAGTTACATTTGGAAAAAACTAAAACAAGGTTGTTATAATACACTTATCTTTTTTAAAATTTAGCTCTATAATCTTTAGGGGTTTTTCTAGTGTATTTTCTAAACGCTCTATGAAAAGATGATTTGGAATTAAAACCTACTTCATACAAAATCTCCAAAACATGACTGGATCTTCTATTAGGGTCTTCAAGAATTTTGATAGCCATCTCAATTCTATACTCATTAATGAAATCAAAAAAATGCTTGCCAATATAACGATTAATCAAAATTGACAACTCCTGAGTTTCCATACCAACGCTATTTGCAAGCTCCTTTATGCTTAATGTAGAATTAAGAAAAGACTGATTAATTTCAATGTGTTGTCTTAATTTTACAATTTTTTCTTGAATTTCTTTCTGATCACTTACTTGATTCAAATTTATATTTTGAGAATTATTTAGATACAAATTTTTCACTAACTTATGTTTAGTATCCACCGCACGGAAAATTTCTGGAGAATACAAACTTTTTAGTATCAGCCAAGACACAAATAATACTAAATAAATAGTATGAAAAATTCTTATATTTAATATTTCCTCATGATTCCCAAAATAAATAATTGCCGTTCTGAAGAATGAAAAAATAAATAACAACACTAACAAAAAAGTTAACTGATTTAACCATTTGTAATTAAAATATCTTTTATCTGAATAATTTTCTAATAATATCAATTTATATTTTTTTAATTCCACACACATAAGTATCAAATAGAAGCTAATAGTAACCATATTTAAAAAAGCATATAATTTTGCTTCTAAATGAGAATGATACGATTGATAAAAAACCATTCGATCTGTTTCACTTACAGAAAAAAATCTTGGAATAAAAATTATGATTACCAAAACAAATGGTATTATATGTAATAAGTGTCCCTTGTTTAACTTAAAGTCAAGATACATAGATGAAATCAAGTACAAATAAAGTAGAGGCCCGGAAAAGAGCATAAATTGATCTCTTAACTGCTCAAAAATTAAAGGTGTTCTAATGTAATCAGAATAAAGAAAAACACTGATATGAATCGCCAATATCAACAAAAATAATCCCATTAACATATTGCTAACTTTATTATGTCTTTTACTTTTAACAGTAAACAAAAATAAAGCTAACACCAATGCAATGAAAAATGCAAGTATTGTGGCTTTTTCCAAAATAAAATCTTGACCCATAAAAGAAACAGTAGTATAAATGCTAAAATAAGCATGTTCAAATAACTACTGTTCAAAATGGATTATAAATACAATTTTGTTAATTGTTTTCTAATTCTTTTATCTTGGCGTTCATTTGGTCATTGTAGTTCCACTTATTAACCACATTCATCTTAATCGCACGTTTATAACCAGCTATAGCTCCTAAAGTATCTCCTTGTTTTTCGTATGTCTCAGCCAAACCTGCTTGAGGAATCCACCACTCCGGAAATGTCTTTAAAAGAATATTGTAAACATCAAATGCTGCAAAATCACTATTATAATTCAATGTATTTCCTATCCCATTTATATTCCACTTCAAATTATAAAACTCGGTTTCCAAGTTTTCTGAGATAAGTGTTTTAAGTACTAATTCTGCCTTTTCATATTCTTTATTCACCACTAAGCTCATAATATCTTCTTCCAAAGTCAAATCTTTAGTTTTTAATTCTGGAATTGTCATCCTAGCAATATCATCTATTATGATATCATAAGCTGGATGTAAATAACCATTTGAAAGTAAAATAATAGTTGTATTATTATCTAAAAACTTTCTAAATCCTACACAATTCCCCCCAGAAAAACCAACAGATTTCAAGTTATTTACCGGATAGATTCCCCACCCGTGCAAAAATTTATCTGTTTTGTTTTTATAATTAAAAAGTGTCCATAACATTTTTTTTGATTCACTATTTAGCAATTCATTATTATCTAATTTAGAATTCCACTTAACAAACTCATCAAGAGTAATGTTTAATCCATTACCAGAAAACCCTCTCGTCCCACTATTATTCTTGTCTTTATCAAACTCTTTAGTCTTATAATTATAGAAATACCTTGTTGCTCTTTTAGGAATATCATCTGTAGCATTAGATGAAAACAATACATTATCATAGTCACCATTAAATTGATTCTTAAGTACAAACTCTGCAAAAGACAATCCAGAGACATTTTCGATTATTTGAGAAAGAAGCCAATAATTAGTTTGATTGTATTCAAATTGATTTCCTCTTTCAAAATCCATTTCATCATTAGATAGTTTTTCCATTAACTGATCATCTGTTAAATCCCATTTATATCTAATCATATCAGGGAGTCCAGATGAATGACTTAATAAATTGTTGATTCTAATATCACGCCACTTAAGTGGTAAATTGTTAAGATATTTTGAAATTTTATCATTCAAGCTGATTTTTCCCTTTTCTATAAGTTGAAAAACAGCAATAGATGTTATTAGTTTTGTTGAAGAAAACATTCTAAACAATGTTTGTTCATCAACATTCCTGTTTTGCTCCAATGAAGATTTTCCTTTATAAGTTTGATAAATTATACTATCATTTTGTATAACAGAAATAGCCAAACCTGGGATATTATGCAACTTCATTACATTGGTAACATAGGTGTCAATATTGTTTTTCAAGTTGCAACTTGTCTCTACATTTTTTTTATTAACGCATGAGACACTAATAATTACTAGTATTAAAACATGCAATAGGTTTTTTTTCATTTTTTTTTCTTTTAATTGATGATGAAGTACTAATAAAGAATGTATATCCTTTATTATTGAGCAATATTAATTTTAAGAAATGAATTAAAAGTCCCATTTAAAAAAAGCGAACTTATTTTTTCAAAAACTCCATCGTCAATTTGTCTACATCTGAACATATTATTTTCAGTATAAAACATTCTGAAGAAAAACTAAGAAACAATAAAACTTATCAATATTATCAAATATATTTTTTAACTTTAAGTTCATTCAAATCATTTTAAAAATGAAGAGTTTAAAAAAATTCAAAAAACTATCTAGAACCGAACTAACAAAAATAAACGGTGGTTCTAATAACACTACTGGTGAATGCAATGATTTTATTGACTCATCAACAACAATGGCAATGCCGGAACCCGGAAGATATTGTTTGTCAGATTAACATCTGTTAACTTTTATTCTATTATTAATTAAATCCTAAAATTTCATAAGAGTAATCTGCTCTTAAAAACCTAGGATTCCTTAAACTATCCGTCATATAGCTTTTACGTTCGGCATTAAGGGATAAGCCCGTTTTATCTTCATATTTTGTATTTACAATATAACTATAAGTAGTCCCGTGATGTACCATATTACCGACTAATTTATACGTTAATACATCAAAATAATACCACCAAGTATTCGCAGAAGAACCATCATCATTAAAATAAGTAACTTTCACTATGTAGACTTCCTTACTATCTATTGTATCTATTCCAACGTAAGATAATATGACTTCCTCATCTAACAATTTATAA
This sequence comes from Aquimarina sp. MMG015, assembly GCF_018100855.1. Classification (NCBI taxonomy): domain Bacteria; kingdom Pseudomonadati; phylum Bacteroidota; class Flavobacteriia; order Flavobacteriales; family Flavobacteriaceae; genus Aquimarina; species Aquimarina sp. MMG015. Next base: position 133,411 of record NZ_JAGJEB010000013.1, read on the forward strand.
GGTTGCCAGATAACATAGTGTGCTGCAATAACAGATTTATAGTACTTTTCTTTTAAATCTGAATCACCTTGTATAACGTTATCAAAATACACACTAATTTTATCATCCTCGAATACAACTTTCTTTTGAACAGTATTCTCTACCCATACCATTTCTGCCCTAAATTTTGGACTGAATGTATTTTTATGGGTTTGTATAATTTTCTTCTCTATAGCTCCAAGACTATCATATAAAATAGTAGTTTTTTTATAAGAGATCTCCTTTACACTCTTCCATTCTTCTAACCCACCATGTGCCTCTAATGATTTTAGTATTATTTCCTTAGGATTCAGTTCATTTTTACAAGACTGCAGAGACAATAGTATAACAGGGATAATTAGAAATACTTTTATGACCTTTAACATCATTATATTTTTTAAAATAGTTGAATTAATCTTTAGACTATATTCTACCTTATCACAAAGTAAATTATTAATATAACTTTATTTTGTTAAACAAAAACTTAATTATTAGTTTTGCCGAAAAGTAATAAAGGAAAAAATTATCTAACATCCCCTCCCCTAGATAATTACAATACTATTCTTAAAACCAAAGGCAACGAGATATAAACAATTCTCGATTATGTGCCTTTTATGTAATTGGTTTTTATCAATAATAGTATTATTTAAAAAATTGTAGAAAAAAGCTTTAAAATTAGGCTCTAGATTTTATAGAACTAACCGCTATACTTGGAATAAAATGATAAAAAAATTAATTTCTATTTATTTACTCCTTATGCTAGGGAATCAACTCTTATTTTCCCAAGTTGATCATGTAAGTTGGGAGTTTAGAGGAGGAAGTCTTCTTAATAATCCCGACGGAACATCTACAGGACCAGGACCAGTACCTGCAGGATTAGATGTCGCAACAATACCAAACACATCTATCACAAGAGGCCGTTTACGATCCGCAATATTGGGTGACCTAGATAATGATGGGGATCTAGATTTTATTTCTGGTAGCCAAGGAGGTACAGTACACTATTTTAAAAATGAAGGTACGATTACATCTCCAAACTGGGTATCGGCATCTATACCTACTTTAGATACTATTTGGATTGATAGAAATTTAACAGTAAGAAACCAAAATAGACCTCAACTTGCAGATATTGATGATGACGGAGACCTTGATTTATTTATAGGTACAGATTATGATTATGAACGCGACCGAAATAATGACGTTCTTTTTTATAGAAACATAGGCTCCCCTGAAATTCCTGTATTTGAATATATTCCGGATGGCTTACCGGGACTTGATAATCAAGAGATAGCCGAATTTCCTGGTTTAGGTTTTGTAGATCTTGATAATGATTCTGATCTCGATCTCGTAGCACTAGGTAGTGATAAACTAACTTATTATAAAAATATTGGAACCAAAAATAATCCCATTTTCGAACGGCAATCTGAAGCAAATAGTCCTTGGGTTGATGAAAGTGCTTTTAATAATATGGATGTTCCAATACCCGTTTTTGAAGATTTTGACAAAGACGGAGACTTAGACATGTTTTTTATGATTGATACTGGATTTGTTAGATGGTTAGAAAATACCGGAACATCTACAGTTCCTAATTTTGCTTCAGTTCAGAATATGTTTAATGGTGAATTAACTCGTGGAGAAATTGGAAGTTTCGCTACTATTGATTTTGGAGATGTTGATGGAGATGGTTTAAAAGATGCAATTCTAGGTAGTTTTAATGTAGCAAGGTTTGCCTGGTTTAAACAAATTCCAGTATGTATAGCTCCTAGTATTCCTAATATTTCTACAACTACCGAGTTATGTGAAGGTGAAACGACTAATATCACCATATCTGGTGATCTTAATATTGCTTCCACCTGGTCTATTTATACGGACTCCTGTGGAGGAAATTTACTAGGAACTACCACCACAAACACTTCAACGTTCGAAGTGACTCCAACTGCCCCCAGCACTACATACTATATAAGAGCAGAAGATGGTAATATCACGTGTATAGATGAAACGACAGCTAATTGCTTAACAATTACAATAAACGTTAATCCTATTGATGATCCTAGCTTTAGCTATGACCAAGTAATATATTGTGAAAATCAACCAAATACAACTCCTTCTATTACAGGGCTAACTGGTGGAAC
>NZ_JAGJEB010000014.1:0-130244 GCF_018100855.1 Aquimarina sp. MMG015
GTTAATACAACGCCTTTACTAAGCGATAAATCACTGGTTGGATTAACCGTTAACGTTGCACTATTCTGTTCATTAATACATACATTATCAGGGTGCGTTACAATTACATTATATATATTCCCACTAAGGCTTGTTGTAGGATTTGTAATAGTTAAGGTAGCACCATTAAATCCTGTATAAACTCCACCATCTGTAGTACCATCAATATTAGTTCCATTTCTTTGCCATTGATAAATTATAGCTCCAGAAACGTTTGTCGCAGGAGGAATTGTATAATTTGGTGTCCCTGTAACAAAAGTAGTTGTAGATTCGGCAGTTGCAGTTACACTAAATGTAGCCGTTTCTCCAGCATTTACCGTTTCATTTCCAGGAGTAGTTGTCACCGTCAATTGTGTCGCAACAACCTCATTACCAGTCACTCCATTATAACCACCGGTACCACCGGTTACTAGACCATTTCCATCAAAACCTGTACCATCTAAAACACCATCTTCTGGAGTTGTATCAACTCCACCTGATTCTATGACATCATCACAACCATCATTATCACTATCCAAGTCCTGTCCATTAGGATCGCCATCTCCATCAACATCCATATTACAAGAAGGCGTTAATTCTAAATTAAATTGAAAACTACCTACAAAACCTAAATTAGTATACCTAATTTCTAAATCATCTCCTTTAGTAACATTAAAACTAAAAGAATCGTTTGGAGAATCTGAAGCTCCACAACAAAAAGAAGCAAAAACTTCTCTGGTTCCATTAATAAAAAGCTCGAATACATCATCAACACTAAATCCAGTGCTTCCAAAGGTTAGCACTCCATCTATATCAGCTTCACGTTTGAATATCGTTTGGTAATAAGGCTGAAAACCTACATCATTTATATTTGTTCCTACATAACTTGGAGGAACTAAACCTGTACTCGTATTTGTATCAAAAACTCCTGGCGAAGTCTCAGCATAAGATCCTGATTCATTAAAGCTTAAAGAATTTCCACCTAAAAAAGCCTCTCCAACAAAAGTAGGTGTACCCACAGAACCATTAAGTGTACTGTTCTGATTACTATTTCCAAAAGTAGAACCTACAATTGCAAAATGCCCACTATAATACTCTGTATCCCAATACCCCATACCAAAATTACCATCCTCTACTCCATCCGGACTTCCTATAAGAACAGTACTGACATAACATTCATTCTCATCTAGTATTCCATCATTATCATCATCCAAATCTGTCCAATCCGGTTCTCCATCCATATCCGTATCTACTGCGGATCCATTAATGGTAATTATAAGATTAGCTCCATCAGTATTCGATAAAGCATCCCTTAAAGTGTACGGAATCGTATCAGTTAGTGTTTGTCCTACCAATAAGTTTGCTACTGCTGGATTTGTTTTATCTACCGTATAAACATATGTACCATCGGGATTAACAGTAATAAAACCATAAGTCGTAGCAACTGTCGTTGGCCCTACTACTGGAGTTCCATTAATTGTTATTACAGTTACCCCATTATCTCCTTGCCAAAAAATATCCGAAATACCTGCTATTTGTGCACCTGGATCTGCAGCGGTTGCATCTGGGCCGTAATTATATGATAACACTAATTGATCTATAGGGCCATCAAATGCTACATTGATATTACCTGTAGCATCAGCCTCTATTGCAGTACCTGTACCATAATATGTATCACCTCCTGCATCCACTATTCCACCAGTTATCGTATTCGTAAAATTTACAGGTGTACCATTTAAAAAACCGTGAATGGTAATTTGATCTTGCCAAGTTGTACCCTGAGAATAATCTATATCCACCACTAAAAATCCAAGGTTAAAAACTTCTTGATCAAAATCAATAGTTATAGAGGTATCTGTATTTGGGTTTGTGGCAGGATCTATATTAAACAATAAATATCCTGTATGACCTCCATTAGTAGCTGTATTCTGAGAAGTAAGATTACTAATAGTTCCTATATTATCTGGATCCGCCTCTGTGAAATTTAGTGTAATACCATCAATTGTTCTTGATAAACCATTTACTTCTTGTCCATTTGTAAATTGACTTTCCCAAACTAACATAGATAATGGTCTATCTAATAAGTCTTGACCATTTACACCATCCCCCTCAATAAGGTTACTAGTTGCCGTATTAGAAACGCAAACAGTCACACTATTAGTATCATCGACTGCTGTTGGAGGATCATCAACACCATTAATGGTAATCGTTAAAATACCATAATCAAAATTTCCTTCTAGATCTTCTACGGTATATGCAACAATATCATCTAAACTAGTCCCATTCACTAATCCAGCGACTGCCGGATTGGCTGTATTTACTGTATAAGAATACGATCCGTTGGACTGAATTATAAAAGTTCCATAAAGGGTATTATAACTCGTGCCAACTTCTGATGGAAATACATTTACCTCTGATACTGATAACACCTCTCCTGGTGTATTATCTACATCATTCGTTAACACATTTCCTGTAACAGCTGTCATAGAATTAGCTGCAATGCTGTTATTATCATCAAAAGCTTCTGGTAATCTTGTTACATTAATTATAGTCTGAGATGAAGAGGAACCTCCTGTTGAATCATTTAATGTAATGTCTATCGTTCTCGTTCCTTCGGTATACGGATCTGTTAAATCTCCGTAAAATATAACTTGAATAAAATCTTCAAAAACGTTATTAGGAATAGGATCATTGGTAGTTTCTGTAATGGTAAAGGTAGTCCCCGTTCGGGATACCTGTAAAACAATACCTCCTCCTCTATCATAAGTGAAGGTATTAGGAGGATTTGCAAAAAAATACAAATCAAAACCTGCTCCATTATTTATTGCCAGTAATTCAGCTGGATCTACAGTTCCACTAACGGTTATCGTAGCACTAGATAAAGTACCTGTATCCGAAGTAATTGCAACATTTCCTCTAGAAATAGCAAAAACATTACCTGTTGTTGGCTCTAAATTATATTCATAATTGTTACCAGCAGTAAACTCATCTAAATCCAATGTAGGAGGATCCGATGGTGATCTCGAAGAAAATGACCTACTTGAAAATACTGGTAATGATTCTGTCTTAAACTCTACTTTTGGTCTTCTTAGCAATAAATCATTACCCTTCAATCTATTTTCTTGGTCCTGCGGATAAAAATTCTGATATGCTTCAACTTTTGTGATTGATAATTCCTTCTGAGAAAAAAGACCCGTAGGATTGATAAAACAAACAAAATATAAAACAGATAAAAAGAATTTGAGTTTTTTGGATTTTTTATATCCCAATTTAACCTTTGTATTATCCTTATCTAAAAAGATTAATCGATTAATAATAGTTTTATTATTGATTTTTTGCATCAGTACACCTTAGATTTTAATATTTTCTTAAAACAATTTCAGTTAATAGTAAATACAAACAGTTGATTATTCTTTACTATTAATAAGCTTAGGATTTATATATGAAGTACCTACTTACATATATAGTCCTAGAGGAGTACTTAACCATTTAATTGCTTTTCCTTTTTTTAAACTTAGAAAAAACCACTTTAGAAAATTTTTGTTTATCGATAAAACAGTGGTTATCATTAGTCGAAAAGCATTTTTGTACAGATCAAGTACTTTAAAGTTTATTATATAAATATGGGTACAGAGTAGGTTTACTTGAGAATTCCTAATACGAGGTAGAAAAGCATTAGGAAGTAATTGAAAAAAATAAAATACTTTATTTAGTAATTTGTTTTGAAAAAAGAATTCCCAACATATATTCAGTAGATTCTTAGTATTTCTTTTTTTTAGAAATCTAACCAGTTTCAAAAATCTTTTTATAAAAAAAGAGTAAAAGTCACTTAACCAGAAAATCATAGTTACATATACATGTAATGATAGTTTATTCCTTAAAGTAATTATTTTCATACACACCTATTATTATGAGTTTATTACTTTTAATTAATCAACTGATAAAGCCATATTAACATTAAATAACATAGATCAAATTTTAATTAAAAACGTACAAAAAAAGACAACGATTATTTTAAAAAAAAAACAATAAAAACATTTTAAAAACACTTAAAAAAAGACAAGTGTTAAAATGTTAAAAATTGCCATAAATCAACGTGTTAAAAATTAACATAAAACTCAATAACATTGATATCAAACAACAAAAAAACATCAATATAATTTTTAACATTTTAAATTTACTTATATTAATCTGATTATCAACAAATAATAACCTCAAAATATCTACTTAAAAACCGTAATAATAAAACAAGATTAAGTTCTAAAACAAAATAACAAAACACATTAAAGAGATATTTCCCTTTAAAAAATACATAAATTATTCACACAAATTCCCCGTTAAATAAAAAAATAATCAAAAATTTAATTTTAAAAAATATGGGGAATATTACATCTTAAAAACAATTTGTAACAAAAGTCTAATTAATGAGTAACCAATACCAGTTTACAATGAAGCTCAAACTTTAATAAATATTTATACTGTATTAGTTTTAACCATTACTTTCAATAAAAAAAACCCTCCGATCAAGGAAGGTTTTACTATTGTTTATATGTCATAATGTTGTCTAAGTCATTATTCTCCGGTAATACATGTGCATTGACCTGTAAAGATGTTTCCTTGAACAGTTCCTGGACAATAATCACTACAACTACTCATAACATAATCACCACCGTGAACTGTTTTTTGTGCATTTTTACTTAATACAGTTACACCGATAACACTTTTTAGATTTTTCATAATTAAATAATTTTAGGTTTATATTAAAGGATATGGGGTATATTGATTACTCTCCTGTAATACAAGTGCACTGTCCGGTAAAAATATTACCCTGCACTGTTCCTGGGCAATAGTCGCTACAGCTAGCCATAACATAATCCCCTCCATGAACAGTTTTTTGTGCTTTTTTACTTAAAACACTCACACCCTGTAAACTTGATAACTTTTTCATAATTAAAATAAATTTGATTTTTCTGTAAACATTTTACGACACTTACAGATTATGTCGAAAATCCATATTATGATATTCTTCTAAAAAACATCATACATCTTATGATTTCAGAAAAAGGAACTATAAAAAGAAAGTTTGTGTGAAGTATTAAAGCACATTATTAATACGTTGCTAATCTACTGAAAATCAAATATAAATACATTGTCGCCATTACGGCTTTACCTCAATTAACAACAGAATTAACGCTAATCAAGAAAAATAGATTACAGATCATAAAAAAAAGTTAATTTTATTCAAAATTAAGGGAAAAATCCCCTGTATAAAAATTAGATTATTCCATTTTTTTTATGTTTAACTTGGTGGTATTACAATATTTTACTCTCTATCAATATATTACCAAATAAAAAAAGGATAGCAAATAGCTATCCTTCTTATCATATTAGTTTAAAAAAGTGTTTTATATCCTATACAAAACCTCTTTTACGTGCTTCTTCTAATAATTTTTGATCATCTGCCTTTGCAATAGAAAACATTTCTTTTATCTGATTCTTACGCTTCTCAATTGCACTCAATGACAAACTTACGTAATTAGGTAAATTCTTTGTTTTTACACCTCTAGACAAATGATATAAAATCTTTAGGTTTTTCTCATCTAACGAGAAGTTATTAGTCATCATTTTTCTAAAATGATTATTCACCGTAGCGCTATAATAAGGAGTACCACTTACTATATTATTAAAAGCCAATAATAACTCACTAGAAGTAAGATCACTTTTTATTAAAAATCCTGATGGATTTATATTCTTTAATATATTATGAATCCTATGATCTTCTCTATGCATGGTAAGAATAATAATCTTAGCCTTAGGTAATAATTCTTTTGCATGTTTTGCTAAATCCTCTCCGGATGTAATTTTCCCATCAGAAGAAGGTGGTAATTTAATGTCCACAAAAAGCATATCATAAGGAGTCGTCTTAGAAGATTTTAGAATATTATCATATGCATCATCACAATTGGATGCGATATCTATTTTAATCTGATATTCTTTTTGATTTTCTCCTAATAAGGTGTTCTTGTATCCCTCAATAATCATTGGATGATCATCAATCATAAGAACTTTTAACTTTTTCTTCATCTTTAAAATTTTGTGTGTCAGTTGTTATCCTATCGGTTCTATATAGTAGTAACTATAGTTATCACCTATTATTATATGGAAAACCGGATCAGACAACTTTTTACATTAATTAAATTGGTATACCAACAGATACTTTTGTACCTGAATCCTGATTACTTATAAAATCTACTACACCATCCATTTGAGTAACTCTAGATGTAATATTTTTTAAACCAATTCCCCTTTTGACCTTACTGCTTTTGAATCCTATTCCATCATCTAAAATAGTAAGATTTATTTTATCATCCACATAATCGAAGTTTATTTTTACGCTTTTTGCACGAGCGTGCTTAAATATATTCTGCAAAGACTCTTGTATAATACGGAACAGATTTACTTTTTTCTGATCATCTACCGTCTCCCAATCTATGTTTTCATCATTAGCAAATGCAAAATCCATTTTATGTACCGTACATAAATCACTCACCAAACTCTCTACTACATCCACATAAGCAATATCAGGTGATAAGGTTTCTGTACCAAGATCATGGGAGATCAATCTAATTTCTCGTTCTATGGATTTTAACTCGTCTATATATTTATTTCTGGCATCTGTAAATCCATCATTAGCTCGCTGATTGATCCCATCCAGACTTAATCGTACACCAAACAATCTACCCAACACACCATCATGCAACTCCTCGGACATACGATGTTGTTCTAATTTACGTCCTTCTTCTAATTTTAATTGCTGACTAAGTAGTAAACGATAAATCTCTTGATTGGATTGTTGCTGATTTTGCTCGAATAATAACTCTTTATTACTCTGCTGCTGTTTAAAAATTACATATCCCAATAAGGATAATATAGACAAACCTAGAATAGCAAAAATTAAATATTGATTTTCTCGACTTATAGCCGCGATCTCTTCTTTATTTTTCTCACTTTCGAACTGAATTCTTGCAAATTTGTTATTGTAAGAACGTTCTTCCTTCACCAAACTATCACTTAGCTTTATATGATTTCGAGCATATTTTATACCTTCTTCACTATCAGAAACCTCTGTTAGCAATTGATACGATTGAAGGAGTTCTACATTATTATTTACTAAAGGAGCCGCTTCTTTAACCTTTAATGCATATATCCTAGCAAGGCTATCGATTCCTTTATGCTGATAAAACTCTGCTAAATGTAAATTATTTGTAGAAAGCCCGACAATATCATCTACACTATCTCGAATTTTTAAAGATTTATTAAACAACTCCAAGATGCTATCATTATCTTTATTTAGTAAAAATTTAGCATACGTCAAATTATCTAAGTATCTAGCATATCTCTTTGGTCTTTTATCAAGAAAACTTTTGTAGGATAACGCTTTTTTATAATATTCTATTGCTTTTTTATAGTCCTTTTGAGATTTATAAACGGTACCTATATTATTATAACAAATTACGGCATAAAGTGTTTCCTTAGGAGTATTCTTAGCACTTTCAATTGCTTTCTCAGAATAAAACACAGCATCATCATAACGGTCCATATGCTTAGCAACAATACCCAAATTATTATAAGATAATGGTAAATAAGCAAGGTTGCCGGATAGTTCAAATTTCCTAATTGCTTGAGTTGTTAAATCTTCACTTTCACCATAATCCTTTACTTTTCTTGTTAATTTTGCCAAGTCAAGTAAAATTAAACCATGATCAAATGCTTGTTCCGCTACATTGGAAGAATTACTGTTTTCTAGACTTGTATATATCTTGTCAGCTTTATTGAAATTTATATATGCACTATCTAAAATTGTATTCCTGTAAAAAACTCCATAATTAACATAAGCCCTAGCAATACCAATAGAATCATTTATTGAAACCGCAAGATCTAACATTTCATCTGTAACATTTTTTGATTTATTATAAATTTCTAATCTTCTATAGATTGAGGAAATTTCACCATATTTTTTTCTTTTATAAAAACTATCTTCAAGACCTATCGCTAGATTGTAAGCGTTGTTGGCATTAAGTTTTCTATCTTTATTTGATATTTCATTATCATTTGCTTTGGCAATATACTCTTCTATTAAATTTGTTTTTAATTTTACCTCATCATTATCATCAATAACCATATTATCACATCCCATTAAAAAAATGAAAAATAAAAAGAACATACTTACGACAACGCTATTCGAAGAAAACTTAGTCATTCTAACGTAATTTTATTAGCTCAATAATCAAACTTACTATACTTTAAATAAATATACAAAAATAAAAAAGAGCCTATTAATAGACTCTTCATTTATTTTTATGTGTTTACCCTTTTAATTTCCATGGTCGATTTCTTCATCATCCTCCTCACCTGCTAAAGTTTCGAATTCTACCTCATCAATTCCTACTTCTTCATTAATACTGTCTGACTCACAAGCGATGAACATTGAACTTACGAATAATACTGCGAATATAGTTTTTATAGCTTTCATAACGGTTTATCTTTTATAATTATATTTTATTCTGGTTTGTAATTATTTGTTATTAAAATTTTTCCTTTTCAAGACTTTTTTTGCCCTGCTCGAATGGACTTTCGTTCACTCTAATTTTTGTTGTTAAGGATTTCGCTGGCCAGCTAATACTTAGATTTCTCTTTGTATATCCTTTTAGTAAATGTGTAATAGGTTGATAACCTTAATTGTACACTACAAATGTAGGGAGATTGCCCCCTCGCGCCTAATATATTAAGGTGTGTTTAGTAGATGGATACCTCTAGGAAGTAGATGGGTAGATTACACGAGTGGATGAACCGATTTTAAAAAACACTTAAAAGTGTAGGAAATAGATTACCTATTCAGTTCCGGTAAATAAACCATAAAAAAAGCTTAAAAAAAACAAAAATCAGATAAAACGAAGTATCGTGTCTTTTTACAAATTAAACCGTCTTGACCACTGAAAGATAAAGAGTTATATATTTTCCCCGAATTTCCACAAAAAAATTCCCTTGAACACATGTAAGTATTTAGCTTCAAAATAAATCGAAAAAATCCCCACTTCCCAAAAACCGTACAGCAAGAAATAAATACTAGATAGTAGCGGGAATTTTTTTATCCAAAAAAATAAACCTCTACATATATAATAACTTTTCAGAAACATGAAACTAAAAAGACAAAGTGACACAAAATCTATTCTGAAAACAAGGGAATTCTACAACCACAAAATTTACTTTTTTACTATAAACAAGTAAAATTATCAATCAAAACAAAAATAATCCAGACAGAAAATTCCTCCTTTATTATTACTAAATTCTATTAAAAACAAAAAAACCTCCCCGAATTGGGAGGTTTTCTAGACCTGCGTTTTATTATACAAATGATATTGTGTGATATATTATCAAATAAAACAATTTGGCTGTCATCATACACATTTACTAGATACTTATAAATAACATCCTAATCATTATCAGTCTCTTAGTGCTTTTTCCTACACATATAAGAAACTATTTTTTGCTAGTGTATCCTTTATCTCTTCTACGTTTGTCTTATAGGATTTAGAAAAAGGAATCATATCACTGGTGTTCTTAATAGCACATTTTGCTTTACCAAAATGTATCCTAGATACATATTTAGTATTGATTATATAACTATTATGGATGCGAACAAAATGATCTGGTAATAGATTCTGAAAGTGCTTAAGCGTCTTAAAAGCTTCTACCTTATTACCACTGCTCATCATAAAATCCGTAGTATTATTATCCGCTTTTAGATATAATACTTCGTCAATATTAACAAAGCGATAATCTCCATAAGACTTAAAGCACAGCGTATTATCCAACACTTCATCAAAGTCCTTCTCGAACCTTAATAAGGTTTTAATAAGATCACTTTTGCTTAGAGGTTTTAGAATATAATCCAGCACACTATTACGTATACCTTCTATAGCATACTCGGTAGTTTTAGTCATAATGATAAACTCAGGCAAGTTTGTCATATACTTAGTTAGTTCTGACAATAAATTATACTGTGTTTTGGACGATTGAACTCCCGGAACTTCCGGTTCAAGAAAAACCAATCTAGGTTTTCTTTCTAAAATTAAGTCCAACGCTTCTTGCTCATTTTTAGCAATTCCGGTACAGATATAATCATTGTGATCTTCTAATGCGATCTGAATTGTGCGTGCAGAATTCTGATCATTATCAATAATGATGTAAGGGTATTTCATGAGGTAAACAATTAAAGGTTAGCGTTGGTTATTAAATACTGTCAGTATTCAAAAAAAAATTGTACACATTTACTGACTACAAGTTATGTTTTTTAATAATATCAAGGTTACGGTAAAACCACAATATTAATACGGAGCCGTACTATTAACGGGGTTTAAGGGGATTTCTTTGATCGAAATATATTGCATGTTATCGGTTTATGGGGTTTAGATTCTCTAAACGAAAAAAGAAAAGAATTAGTATATATGACCTAAAAAAAGTGAAATTAACCTAGAAAACACAGGATAAACCAATGTTTTGCACAATTACTAGTAATCAAACATTTACAGTTTACATCTAATTTTTATAAATCATTCTATCCATGAATTCTATTATTTTATTTAGAAACAGATCTACTAATTAAAATATTTTAAATAGTTTTAGAAAAACAAATTCTAATGAAAAACGTAGTTGTGCTCACGGGCGCAGGAATTAGTGCAGAAAGTGGTATTAATACCTTTAGAGATGCTAATGGATTATGGGAAGGTCATGATATTATGGAAGTCGCCTCCCCAATCGGATGGAATAACAACCCCAAATTAGTATTAGAGTTCTATAACAAAAGACGAAGTCAGTTACCAACCGTAAGTCCTAACCAAGGGCATCTAACACTAGTAGAACTAGAGAAAACACATAAAGTTACGATTGTAACACAAAATGTAGATGATCTCCATGAACGTGCAGGAAGTAGTAATGTGGTACACCTACACGGAGAACTCTTAAAAGTCCGAAGTCAATTTGATGAGAATCTAGTTTTAGATTGGAAAACAGATCTTAATCTTGGTGACTTATGTGAACATAATTCTCAGTTACGACCACACATTGTATGGTTCGGAGAAGAGGTACCTATGCTGGATAAGGCTATAAAAATTACAGAACAAGCAGATATTCTTATTATTATAGGAACTTCTATGCAAGTATACCCGGCCGCTAGTTTGGTACAATTTGCTCCTACGGATACACCTATATATTTTATAGATCCTAAACCTGCTATTTCTCCAAAAGAAAATCTAACCATATTAGCAGAAAAAGCTACAATTGGGGTTCCGCAGGTAGTACAGGAATTAGTTGGGTAATTGACATACGGATATTAAAAGAATTAAAAATTAATGATCAACCTAGAAGAGGAAATTAGAGGAACCAACCACTCTAGAGAAAAACGAAATCATTTTGCCAACCTAATTTTGCAAAATCCTGAGCTACTACCTCAACTTATCGAAATCTGCAATCAAGTGGATGATGAGATCTCGTGTAGAGCTTCGTGGGGATTAGAGTTTTTATGTAAAAAAAAGTTAGAAGCTATTTTACCTTATATAGATGCCTTTGTAGAACTCATACCTAAAGTTCATCAAGATCCTGCAGTACGCCCCATGGCAAAAATATGTGAATACCTAATACTCTCCTACTATAAAGAAAAACTACCTGTAGTTCGGGAAATGGTCTCAACATTACATTTAGAAAAAATAACAGAAACCTGTTTTGATTGGCTCATTTCTGATCAAAAAGTAGCTCCTAAGGCTTATTCTATGACCAGTTTATATCTTCTGGGAACGGAGTTCGATTGGATACACCCAGAACTAAAGATTACATTAGAAAACAACTACCATAGTGGCAGTGCTGCTTATAAAGCTCGATCCCGAATGATTTTAAAAAAGATATAGAGAATTAATATAAATCATAATTTCTATCTATATAATTATGAAATTCATATAAATCTTCAATTTTAATCTTTGATATGTAGACAATCAAAAAATCGTTCTTTGTACTTCGTTATTCCTTATTAAATAAATTATCTTTGCACCTTTCAAAAAATCAACGTTATGTCATTATCTCCTCTGCAAGCTATTTCGCCAATTGATGGTCGTTATGCTTCTAAAACACAATCATTAAGCACATATTTTAGCGAAGAAGCCTTAATAAAGTATCGTGTATTGGTAGAAATAGAATACTTTATTGCTTTATGTGAGATTCCATTACCGCAATTAAAAGATATTGATGCAGCAATTTTTGAAAAACTAAGAAAAATCTACACAGAATTTTCTACTGAAGATGCTCAAGCAATAAAGGACATAGAAAAAGTTACCAACCACGATGTAAAAGCGGTTGAATATTTTATAAAAGAAAAGTTTGACATTCTAGGTTTACAGGAATATAAAGAGTTTATACATTTTGGTTTAACATCTCAGGATATTAATAACACTGCCATACCATTAAGCATTAAAGAATCAATCGGCGATGTGTATATCCCTCAATATTTAGAATTATTAGCTAAACTAAAATCATTAGTAGAAGAATGGTCTGATGTCTCTATGTTAGCGCGTACACATGGGCAACCTGCCTCTCCTACTCGTTTAGGAAAAGAGTTTCAGGTATACGTAACTAGATTAGAAGCTCAATTTGATTTATTAAATGATATTCCTAGTGCTGCTAAATTTGGTGGTGCTACAGGTAACTACAATGCTCACAAAGTTGCATATCCTTCGATTGATTGGAAAGATTTTGGAACTCGTTTTGTACAAGAAAAACTAGGATTACATCACTCTTTCCCTACAACACAGATCGAGCATTATGATCATATGGCAGCTTTATTTGATGGATTAAAACGTATTAATACCATTATACTAGATTTGGATCGTGATGTATGGACGTACGTGTCTATGGATTATTTTAAACAAAAAATCAAGAAAGGCGAAGTTGGATCTTCTGCTATGCCGCATAAAGTAAACCCTATTGATTTTGAAAATAGCGAAGGAAACATTGGTATTGCTAATGCATTATTCGAGCATTTATCTGCCAAACTACCAGTTAGTAGATTACAACGAGATCTAACAGACAGTACTGTACTAAGAAATGTAGGTGTTCCTTTTGGGCATACATTAATTGCTTTTCAGGCTACTCTAAAAGGGTTAAACAAGTTATTGCTTAACAAAGAAAAGTTTGCTCAAGATCTTGAGAATAATTGGGCTGTAGTTGCAGAGGCTATTCAGACAATCCTAAGAAGAGAAGGATATCCAAATCCGTACGAAGCATTAAAAGGACTTACAAGAACGAATGCTGCAATAAATCAAAATTCTATTTCAGAATTTATAGAGACGCTTGAGGTTTCTGATACTATAAAAACAGAACTAAAAGCCATCACTCCATCTAATTATACAGGAATATAGCTCATTAGAATTATCAAATAAAGTCAAACAAAAAAGCTTCGACCCTATAAGTCGAAGCTTTTTTTGTTATATATAGACAACTATTAATCGATTTTTACATCTCCTAAAATATCTTTTATAGCACCGATATCCACATCTCCTTTATCAATTGCATTCATCAGTTTTGCTACGTTTCCTGGTTTCATATCATCACCTAACACTCTCACTAAAGCCAAACCTCGATCTCCATTAGATGCAAACACAATCATCTCATCAATATTATCTTCTTCTCCCTGAAACTTTAACACTGCTTTGGTTCCATTAGAACCAAACCGCATTAAGGTTTCATATTTATTAGCTTCTAGTATTGTATTGATTTTTGCTTTTTCTTCTTCGTATCTTGTTTTTGTTCCTTCTTTAAGAGGTAGTGCTAAAAAATTAACTTTTTTGATACTTTCTAGCGCTTCTCTCTCGTCATCAGAAAGATTTACTTTTTTAGTTCTAGCATCTAGTAGACTTGTTGCTAGGTCTACTGCAACAAAATCTGCATCACCTTGATGATCCACAAAATACCTTTGGAGTGATGTTTCACTGTTACAACTTATAAATAGCATCCCGAAGACTACTAACGTTAGTTTTATTATATTTTTCATTTTAATTGGTTTTTATTCGTACTAGCCGAACAGGTTGATTTGATTGATGATAAGCTTCCTTAGGTATTTCTACCTAAAGAAGCTTGGGTGTAACTTAAACTAAAATATAAGCTTAATTTTTCTTATTCACTTTCTTAAGTTCTTCTCCTCCAGGAACATTTAAATGATCTGCAATTTTAGAAACTTGCCTTAGGTCAATATCTCCAGTAATAGTCATTACTACTGTATTAGGGCCTCCATCATTTTCCATTCCTTCTAAAAACATAAACAATTCTGTAACGTAATTATCATTTTTACCAGGCTTAGAGTAAAACTTTACGTTTTTTCCATCGCTTTTAAAACGCATTAATTCATCTAATGAAGTACTCTTAAGATACTTTTGCACATCTGCTTTCATCTTCTGACCTATTTCATTTTTTTCGGTAACAAAGATTTTAATGTTTTCAATATTTTCTACTAGGTTTACATAATCTTTGATTTCAGGATCATTACTTTCTAGATCCATCTTACTTAATAACTTAAACATTTTACTAGTTACTACAATAGATGACACATCGTTCATGTCTTCGTATTTATCAAAATTGCTTTGTGCAATAGAAATATATGGTACAAATGCTACTAATAGTATGATTACAAACTTTTTCATAATTAATTCATTTTAAGATATTCCTTTGTTATAGGAATAATATTCGTTTTTATTTTATTAATTTATTTTTGGCTGTTTCGAACTCGTTTAAATACACTAATTCTTTTTTAGCTGTATCGAACTCGTTCAGGTAGACCAAATCCTTTTTGCCCTCATTCATTAAACTAGCTACCAAATCAAGGGCTTCTTTGGTTTTTTGCAATGCTAATTCAGGATCATCATAGGTACCATATACACCTTCTGGATCAACTCCTGCAGGAATATCTTTTATAAACAGCCCCACAATCAAGGCTATTGATGCAGCTACACCTATCCAGGTATACCAGGGTACTCTACTTGTATTAGTATTTAAACTAATTTCAGAACTAGCAGTTACTTGACTTTCTTCAGAAAAAAACTGAAACAAATCTTTATATTTCTCCAAATGTGACGGCACGCTTTCTCCGGTAAAATAAACCTTTAATTCTTTTTCTTCAGAAAGTGTCGTTTCTCCTTCAAAATACTTATCCAGTAGTTTTTCTAGTTTAGCCAACTCCATAATTGTGTTTTTTTAATAATTCTTCTCTTATTATTTTTCTTCCTCTTGATAATGCTACTCTAACCGCTGTTTCATTCATCTCTAACATTTCGGCAATTTCTGCATTATTGTATTGTTCTATATCTCTTAGCTGGATTATCATACGTTGTTGTTCTGGTAATCCATCCATAATTTTACCTACCCAATCTAGACTATCCTTAGCCTCTACTTGTCGTTGTAATGAGGGACGTTCATCTTTATAATTACTATGTACAATTTTTAAGTTTCCACTTTCTTTTGCCTTCAACTTATCATAGCAATAGTTCTTAGTCATTGTCATCGCAAATGCTTCTACATTTTTATACTCAGCCATTTTTGTTTTATTCCTCCATAGCTTTAGTAATATTTCTTGCGTAGCATCTTCTGCTTCTTCATTACTCACCAACAATCTTTTAGCCAACCTGTACAGCTTGTCTTTAAAACCATTGGTAAGCGATATAAATGCTCTTTCCTTCATATTGTGTTGGTTGGTTGTTACAAAACTAACTTGTTAGCTTTATATAAGGGAGACGACTATACATATAATTTGTTACACATTTTTTTAAAATTATAATAAAGTCCCTATTTTTAGGGTTATATAAAACAAAAAAAGTTTATGAAATTGCTAAAATATTTTACTGCGCTTCTTTTCTTAGGAAGTATAGTTACCGGTTGTTTTGATGATAATGATGATGTAATACAACCTTCTTCTGATCTCGACATTAAAGATTTTATAAGAAGAGGAATGAATGTATGGTATCTATATAAGGAAGATGTCCCAGATTTAGCAGATGATCGCTTTTCTTCTAATGGAGAATACACCGATTTCTTAAACTCTTTTAATTCTCCAGAATCATTTTTTGATCACTTAGTTGCAGATCAAGATGAATTTAGTTGGATTGTTAGTGATTATATTGCATTAGAACAATTGTTAGATGGCATTACATTAAACAATGGAATGGAATTCGGATTAGTTCGATACCCAAATGAACCAACACAAGTTTTTGGATACGTTCGTTATGTATTACCCGAAACAGATGCTGAAGCTAAAGGAATAAAAAGAGGAGATATCTTTAATACTATCGATGGAACTCAAATCACAGATTCAAATACAACCACCTTACTATCTCCTGAGTCATACACTATTGGTTTAGCAACTTTTGATGGAACTAACATTACACCAACAGGAGAATCTGTTTCTCTAACAAAAACGCAGTATACAGAAAACCCAGTTTTTTTAGCTAAAACTTTAAATGTGGGAGGAAACCCTGTTGGATATCTAATGTATAATGGGTTTAGATCTAATTTTGAAGCAGAACTTAATAATGCTTTTGGTCAATTTAAATCTGATGGTGTTACTGATTTTATATTAGATCTACGATATAATGGTGGAGGTGATACAGAAACCACTAAGGACTTAGCTAGTATGATTACAGGACAATTTAATGGCGAAGTTTTTACTACAGAAGAGTGGAATTCTGATAGACAACCACAATTTGGGGACACCAATCGTTTTGACAATCAGATAAGAAATGGAGATGGAATCAATAGTCTTAACCTTAGTAGAGTATACATCCTAACCACGAATAGATCGGCTTCTGCGAGTGAACTAATAATAAATGGTTTAGACCCTTATATTACAGTAACTCAAATAGGAGATGTAACTAGAGGTAAGTTCCAAGCATCAACTACCATTTATGATTCTGATAATTATTTTAGATCCGGAACAAATCTGAATCTTGGTCATACTTATGCGATGCAACCTTTGATTTTAAAAACTATCAACTCCGTTGGTTTTACGGATTATTTTAATGGATTTACTCCCGAAATAAGTAATCCAGAGGACTATAGTAACCTGGGAGTACTTGGAGATCCTGATGAACCACTTCTTAATGCTGCTATTAACGCTATCTTGGGTAATCGAAGCAACATACAGAACAAAAATATTGAGTTTAGCGAATTGGGAGACAGTAATATGCATCAACCTGACTACGAAAGAATGTATAAAACCTTTGATAAGTAAAGATTAAAACAAACCAAATACTAACAAAAAAGTTCCCAGGCGTTTATGTCTGGGAACTTTTTTATATTTAAAAATGCAAGTTTTAAAACTTCAGGTTAAATCCAATTCGAGCATTTCTACCTCTCGTACTAAAACCAAATATCTCTTGATACTCTTCATTAGTAACATTATTCATAGCTGCATAAATACTAAGATTATCCATTAATTGATGACTTATATAGAAATCTAAAATTCCGTAACCATCTAACTCTACCGGATCTGAAGCAAAAGTCACTGGATTAAAAAAAGTATCATTTCTTTTACTATTCATTTGATAACTTACCGATGTAAATGTTTTAGAGCTTAATTGATATCCAATAGTCGCTTGTATAGTATTCTCAGGAATACGAATATTATTTTCTAACTTATCAATATTAGTATACGTAAAATTAGCATTAATAGATAATTTATCTTCTAAGAACTGTGCGTTTGCCTCGACCTCTACACCATTTACTTCAATATCTTCGGTAGAATTCAAATTCACAAAAGTGGTAGGATCAAAAGTGATAAAATTTTCAGATGTTCTATCAAAATACACAACACTTATCGTTGCCTTTTTCTGATGAGAAAATTCAATTCCGGCCTCTATAGTAGTGCTTTCCTCTGGTTCTAAATCAGGATTTCCACTAAAAAAAGCTGTATCATACAACTGAAATAACGATGGTGTAATATAAGCTGTACTATAAGAAGCTAACCCTTTTACATAATTTCCTCCAAAAGTATATGTATAAGAAGGGTTGATACTATACACCATATGATTTCCATAGGCACTATGGATATTTAAACGTGCTCCGGCATTAATATTAAGACCAAATTTAGAAGCATATACCAAATTTACATATGGATCAATAATATCAAAATCAGCTTCATTATCATTGATTGTCTGTTCAAAATCATCACTTCCAAATGGAATACTAAAAAGATTAAAATCACTATAAGAACCATTAGCACCTATTACAGTATATAATGTATTATTAAAGTTATATTTATTATAAGCATCAAAAGTATATATCTTACCTTCATATTTAGAAGGAAAACTAGAGTTAAACTCTCTTTCTACCAATGCATAACTATCTACAAAAGTAAAACTTCCATTTGGGTATTTAGCTTCCCAAAAGCTACCACCTCTTAATTGCCTACTATTAAACTGATTATTAGCATCAAATCCTGCTCCTCCATCAAAATCTGTTTTATACTGATCTAAGTTTCCAAAAAAGTGAAACTTAAAATTCTTACTCCATTGATAACCAACTTTTGCATACACATTAAATTTATTATAAGCGTCACTATCAAAAGTATTTCCGCTAGTAGATTCAAGAGGATCTTCTGCAGCTGATAAACCATCAGTAGATTGATGAGAAAGACTACCTAAATAACTTACTTTACCAATCGTTCCATTGATTGAAGCAAAGTTTACAAATTCGTTTATATCATAATCTTGATCATCTTGTGATTGGTTTGTACCGATACTAGAAGAAAATTGTGCAGCAATAGCATCTTTACTTTCCGACTTTGTAGTAATATTAATTACTGCAGCCGCCGCCCCGGATCCATATAAGGTACTAGAAGCTCCTTTTAAAATTTCTATAGACTCAATTTGACTTGTTGATAATAATCTTAAATCAAAGTCTCCCGCAGATGTAGTAGGATCACTTACCGTAACACCATCAATTCTAATCACAACTTGACGATTTCGTCCACCACGAACATACACTCCTAATGGTTCTCCTGCTGCGTTATTACTTCCATTAACAAAAACTCCTGCTACTCTGTTTAATACCGTAGCAACTGATTGACCTTGGCTGCGCTCAAGTTCCTCTGAGCTAATTTTAGTAATTACCTTACCGCTTTGTTCTCTCTTTAATTTAAATTTCGAATCAGAAATTACCACTTCATCTAATTCGTTTACCTTTTCTTCTTGGTTTACTTCTTGCGCTGAAATAACCTGAGCTCCTAACATAATTAGCGTAGCCCCAAAAAACACTTTTTTGTTCATTTCCTAAATGACTTAATTTTACAATTACCGGAAAAAAGTATGCAGTTTACCCATACCTAAACTTCTATCCCGAAAGTTTGACATATCGAATTTAGGCAGGTCTCCTGGCTTACGTCTTATTGTTTACCTTCCCATTCCGAAAATGTCGAAACAGTGGTTATAAAGAAATAACAATAAGCGCCTACTACGTTACTGAAATAACAATCAGTCTCGATTTGGCAAAGTTTACAGTTGCGGGAACAGCTCAGGATTCATTCATTATAGATTTATAATTTATTCACCTGATTCCCTTTTAATTCTTAACACTTGAAAGTGTCTTAAAACCAAAATTCTGCGCGAATGTATCATATTTCTTCGAAAATGTGTTCTCTTTAATAAATAAATTAGTAATACTAGTATATTTACACTCTTAAAAACCACAAATGTTGTATTACGTAACAGGAGGAGAACGCTCAGGCAAAAGTAGTTATGCCCAAAATCTCGCATTAGAACTCTCGGATAATCCCACATATTTAGCGACTTCTAGAATTTGGGATGGAAACCATAGAGCACGTATTGATAGACATATTGCTGATCGGGATGAAAGATGGGATTCTATTGAAGAAGAAAAAGAATTATCAAAAGTTATCAAAAATAATACAACAGTGGTTATTGATTGCGTAACTCTATGGCTTACTAATTTCTTTGTTGATACTAAAAATGACATTGAACTTTCTTTATCACAAGCAAAAGGAGAGTTTGATAAACTTTTAAAAATTAACGCTACCATTATCATAATATCCAATGAAATTGGAATGGGAGTCCACGCCTCGACAGAGATTGGTAGAAAATTTACAGAGTTACAAGGTTGGATGAATCAACATATAGCAGAACACGCTGATCAAGCAATACTAATGGTATCAGGAATACCTGTAAAAATAAAATAAATGAATTTCGAAATTTCTCCATTAGATAAGTCTTTAGAAAACGCAATACAACATAAAATTAATCTAAAAACTAAACCCGTTGGGTCCTTAGGCAAGCTTGAAAAAATAGCATTGCAAATAGGATTAATACAGCATAAAACAAATCCACAATTAAAACATCCAACAATTCTTGTTTTTGTTGGAGATCACGGAATCGCAGAAAAAGGTGAGGTAAATCCTTACCCGCAAATAGTTACGAAGCAAATGGTGTATAATTTTCTTAATGGTGGTGCAGCGATCAATTCATTTTGCATCCAAAATAAGATACATCTAGAAATTATTGATGCAGGAGTAAATCATGATTTTGATAATGTTCCGGGGCTAATTGATGCCAAAATAGCGTATGGAACTAAAAACTATGAAATAGAACCAGCAATGACAATAGATCAATGTAATAATGCTATTGCTAAAGCGTCTCGTATCGTTTTGAACACATTTCAAAACGGGTGTAATGTAATAGGTTTTGGTGAGATGGGAATTGGTAATTCTTCTGCAGCTGCATTATTGATGTCTCATTTTACAAAGATCCCAATTATGGAGTGTGTCGGTGCAGGAACTGGAGTTCAAGGAGACGCTATTAAAACAAAAAAAAGGATTTTAAAAACTGTTTTTGAAAAGCACAATCCCAATTCTCCTATAGAAGCACTCACTACTTTTGGAGGTTTCGAAATTGCCATGATTACTGGAGCAATACTTAAAGCTGCAGAATTGAAAATGACCATTCTTATAGATGGTTTTATCGTAACTGCTGCCCTATTGGCCGCTAATGCAATTAATAAAAACGTATTGGACTATTGTATTTTTGCACATTCATCCGAGGAACAAGGGCATCAAAAAATATTAAACTTTCTAGAAAAAACACCTTTATTAAATCTAGGAATGCGATTAGGCGAAGGTACTGGTGCAGCGGTTGCATACCCCATTTTAGAATCTGCGGTATCATTCCTAAATAATATGGCTAGTTTTGAAGAAGCAGAAGTTACTACAAACGAATAAAACCTACTTCTAAATGAAAAAAGGAGTCTTATCCATATTGATCGCTACAATTGGTTTTTTCTTTACATATAAATATCATACGTTAATGTATGAAATACAAAATAGTCTTATCACTGGAAAGGAAATAAATTTCCTTTTTATTAATGATCTAGCATCATTTAGAAAATTATTTAAAATAGTTATCATAAGCATCTCATTATTAAGTTTTTATTTAGGAATTGTGAGTGTTTTAAAGAAAAGTAAAATTGGAATAGTAGGTATAATACTAGCTAGTATATTATTCATCTCCGTCTTTATAAATTTCTGAAAGTATTTTATTTAAAACTATTTTACAAACATCAATATTCATCAAAATCTAAGAGTTAATATTTATGAAAAAAGAGATCCATATATTTTTTACTGCTCTTATGTTTTTCACAAGAATCCCTTGTCCTAAATGGGTCAATCACGATCCAGGGTATTTACGTAAGAGTTCTAAGTACTTTCCTTTAGTGGGTATTTTAATTGGAGGAATTGGAGCTTCAATATTCTATGGATTCTCTTTCTTGTTCTCACTAGAAATCTCTTTACTTCTTTCTATGTTTAGTACTATTTATGCAACAGGAGCATTTCATGAAGATGGATTTGCAGATGTTTGCGATGGTTTTGGTGGTGGTTGGACTAAAGAAAAAATTCTTTTGATCATGAAAGATTCTCGATTAGGAACCTATGGAACTATTGGAATTTTGTTATTACTGGCGATTAAATTTTCTGCTTTAAGAGAAATAGCTCCCGTATATATTCCGTTAATTATAATCTCTGGTCATAGTCTTAGTAGGTTTATAGCGACCACACTTATTTTTACCCATCCATATGTTCGTGATACCGAAGATAGCAAAGCTAAACCCGCAGCAAAGAGCATGAGTATTTCCATGCTTATGATTAGTGCTTTTTTTGGGATTGTTCCGTTAGTGTTTTTTCTAAATCCCTTAGTCTTTCTTACATTGATCCCTATGTATCTTTCTAAAATGTTTCTAGCAGCTAAATTTAAAAAATGGATAGGTGGCCAAACTGGTGATTGTGCTGGTGCGGTTCAACAACTTAGTGAAGTAGTATTTTACCTTAGTATATTAGCGTTGTGGAAATATATCTAGTAAGACATACGACTCCTGATATTCAAAAGGGAATATGTTATGGACAAAGTGACCTAGACATCACAGATACTTTTAAATCTGAGGTTATTAAAATTCATAATCAAATACCAACCAAAGAAATATCTAAGATTTATAGCAGCCCACTAAAACGGTGTAAAATATTAGCAGAAACATTCTGTATCGAAACTATTTTTGATAACAGATTACAGGAATTAGATTTTGGTGATTGGGAATTAAAAAACTGGAATGATATTCCGCAAGAAGAACTAAATCCATGGATGGAAGATTTTGTAAATGTTAAGGTCCCCAATGGAGAATCTTATGTTATGTTACAGCATCGTATGATCCAGTTTTACAAATCTCTAGATCATTCTTTAAATAATAAAGTAATAATTGTAGCTCACGCAGGAGCCATAAGAGCTTTACTTGCTCATATTAGACAAATAGACCTCAAAGATTCTTTTAAAATAAAAATAAATTATGGAGATGTAATTAAAATCTAACCTAACCGTAGTGTCGCAAAATTATAGTTAGAAGAAGTTTCTTTTCCCACTACATGAACATCAAGTCGTTCTCTAAACAGCGGAGCATTTACCACTAATGTATGATACTCTCCATTTTCTCCACAAGCATCCACCCCTAAATTTTCTAAATCTTTGATAAGTTGTCTATCTATACTTCTTCCTAAAAAATCCGGTCCTAACGTATGATTACAAGAAACAATTAGGGCTTCAATTCCATGATCAATCATATTTAGCACCAACTGCTTTCTCGATTGTTGCCAGATAGGCAACATCGCTTTTAAACCTGCAGCATTGGACACTTTCTCCTCCCAGTCCCTATGAGATTGAATATCAATATCTCCAAAAACAGCAGATTTTAAATCATATAAATCGGTTAACTCTTTTAAGTTTTCGATATACAATCGTTCATAATCAGTCCATGTACTTTCAAAAAAATGGATAGGTAACTTCATAGCACTTGCCTGCGCTCCCAATATTTCTTTTGGAATTCCATGTGATCTAGACCGATCGCCATATTCATTTAGTACATTTAATAAAACCGAAGGCTCATGGCCTTGTTCAATAGCAATATGCATTGCATAACAGCTATCTTTCCCTCCACTCCAAGAACACAAAAATGACATGTCATATTATTTATCTGTACAAATTAACGGTAAATCATTATACGTTTTCAAAAAATATATCGAAGTTTGAAAAATATTCTAAATCACATGAAGCATTTCTATATCCTATTTGTATTATTTCTTTCTTTTCAATCATGTAAAAAGGAAAATAAAGAAAAGGTGTCAATAGCAACACAAAAACTTGTAGAACAAAAAGTCCAGTACGCAATAGGATTTACTATTCAAAACAAAGAGACCTATAAAGAAATAAAGATTACCTCTCCGTGGCCAGATGCCAAAAGTTCATTTACATATATACTGCATCCTAAAGGAACTGAAAAACCAACAGTAAGCGGAAAAGTTTCGTATATCCAAATTCCAGTAGATAAAACTGTAGTTACTTCTACCACAGATATACCAATGTTAGAATATCTGAAATTAGAGAATAAATTAATTGGTTTTCCTCATTGTGATTATATCTCCTCAGAAAAAACGAGGGATTTAATTGATAATGGTTCTATTACTGAATTAGGTAACAATGGTCATCTAAACACTGAACTCACATTAGAACTAGCACCAGAACTTATTATTGGATACTCTGCTACCGGTGATACCAAAACGTATGATTTATTAGAAAAAACAGGGATTCCTGTTGTTATGAACGGATCTTGGATGGAACAACATCCATTGGGTCGTGCAGAATGGATAAAGTTTGTAGCAGCTTTTTATAACAAAGAAAAAGAAGCTGACAGCATTTTTAAGATGATTGAAAAAGATTATAATAAAGCAGCTACTTTAGCCAAAAATTCTCCAACATCTCCAACCATCTTATCCGGAAATATGTTTAAAGATGTATGGTATGTCCCTGGAGGAGATAGTTACGTTGCACAATTTTTAAAAGATGCTAACACAAAATATTTATGGGAGGAAACACCAAAAACAGGAAGCATTGCGTTAAATTTTGAAAGTGTACTTGAGAAAGCCCAAAACGCAGATCTTTGGATTGGTTCTGGATCTTCTAAATCTCTTTCAGAACTAAAAGAAAAAAACAATCGCTATACTTTTTTTGAAGCATTTAAAAATAAAACCGTATATTCTTCTACGTTAAAAACCGGTGCAAAAGGTGGGTTGATATATTATGAATTAGGTCCAATGCGTCCGGATTTAATTCTTAAAGATATAATCCAAATAGCACATCCCGAACTATTAACAGATTACGAACCTTATTTTTTCGAAAAACTGAACTAGTTGACCCCAAATAAATCATATAAAAGTGTTTTCATCATCATCATCATAGTACTCTTACTATGTTTTGTAGCTAATATAAGTCTTGGATCAGTATTAATTCCTTGGCTGGATACCCTAAAAAGTTTAGTAGGCATTTCGGTCGAAAAAGAATCTTGGAGACATATTATTATAGATTATAGATTACCGAAAGCTATTACTGCCGTAATTGTAGGAAGTGGATTAGGGATATCTGGACTATTAATGCAAACATTATTTAGAAATCCCTTAGCTGGACCTTTTGTTCTTGGTATCAGCTCTGGTGCAAGTCTTGGCGTGGCCTTATTGATTTTAGGAAGTGCATTAATAGGTGGAACCACGGCACTATTTTTAGTATCTAATTGGGGCTTAGTAGTTGCCGCTAGTCTAGGTAGTATATTAGTTTTATTTATGGTGATGTTGGTGTCAATTAGAGTTAGAGATACAATGGCAATTCTAATTATAGGATTAATGTTTGGTAGCATCACTGGAGCAATCGTAAGTGTACTTTCTTATTTTGCGCCGGCAGAGCAATTGCAGCGTTACATTTTTTGGGGATTTGGAAGTTTAGGAAATTTATCTTGGATCGATGTATTAATTTTTTCTTGTATTGCTTTATTAGGAATTGTATTAGCGGTTTTTGCAATAAAACCTTTAAACACATTATTACTAGGAGAAAATTATGCCCGTAGTCTTGGACTAAACATTAAAAAAAGTCGTTTCTTGATTATTTTAGCGACTGGATTATTAGCAGGAAGTGTTACAGCATTTGCTGGACCAATAGCTTTTATAGGGCTAGCGGTACCGCATTTAACAAGACAATTATTTCATACTTCGGACCATAAAACATTGATTCCTGCAGTAATGCTAATAGGTAGTTTAATCATGTTGGTTTGTGATATTATCTCGCAATTGCCCGGAACTGAATATACATTACCAATAAATGCTATTACATCATTGATTGGAGCTCCAGTAGTCATCTGGTTATTAGTAAGAAAACGAAAAATGTTGTTTTAATTTAAGAAAATCAAGATAGTATAGAGTACCTAAAAAGATTCGATACTATATTAGATGAGTACATTACTATGGAAATAGAGTCATTAGATACCGAAAATCAAAATATCGTTCTAAAAACGGAAGATCTCTCTATTGGTTATAGTCAAAAAAACAATCTAGAAGTCGTAGCAGCAGATATCAATCTTAAATTATACGAAGGAGAACTTGTTGGGTTAGTTGGTGCAAATGGAATAGGAAAATCTACTTTGCTTAGAACACTATCTAAGGTACAACCAGCATTACGTGGCGACATATTTTTATCTGATAAAGAAATTAGAAAATATAAAACTTCAGAATTAGCCTCGCAATTAAGTATCGTATTAACAGAACAGATTGCTTCAAAAAACCTAACTGTAAAAGAATTGGTTGCACTAGGAAGACAACCTTATACCAACTGGGTAGGTAAACTACTCGAGGAAGATATCGAAAAAATAAGAAAAGCTATAGAAGTTACTCATATAGAAGAACTCGTAGACAAAAGATGCTTCGAATTAAGTGATGGACAACTACAAAAGGTTCTTATAGCTCGAGCGATTGCGCAAGACACACCATTTATTATGTTAGATGAACCGACAACACATTTAGACGTTTATCATAAAGCATATATATTAAAGCTATTAAAACGTTTAGCCTTTGAAACTCAAAAGACGATTTTATTTTCCACACATGAGATTGATTTTGCAATTCAGTTATGTGATAAAATGATAGTCATGAATTCAGAAGGTTTCGAATTTGGCCGCCCTAAAGAACTAATCCAATGTCGAGCATTTTCCGCTCTATTTCCGGAAGACCTTATTTTATTTGATCCGGAAACCGGAAGTTATAAAGTTAGGCACTAACTTTCCTAGTACAAATCACAAAGACATTCATCGAATAAACAACCCTTTTATAGAAAAAACGTATAATTTCTGTGTGGTTTACTCGGCCATTTTATACCTAAAACCAATACCTTCGCCGCTCAAATAAAACCTTAACAAAATGAACAAAATTTTTAGACTCAAATCAATCGCATTATTATCTGCTGTAACACTATTTATTACAAGTTGTAGTTCTGATAGTAATGATGATATTTTTATTGATCCTACTGACCCTACTACTTTTGATGGCGAACTTTCTGTTTTCGAAACAGGAAATGACAATCGCACAGTAACTATCGACGGAGCTAATGTATCTGGAACTAATGCAACTGTAAAAGTTTCTTTTCAATCCTCTAGTAATACAATGAGACGATTATATGTAACTCAAAATGTCTCTGGTTTTGGAGCGGCACCTTACGATTTTGCGGTTGCAGGTGTAACTGTAGATGATAAAAAAGACGGTTCTTTAGATCTATCATCTGATAATGGTGATGCATTCGAATTTGCAATTCCATTCCCAGTGCCTACTAGTGCGGATAGTAACATTGTATATACTATATGGGCTACAACTGGTCGTGGTGACTTTAGAGATATCTCTAAAAGAAATGCAATTAGTGATACTGCTATAGGAACTATTACTATTACTGGTAGTGGAACAAGTACTGCTAATGGTATAAAAACATTTACAAGTACACTATTAGCTGCACCTCTTGGTGATGGTTCTTCTGATACTTTTATGTCTGTATTTAACAATAAAGTTTACAAAATAAGTGAAGGTGAAGAAACAGCTGCTTTATGGGATTTTGGATATTATTATGGATTTACCCAAAATGCATCCCTTGCTTCAACTTCAAACTATCCTGAGCTTTTTGACACTGATAATGACAATGTTGCTGACGCTGCGGTATCTGGTCTTACCGGTGTAGCGCAAGATGAATTAAATAAATTCTATATTGCTACTTCGACTATTGATTTTGATGCTATTACTAGTGCCTCTGATCTAGATGTAATAACTCAGGCAACGACAGAAAGAGTTACAGGTCTATCAATGGGAGATGTTTTAGAATTTACAGATCAATATGGAAAAAAGGGTATGATCAAAGTTACAAACATTACCGGAACTGATGGTAACGACGGATCGATCACTCTTGACATCAAAGTTCAGATATAACCATAACACTTATATATATTTTAAATGGCTATTCGTTTTTCGGGTAGCCATTTATTTTTATAACTAAAAAGAAATGGTTGTATCCAGATTCTTACTTAATTTTGTAATAAACTATTGATTTGAAAAACCTCAAAGAAATTATCATTCAAATTGTACAATGGGGAACTACTCCAAAACTAACCATTGAAAATAAAGAACTTGTTTTAAAACAAACTATGATATCTTTATATCAAGAATATCTAGCGATTGCAGGACATACTCCAGAAGACGAACAAGAATATCCAGAAGCTCCAGAATTTAATTTCGAAAAGATATCAAATACTATACGATCAAATTTTCCTAAGTTAGGGTTTTATCAAATGATTTTAGATCCTTTTGAAATGACCAAACCCGATAATGGACTTGGCGATGCTAATGATGACTTATCAGATATTATCAAAGATCTAATGGAGGTTCAATGGAGATTCGAAAACACAAGTGATAAAGATGCTTTGTGGTATTTTGAATTTATTATGCGTAATCATTCTGAGAGACATATTGTTAATATTTTAAAAACATTAAAAGATTTAGAAGAACAATCATAATTTGATTATTTACCCTTACTTCTTTTCGACTTATACTGGCTAAATTTTTATCTTTGAAAAAACTACTCTTAAGGCAAGCTCTTGAGCATTTGTGGTAAACTTATTTTTTTATCTTGAGGCAAGCCTCGGAAAATCAAAATCTCGATTATCGAGTAAACAAAAAATTACATGTCAGAATACATATTGCTAGTCGTTGCAGTCGTTGCAATTATAATAGGTTTTTTTATAGGTAAATACGTGGCATCACTTAAAAACAAAAGTGATCAAAGTACGTTAAACGAACGCTCTAATCAATTACAATTACAGTTAGAAGAAGCAAAAAAAACTTCTGAACAACAGCTAGAACTCGCAAAACAACAACAGCAAGTACAAAAAGAAGCTTTAGAAAAACAACTTTCTAACACCGCTAAGGAAAGAGATGAGATTCGGAGAGAAAAAGATTTTCTCAATACTGAACTTACCCGACGTAATGCCGAGTTTGAGAACTTACAACTCAAAAACCAAGAACAAAAGGAAGAAGTTGGAAAACTGCAAGAAAAATTTACAAAAGAATTCGAAAATCTAGCGAATAAAATTTTAGACGAAAAATCCAATAAATTTACGGAACAGAATAAAGAAAATATTAAAAACATTCTGAATCCTTTGCAAGAAAAAATCAACACTTTTGAGAAAAAAGTAGAACAAACTCATAAAGAAAGTATCGATTATCATGCAGCTTTACGACAGCAAATACTTGGGCTTAAGGACTTAAATGAACAAATGAGTAAAGAGGCTACCAACCTTACCAAAGCCTTAAAAGGTGATAGTAAAATGCAAGGAAATTGGGGGGAACTGGTGCTAGAACGTGTATTAGAAAAATCGGGATTAGAGAAAGATCGTGAATATTTTGTGCAACAAAGTTTCACAACGACAGATGGTCAACGTGTTTTGCCAGATGTTGTAATTCATTTACCTGATAATAAGAAAATGGTGATTGACTCTAAAGTTACACTTACCGCTTACGAGAGATATGTGAATGAAGAAGATGAAAACCTTAGAGCAACATATCTAAAAGAACATATAATCTCTTTAAAACGCCATATCGATCAACTTTCAGAAAAAAATTATCAGGATTTATACGATATCGAATCACCTGATTTCGTATTACTTTTTGTACCTATAGAACCTGCTTTTGCTATTGCAATTAATGAAGACAGTAAACTGTACAATCAAGCGTTTGAAAAAAATATAGTTATTGTAACTCCATCTACACTTTTAGCAACGTTACGCACCATTGATACTATGTGGAATAACGAAAAACAACAACGTAATGCGATAGAAATTGCGAGACAAGCAGGTGCACTTTATGACAAATTCGAAGGGTTGGTTAAAGATCTGACTGGGGTAGGAAAAAAGATCGATGATGCTAAAAAAGATTATTCTTCTGCGATGAATAAGTTAGTAGAAGGCCGTGGTAATCTGATTACCAGTGTAGAGAAACTTAAAAAAATGGGAGCGAAAGCTAAGAAATCCCTACCAGAAGCAATTATAAAACGAGCCTCTGAAGATAACGACATTTAATTTTCACTTATGGAAGCAGACATTACTCAGATTATCATACAATTATTCATTGGATTAGCATATGCAATTCCAACATTATTCTTTATTATAATAAGCATCTATTATTTACTAAAAATGGGATCTCAAATTGACGGTATTCTAATTTTAGCAGGTAATGTGATCATATTCTTATGTATCGTTATTGGGCGAATACTATTTATACAATTTGCTTTTTATCAAAAATGGGAAGGTACTATTTATTCCTACATAACAACAGCTATTAGCATCGTATCCGTTATTGGAAGTATACTATTTGCTGTTGGGGTATTTCTTTTAATGAAAAAAGTGATCAAAGCAAAATCATTAACTTCATGAAAACGATCCACACACTCATTTTTTTAGTATTTATTGGGCTTTTTACCGAAACAAGTATTGCGCAACAGCTCTACTTCCCAGAACGAGGAAATTGGAATGAAAAGAGTCCTACCGAATTTAATATCGATTCTGCAAAGCTTAACGAAGCTGTTGAGTATGCCAAGGATCAAGAATATTCCGGATCTAGAGATCTACGACAAGCAATACTAAAAGGTTTTGAAAGAGAACCTTATCATAAAATTTTGGGACCTACCAAAAAAAGAGGTGCTCCAGCGGGTTTAATTCTAAAAGACGGATATATTATTGCTAAATGGGGTGATATAGATCGTGTAGATATGACTTTTAGTGTTACTAAAAGTTACCTATCAACCATCGCAGGTTTAGCATTAGATAATAAGTTAATTAGTTCTGCAGATGATTTTGTCTACAACTATATTTGGGATAACACATATGATGGTAACCATAATAAAAAAATTACCTGGAGACATTTACTTACACAATCATCTGATTGGTCCGGACAATTATGGGGTGGTTATGATTGGGCAGATCGTCCTCCAAAAACAGGTGACATCGATGATTGGAAGTTCAGAAAACTACAAGAACCAGGTAGTGTTTTCGAATATAATGATGTTAGAGTAAACGTATTATCCTATTCACTCCTAAACATTTGGAGAAAGCCTTTACCACAAATTCTTAAGGAAAAAATAATGGACCCTATTGGAGGTTCGACTACTTGGAGATGGTATGGATATGATAATTCTTGGGTTACTATTGATGGTATCCAAATGCAATCCGTAAGTGGTGGCGGTCATTCTGGTGGCGGTTTGTTTATCAACACCAAAGATCACGCTCGTTTCGGACTACTATTTATGAATAATGGGAAGTGGAATAACAAACAATTGATTTCAGAAAATTGGATTACAGAAGCTACTAAATCTTCTAAAGCCAATTCGAATTATGGATTTATGTGGTGGTTAAACCAAAAAGGATCTCGTCATTGGGAAGGGCTTCCGGAGCATCTATTTTATGCTGCGGGATTTGGGGGTAATTTTATTGTAGTCGATCAAAAACAAAATATTGTTATTGTAACTAGATGGTTAGAACCCAATAAAATAGATGAATTCGTTACTAAGATTTATGATTCTTTCTAAAAATTTTACCTCTATATTTGTAGTAATTTTAAAACTCAGCTTATGATATGTTTCACACTTGTATCAAAAAAAAACAGCATTTACGCCGTTCTTTTTTTAATAATTTTGGGAATTACAAGTTGCACTAAAGATGCAGACAATCTTACGTTTACCGCTATTACTTCTATAGAAGGTATCGCTCCAGAAAGTGGGCCAGGAGATACCGAAGTTACAATTACTGGTATTGCCTTTGATACCGATCAAAATGCTACTTCTGTTTTTTTTAATGATGCAGAAGCTATTATAAACTCTATTACAACTACAGAAATTAAGGCTATTGTTCCAAGAGGCGCACAAACTGGAATCGTCAAAGTAGTGACGCAAGGAGAAGAAACCTTAGGACCAGAGTTTACATATATAATCACACCAGCACAAGTAAGCACGCTAATACGCAGTGAAGTATCTGGTGATGTAGATGGACCTGTCGCAGAAGCATCTTTTTCTTCTCTATGGAATATTGCAGAAGATAATGAAGGTGCTATTTATATAACGGATTATGGTAATAATAAAATTAGAAAAATTGATGTCAACAATATTGTAAGTACCGTTGCCGGAATGACAGGAGTTACCGGATCAGTTGACGGCACATTAGCCGAAGCTACTTTTTCGAATCCGAGAAGTATGATCATAGATCCTGACGGGAATCTTGTATTGGTTGATTTCAATAACAACAATGTTAGAAAAATAGACCTCACTAGTCAAACGGTTGAAACTATTGCAGGAACTGGAGAATTCGGATTGGTTAATGGAATTGGCAGTATCGCTCAATTTTCTTCCCCTATTGGGCTTGCTATTGATAGTTCTGGAAACCTATATGTAAGTGATTTTTCAGCTGCTACTATCCGAAAAATTACGCCGGACAATGTCGTTAGTACCTTTATAGGAACCGGAGAGGTAGGTTCTATAGATGGTCCTGCCGATGTAGCTCAAATTGGTTTTGTTACAGGAATGGAGTTTGATAATGACGGTAATCTCATATTTGGTGATGGTAATAGGATACGACAAGTAACTCCAGAAAGAGTGGTATCTACAATCGCAGGTACGGGAGTTGATGGTGATGTTGATGGAGAAAGCGATATCGCTCAATTTGATGGTCTACTTGATTTAGATATTGATTCTGAAGGAAATATTATTGTTGTAGACTTTGGTAATAAAAAAATACGCCAGCTTAGCCCAGAAGGTATCGTAAGCACACTTGCAGGTACCGGAGAAATTGGTTTTATGGATGGTGTTCCAACTATAGCTACATTTAATAACCCTAGAGGTCTGTTGGTTGGAGAAAATGATATTATTTATATATCAACAGATGATAGTATCAGAATTATAACACCAGAATTTTAGTAAATATTTTTTGATGAAAAAAACGCTGTTTTTCATAATTTTAGGAATTGTACTTTTGTTTACCTTATGGTATACTTCTGTATATTTTGCCACGTATAGTGAAGGTGTACGTAGCGGTGAACTTATAAAATTTAGTAACAAAGGTATTGTTTTTAAAACCTGGGAAGGTGAGATCAGTCAAGGGATTTCGGGAGCTCAAATATTTAGTTTTTCTGTGGAAGACAGGAATGATCAAGTCATTAAAAAACTAGAAGAATATCAAGGAAGATATGTAAAGCTAAAGTACAAAGAACGTTTTGCTACCGTTTCTTGGCTAGGAGATTCTAAGTATTTTGTAATTGATGTAGAGGAAGAAGAATCGCCTCATTTTAGAAAATAATACTCGAAAATAACTCTTTATTAAAAAACAGAAATGAAAAAATTTAAAACCGCTAGAGAATCCAGAGTTGTCATTTCTGAACTAATGCTTCCCTCCCATTCTAATTTCAGTGGTAAAATTCATGGTGGCTATATCTTATCACTAATGGATCAAATTGCTTTTGCTTGCGGATCTAAACATTCCGAAGCATACTGCGTTACCGCCAGTGTGGATAAAGTTGATTTCTTAAAACCAATAGAAGTTGGGGAATTAGTAACTATGAAAGCCTCTGTAAATAATGTGGGGAAGACTTCTATGGTTGTTGGTGTAAGAGTAGAATCCGAAAATATTATGACTGGCAAAGTAAAACACTGTAACTCTAGTTACTTTACAATGGTTGCTAAAAATGACCAAGGAAGTAGTGTACCCGTTCCTGGTTTAATTTTAGAAAATGAAACAGCAGTGCGACGTTTTGTAAGAAGCATTATTCGTAAAGAAGATGCAAAATCACGAAGAGATCGATTTAAAGCTTCAGAATTTCAACTAGAAGATCACTTAGAACTACTAAAAGAATATAATGTTCAGATCGATCTATAATTTATCCAAAATCTTAGCGTTATACTTGTAAAATCAGGAATCTTATTAATTCCTGGAATATTTGCTATATTGAAGAAAAAAATAATACCTATGAAATCCCCAATACTATTAGTTACATTACTCGTATTTACATTATTTAGTTGCAGTAGTAGCGATGATGGCACTACAGAGCCAGAAGTACCTATAGATCCAGATCCAATTCCGGGTCAGACTTCTACTTATGTTGGTCATGTAAAAGCAATTATTGACAGTAACTGCACAGAATGTCACGGAACTCCGTTACAAAATTCTGCTCCAATGGCATTAGAAACTTTTCAGGAAGTAGTGAATGCAGTAAATGACAGAAACCTATTTAGTTTTATCACTACAAACAATGCTTTTAATGTAATGCCTCCTTCAGATAATGGAGGAAGAATGCCGCAAGCTACTATTGATATTGTAGAGGATTGGATTGCAGATGGTCTTTTAGAACAATAATCCTATTTAAATAAATTGGATTCATTATACCAAAAACTGAAACAGGTCTGGTTTATCATTTAGGTAATCACCAAAAAAGCTATATTGCTTCATTCTGGAAATTAAAGGCTCTAGATCTTTTTTATCTTTGAGTTCTATACCGACAACGGCTGGACCATTTTCTCTACTTGACTTCTTTGAATATTCAAAGTGAGTGATATCATCGTTTGGTCCTAAAACTTCTCCTACAAATTGTTTTAAGGCTCCAGCTCTTTGAGGAAAACGAACGATAAAATAATGTTTTAAATCAGCATACAATAAGGCTCTTTCTTTAATTTCTGCTGTCCGAGTAATATCATTATTACTTCCACTAACAATACAAACTACATTTTTTCCTACTATTTTTTCCTTATAGAATTCCAAAGCGGCTAAAGTTAATGCTCCCGCAGGTTCTACTACAATGGCATCCCTGTTATACAAGTCTAAAATAGTTTGACATACCAATCCCTCTGGAACTGTCATCATATCCGATAAATATGATTTACAAATATCAAAGTTAAGATCGCCGACTTTTTGTACAGCTGCTCCATCAATAAATTTATCAATATCAAAAATTTCGGTGTTCTTATTTTCCTTTATAGAAGTTAACATAGAAGCCGCTCCTTGCGGCTCCACACCAATAATTTTTGTTTTAGGAGATAATGCTTTCATAGCACCACATAGTCCGGAAGCGAGACCACCACCACCAACAGCTACGAATATATAATCAATAGGGTGATCCACTTGATCAAATATTTCTAAACCAATAGTTCCTTGCCCCTCTATTGTCTTAGGATCATCAAATGGATGAACAAACGTTTTTCCTTCTGCAATACAAGCATTCTTTGCTGCTTTTGATGCATCATCAAAAGTATCACCTTCCAAAACAATTTTCACCTTTGATCCGCCAAACATTTGAGTTTGTTCTACTTTTTGTTTAGGAGTTACAGATGGCATATAAATAGTCCCTTGTATTCCTAGATGATGGCAAGCAAACGCAACACCTTGTGCATGGTTTCCAGCGCTAGCACACACAACTCCTTTAGTTAACTGTTCTTTTGTTAAAGAACTAATTTTGTTAAAAGCGCCTCTTATTTTATAGGATCTAACACGTTGTAAATCCTCTCTTTTTAATAAAATATTAGCATCGTATTTACGTGAATACCGAATGCTATTCATCAGAGGTGTAACCATAGCAACCTCTTTAATATTAGAAGATGCTTTTTTGATGTCTTCTAATTGAGGGAAATATGTCGTCACTTCTGTATTCATTTTCTATATTCTCATATTTTATCTGCCAGTCTGAGTCCATCAAAGATTACACAATACACATCTCAAAAAACTTCGACAGACCCAGCTAGACAAATAAATTATTATACTATTGGTTTAATCTGTTATTTCTATTGTTTTAGTTGACAGATTGAACTCGTAAACAATCATTTAGGATAACCTACTATTGTTAAATTACTCGTTTCATAGCCGTCATAGAAGCTCTCAATCTAGCTCCTACCACCTCTATTGGATGATTTCTTAAAGCAGCGTTTACTTCAATTAACTTTGCGTTATCTACTCCATTGTTCTTACCTTGATCAAATGCTTTTCCGATTACATCGGTATCTATTTTCTTCATAAAGTTTCCTAATAAAGGCTTACACGCATGATCAAATAAATAACAACCATATTCTGCTGTATCAGAAATCACTCTATTCATTTCGAATAATTTTTTACGAGCGATTGTATTTGCGATAAGTGGTGTTTCGTGTAAAGACTCATAGTAAGCAGATTCTTCAATAATACCAGAAGAAGTCATTGCTTCAAAAGCAAGCTCTACTCCTGCTCTTACCATAGCTACCATTAACACTCCATTATCATAAAACTCTTGCTCAGAAATTTCTACATCTCCTGCCGGTGTTTTTTCAAAAGCTGTTTCTCCTGTAGCCGCTCTCCAAGACAATAGATTCTTATCATCATTTGCCCAATCCTCCATCATAGTTTTAGAGAAATGCCCTCCTATAATATCATCCATATGCTTTTGGAACAACGGACGCATTATTTCTTTTAATTCTTCAGACAATTCAAATGCTTTTATCTTAGAAGGATTAGACAATCTATCCATCATATTCGTAATTCCACCATACTTTAATCCTTCAGTAATAGTTTCCCATCCATATTGAATCAGTTTTGAAGCATATCCTGCATCTATTCCTTTTTCAACCATCTTATCAAAACAAAGGATCGAACCGGTCTGCAAAAGACCACAAAGAATTGTTTGTTCTCCCATTAAATCAGATTTCACTTCTGCTACAAATGAAGATTCTAATACA
Organism: Aquimarina sp. MMG015; assembly: GCF_018100855.1. Lineage (NCBI taxonomy): Bacteria > Pseudomonadati > Bacteroidota > Flavobacteriia > Flavobacteriales > Flavobacteriaceae > Aquimarina > Aquimarina sp. MMG015. The sequence continues at coordinate 36,747 of NZ_JAGJEB010000014.1, forward strand.
CCTGCTCTATCACCACCAGTACCTACGGCATAAGCTTTTGCTTGTGATAACCCGAAACCTTTCGGGTCGTTTTCAGGATGCACTGCTATTAATGTTGGTACTCCAAATCCTCTTTTATACTCTTCTCTAACTTCAGAACCTGGACACTTAGGCGCTACCATAATAACCGTAAGATCATCACGTACTTGCATTCCTTCTTCTACGATATTAAATCCATGTGAATACGACAATGTCGCTCCTTTTTTCATTAAAGGCATTACAGTATTTACTACTTGAGTATGTTGTTTATCTGGTGTTAGATTAATTACTACATCTGCATTAGGAACTAATTCTTCATAAGTTCCTACAGCAAAACCATTCTCTGTAGCATTCTTATAAGATTGTCTCTGTTCTTTGATTGCAGCTTCGCGAAGCGTATATGAAATATCTAATCCAGAATCTCTCATATTAAGACCTTGATTCAATCCTTGAGCTCCACAACCTACAATTACTATTTTTTTCCCTTTTAATGCATTGACTCCATCCGTAAATTCAGAAGAGTCCATAAATCTACATTTCCCTAATTGTGTTAATTGATCTCTTAATGATAGCGTATTAAAATAATTTGCCATTTCCTTCTAATTTGTGGTTACTTCCGCTTTTGCGGAAATCTATTTAATTTTGATTTCTAGTTGTTTTTCTTTTTGTAAATATCAAGCTACTTCTATTCCAAAGCTTTCGATTATTTTAGATATATGCATCTTTTCTTTTGTCACGGCAATTCTACCAGAACGTACAAATTGCATTAACCCATAAGGCTCTAGCTTATCATATAACTCTTCTACTTCCTTGCGCCTTCCTGTTTTTTCTAACACAAAAAATTCTGGCGTAACAGTTACAATATTGGCATTACTTTCTTTAATAACGTTTTGTATCTGTCGTTCTTCAAATAATAATTTAGAAGCAACTTTGAATAGCGCAGTTTCCTGATAAATTGTTTCATCATCTTTATGATAAAAAGCTTTGATAACTTCTATTTGCTTTTCTATCTGACCTACTAACTTCTTAACCTGTTCTTCTGTTATTTTTACAACAATGGTAAACCGAAAAACATCTTTAATTTCTGAGACTGAAGCAGTCATACTATCTAAATTGATATGACGCTTTAGAAAGATTGCAGAAATCCTATTTAGCAATCCTATATTATTCTCAGTATATACTGATATGGTATAACATTCTCTCTCCATAACTAACTCAATCTTATATCTGAAACCGATGCTCCTGTTGGTATCATCGGAAATACATTATTTTCCTTTTCTACACATACTTCTAAAAAGTAAGGTTCTTTTGAAGCTATCATCTCTTTAATAGCATCTCCTAACTCTTCTCTTTTAGTAACTCTTTTCGCATCAATATGATACCCTTTTGCAATCGTTACAAAATCTGGATTCACCATTTCCGTGGAAGCATACCTTTTATCAAAAAACAATTGTTGCCATTGACGCACCATTCCCAAAAAGTCATTATTTAATACCACAATCTTTACAGGAACCTTTGTTTGAAAAATAGTTCCCAATTCTTGTATGGTCATTTGATACCCACCATCACCTATGATGGCTACAACTTCTCGTTCTGGAGCTCCCATTTTTGCTCCGATCGCTGCTGGCAAGGCAAATCCCATGGTTCCTAAACCTCCAGAAGTTACATTACTTTTTGTTCTTACAAATTCTGCATATCGACAAGCAATCATTTGATGCTGTCCTACATCAGACACGATCACGGCATCTCCTTTAGTTTCTTCATTAATTCCTCTAAGTACTTCTCCCATAGAAAGACCATCCTTAGAAGGATATAATTCTTCTTTGATTACTTTATCATATTCAATAGTATCAAAGTCTTTAAATTCTTGTAACCAAGTTTTATGAGTATTAGACTTTACTAAATCAAGAATATCCGACAACGTATTCTTCACATTACCCATAACAGCAACATCTACTTCTACATTTTTATTAACTTCTGCAGGATCTATTTCAAAATGAATAATCTTTGCCTGTTTAGCATAGGTTTCTAAATTACCAGTAACACGATCATCAAAACGCATTCCTATAGCTATTAACAAATCACATTCATTAGTAAGCTTGTTAGGTCCATAGTTACCATGCATCCCTACCATACCTACATTTAAATCGTGAGAAGTTGGTAATGCTGATAATCCCAAAATTGTCCAAGCAGCAGGAATACCTGCTTTTTCTACAAAACTTCTTAGTTCCTCTTCTGCTTCACCAAGAATTACACCTTGACCAAAAACAATCATCGGTTTTTTTGCTTCATTAATTAAATCCGCAGCTTGTTTTAATGTTTCAGGATCCGTTTCAGGAATCGGTTTATAGCTTCGTACTCCTTTACATTTTTGATACTTAAAATCAAGTTCACCAAACTGAGCGTCTTTAGTTATATCGATCAGAACAGGTCCTGGACGACCTGAGCGCGCAATATAAAATGCTTTGGCTAACACAGAAGGAATATCTTCAGCTTTAGTAACCTGATGATTCCATTTAGTAATTGGCGTAGAAATTCCTATAATATCCGTTTCCTGAAAGGCATCAGATCCTAATAAATGAGACCCCACTTGTCCAGTGATACAAACCATCGGTGTAGAATCTATTTGAGCGTCTGCTATACCAGTCACAAAATTAGTTGCTCCTGGACCAGATGTAGCTATCGCCACTCCAACTTTTCCACTTGTTCTAGCATATCCTTGAGCGGCATGAGTAGCACCTTGCTCATGTCTGGTAAGCACGTGATGAAGTTTATCTTGAAACTTATATAGCTCATCATAAACTGGCATAATTGCTCCTCCAGGATATCCATAAATTAAATCCACACCTTCTGCAAGTAAACAATGTATTACTGCTTCTGCACCTGTCATATGACCTGTGGTTTCTTTTGCTTCTTTTTCTATTGTCTGCGTTTGTGTTTCCATTACGCTATATATTTTTATATTTCAGTCAAGCTGAAACGTTCTTTAGAACTCATCTGTAACACATCCTCGTGATGCAGATGAAACTGTATTGGCATATTTATACAAAACTCCTTTTTTGAATTTCAATGGTGGTTGAACCCAAGAAGCTTTTCTTCTTTTAATTTCTTCCTCTTCTATAGCAACTGTAATAGAATTTGTTTCTGCATCGATTGTAATAACATCTCCATCTTCTACTAATGCAATCAAACCTCCTTCTTGTGCTTCTGGAGTGATATGCCCTACTACAAATCCATGCGTTCCGCCAGAGAATCTTCCGTCAGTAATTAATGCAACATCTTTACCAAGGCCCGCTCCCATAATTGCCGCTGTAGGTTTTAACATTTCTGGCATTCCGGGACCTCCTTTAGGACCTTCGTACCTTATGACGACTACATTACCTTTTTCTACTAATCCATCTCTTATACCATCATTAGCATCATATTCACTATTAAAGACTTTTGCTTTCCCTTGAAAACGAAGTCCTTCTTTTCCTGTAATTTTAGCAACACAACCATCTTCAGCCAGATTACCAAACATAATTCTTAAATGACCTGTTGGTTTGATTGGATTTTCTAATGGTTTTATTACATCTTGTCCCTCTGTAAGATCTGGAACATCTAATAAATTCTCTGCTAGTGTTTTTCCTGTTACTGTTAGACAATCTCCATGCAATAACCCCTTCTTTAATAAATATTTAAGTACTGCAGGAACACCTCCTACTTCATGCACATCTTCCATCAAATATTTCCCACTTGGTTTTAAATCCGCTAAGAATGGAGTTTCATCACTTATTCTTTGAAAATCCGCTAACGTAAACTCTACATCTGCAGCCCTAGCTATTGCCAGAAAATGCAATACCGCATTCGTAGAACCTCCAAGTACAGTTACCAAACGAATCGCATTTTCTAATGACCTTTTGGTTACAATATCTAATGGCTTAATATCTTTTTCTAAAAGAGTTCGCATCGCACGTCCTGCCGCGATACTTTCTTCTTCTTTATTTTTACTAATTGCTGGATTTGAAGAATTATAAGGCAAAGACATTCCTAAGGCTTCGATTGCAGAAGCCATTGTATTTGCTGTATACATTCCTCCACAGGCACCTGCTCCGGGAACGGCTTTTTTAATTACGCTTTTATATTCACTATTCTCCATAGTTCCAGCTACCTTCTCTCCCCAAGCTTCAAACGCCGAAACAATATCCAGTTTCTTTCCTTCGTGACATCCAGAAGCTATAGTTCCTCCATACACTAAAATTGATGGTCGGTTTAATCGAATCATAGCCATCAACGCACCTGGCATATTTTTATCACATCCTACTACAGTGACCATACCATCATAAGACATTGCCTGAACAACTGTCTCCATAGAATCAGCAATTACATCTCTAGAAGGTAACGAAAAACGCATTCCGGGAGTTCCCATAGAAATACCATCACTAACACCAATCGTATTGAATATTAGACCAACAACATCTTCTTCTTTTGTTCCTTGCTTTACTAATTTTGCCAAATCATTAAGATGCATATTACAAGGATTACCTTCATAACCTGTACTTGCAATCCCCACTAGAGGCTTGTTAAAATCTTCATCAGTCAAACCAATTGCATGAAGCATTGCTTGCGCTGCTGGTTGTGTATCGTCCTGTGTTACCTGTTTACTATATTTATTAATACTCATCCTTTTTGAATGTGAATTTTTTGATAATTATCTAAAATTTTAACTGGTTTTTTATCAAATTCATATTTAATCAAATAAACCTTAGCATAAAATTATTTCGTAATGACTAAACTGTTGAATTTTATTCAATAAGCTTACAACATCCAACTACCACTAAACATGTCTTAACAATTGATATACAGATGTTTATATTCATTTTATTTACAATCACTATTTGTTAAATTTTTATTTTATTATAGATTCTAGCAAAAAAAATCCCTTCCAGAAACGAAAGGGATTTTTGTTTAATACGTAAGATCAATATCCCTATCATCCTGATGAAATAATCACCACGATACTAATAATATTGACAATAATGATATTTTGTATTTGTATTTTCATTTTCCTTTTTAAATATGGTTCAAAAAAAATCCCTTCTAAATTAAGAAGGGATTTTTAATATATTGTAAATTACAAACACCCTTCTCATCGCAGTGAAATAATCACGACGTTGATAATGATATTAATAATATTAATGTTGTTCTTTTTCATTTATGCTGTAAATATAACGAAATATATTTTTCAAAAACAAATTGTATTTAATAAACGAAGATATTAATCCAACTTAAATAAATTATTTTTCATACAATATATAACCAAACCAACTCGAGTCTTAACTTGAAGTTTTTTAAATACCGATTCCCGATAATTTTCAATTGTTTTAGGACTAAGATTCATTTCGCCAGCAATGCTTTTATATGTTAATTCTGAGCATGCATACTTTAAAAAAGTCCACTCTCTATCAGTTAACTTATCTGCTAGATTTTGACCAATATCTGCATCCGTTTTTTCAGAGTATTTTAACGCCGTTTCTATTTTACTAGAATAATAAAATCCTTGCTCTATTACCATTTTCATAGCAAACTCGAAGTTCTCAGGATGAATATCTTTTAATAAATATCCTCTCGCTCCTGCTCTTAGCATTTTTATAATAGTCTCCTCATCATCTTCCATGGTCAATGCTAACACCTTCTGCTCCGGTTGATTTTCTTTTAACCATTGCATCGTCTGGATACCATCCATAACTGGCATTTTTACATCTAGTAATATCAATTCGGGTTTCTTTCTTTTATGTAGATAATATTGTGTTAGTTCTTTTCCGTTTTTTAAAATAGCTAACACCTCATACCCTTCTAGATTAGTAATAAGACTTTCTAGTGATTGTGCAAATAGAAGATGGTCATCTACAATAACTACCGTTTTTTTCTTCATTTCCGTTTAAGTTTTATTAAACTTTGTCCTCTTCTTTAAATGGATATCGCAAGGTAAGCAATACTCCTTTACCGGGCTCAGAAAAACAATCTAAACTTGCATTAACAAGAGACGCCCTACTTTTCATATTTAGTAATCCAGAGTTGGCTTGTACTGATTCCATATCATACCCCACACCATCATCTTTTATAACAATGGTCAAATCCTGAGGAGTATAATTTAATTTTACAAGAAGATGTGATGCTTCTGCATGCTTAATAGTGTTAGAGAAAAATTCCTGAACAATACGATATATAATGATTTCATCTTTAGGATTGATAAGCACTTCTTCTCCATCTACAATTAACTCAGGAGTTAAAAAATTCAGTTTTTTGAATCTGTCTAATTCTACTTGGATGGATTTTTCTAACCCTATATTTTGGATAACCTCATGATTTAAGGTTTTTGATAGGTTTCTTATTTCTTGCAGACTATCTCCTACCAAACCTCTTATATCCTGCACAGATTCTTTAATTTTAGGCTCTAGATTGCTGCTTAAAATATTAATCTGCATCACTGCTGTAGATAGTAACTGACCGATGTTATCGTGTAGTTCCCAACTAACATTTTTTAGTGTTTGTTCTTGGATCTCTAATTTGGAGTTTTGTAGTTCTTCTTCGAAACGTTGTTTCGCTTTAAATTTCTCTAACAGAAGCTTGTTTTTTCGTCTCTGGAAAGCAACAAAGAACATTATACCGAATACCACAAAAAATAAAATGATAACAGTAAAGTATGTTATGAGTAAGATTTGTTCTTTTTCGAGCATATCAGAAATCCAATAGTATAACAAGAATACATAAAAATATTGGCGAAAATTAATATTGACCTATAGATTTCAACAAATTCAGGACTTTTAGCGGTTTTATAATACTCCCCATAGATAAATATTGGGTTTACTAATATATGAAAAACTAGTGCACCGACGGAAATATAAAAAACAAGAATTTTATAAAAGTTCAAAATCTTATCGCTTTGTAATACCTGAAAATAGAAATAAACGATAAAAACCAATAACAATAATGTACCTGCTATTAAACCAAATAAAGCTGGTGACTTAAAAAAAACACCAGAAAAGAGCAAATTGAAAAAAGAAGCTACTAAAAAAGAAATAATTAAATACCATCCTATTTTTTTAACCCTAGTCGATTCAATAAAATTCAAAAAGAAAAAAAGATAGAAAGAAAAACTGATCATATCATAAGAATTGTACGCCCAATGATTTTTATATAAAAAGGTGTCTTTCAAAAAGAATAATTGATCATAATTTTTAATTAATACAGGAAACCAAGTAAAGAAAGTATCAAACAATGCAGTAAACCACAAAAAATAAACAAAGTATCGGGAAATTTTATCTTCTCGACACTTTGTTATGTATATTGTTCCGACTATTGCCGCAATGAATTCAAATAAGTTTACTAATATTAAAAATATCATATTAAATTAATAGTCATTTGGAGGATTCCCAGTCCCCCCTCTATTAAAAGCGTCAATATCATAATTATTTATTGGATCACCACCATCTTTGCCAGATGCTCCTGGACGCGATCCTGTAGGAGCGAAGAACAATGTAGAATACCCTTTCTTCATATTACATTTAGATTCAGAATAAGCACCTAAATACACTCTGATTCCAGGATCTTTAATTCCTTGTTCTTCTGATTCTTGTTTTACATACGCTAAATACTCTTCTAACTCAGCTACTGACCAATGAAATTCACGAGCATCTTCAAATCCTAGTTTTTTCTTTAATCGTTTCCCTCTTTTCTTACACCAGTTATCGTGTAGCTCTCTAGCTTCTTCTACGTTAATACACTTTTTGGGTTTTTGTACTTTTTTTGCCATAATAATATCATTTATTGGGTTATCGTTGCTAATATATTTAAAAATCTAAGTTTTACACAAATACCTAGACCCTTTTATAGAATTAATTTACGGCAAAACCATATATCTAACAACCTGTTTTACAGTAAATTAACTAATGCTACTCAAAAATAAAAAAAGCTACAAAAGGGGCTTTTCCCCCTACTGCAAAAGGTGATTTTACCCCTAACTAATTTTCGAAAAAACAATTAAACCAATCCATTACAGATTATATCCCTCACTTCTAAAGGCATTAAAAAATCACAAAAATCCACACACCTATTTAGCTCAATCAACAATCGTAAAACACATTTGATCACCAGTTCGCTTCTGTGCGATAACATTAATAGATTCTTTTGTTAATTGCAAAATTCTAGGATACCCACCAGTAGTTTGACAATCTCTCATCAAAACAATCAAGCGACCCGATGGAGTTAACTGAACCGTACCTGGTAAAACAGGAGATGATAACATCGATGATAAATCATTTTCTAATGATTCTTCTAAACTTATAGCCATCCGATTTCTAATATCTGAAATCGTAAAATCATGATTTAACAATATGTCCTTTTGCGTCTCAGACAACATATCAAACTCCGGTCCCTTATAGACATGTAAACTATCTAATTCATTCCAAAAAACAGTATTAGAAATTAAAGAATTTGATGTTGAAAATCGACTAATTCTATCATAAGCAATCATGTCATTTTTAAATAACCTTGAAAACTTGGTTATTTGATTATATTGTGATCTACTACCTAAAACAAATTCTGACAAAAAACCTGAAAAAATTCCTACATATCCATACACCCCATTTCGAACGTTTTTAAACTTCAAAACATCCCCATTCACAATTTTAATTTGCGAATTCATTTTACAACGAACATCATTTAAATATGGATCACAAATAACACCTGTTATAGAAACAATAGTATCTCCATGAAATTTTAAAACTGGTGGAACCACTGTCCATTCAATTACCGCAGAATTTTCATCATTATTCAAAATCGCATTTGCCAAAAAGAAAGATAGTAAATCCATCGCTCCACTTTTTGGCACTCCATATTTAGAATAACCAAAACGCCCACCATCCTGAATAGTTGTATACATCCCTGAAGACAACAACTCCACCTTTCCTTTCATAAAAGTTTGAATTTTGGGGTATAGTTTTTATTTAAAATGAGTGAACTTATATCGTTATAATTATTCTCACTAATCGATATAAATTGAATTTTATCTCCTGGACGAACAAAGCAACATTCCTTAGAATCAATATCAAAAAAACTCAAAGGAGTACGCCCTATCACATGCCATCCGCCGGGACTATCACATGGATACACTCCTGTTTGATCTCCACCGACTGCAACAGATCCTTTTTCTAATTTAGAACTAGGAATAGATTTCCTAGGAGTACTTAACTTTTTATCTAAACCACCTAAGTACAAAAACCCCGGCAAAAATCCAATAAAGTAAACAGTATATAATGGAGTAGTGTGCAACGCGATTACTTCATCAATACTCATCGATTTATTTTCTGCATAAAAAGGCAACTCAGGAGCAAGCGCTGGAGCATAGTAAACAGGCACTTGCCACAAACGTTTTTTCAACGACATATTTTTAAAACCACTTAAAAATAAAGATTTTAATGTTAAAATCTCACTATAGACATCCTCTATACTGGATACATAGTAAATTAACAACGAGTTATATGATAAGATTACTTCAACAATTAGTTTATCATAAAATTTCTCAATGGATTTTTTATAAAAAATCAACAATTCTAACAAAATTTCATCAACTTCTTGAGGACCTTGAACCAAAATTGCATTTTCATTGTAACGTTTATACTGAAATTTAATGTCCGATTTTTTCATTTTAGAGCAAAATTTCTTTTTAAAAACTCCTTATATAAACACTCCAAAATTTCAACAGATTTTGGATTATCTCCATGAACACAAATCGTGTCAAAAAAAATCAACTTCTCCTCTCCTTTTATTGTTCTTATTTTTTTATCAGAAATCATTCGCAACACATGGGACAAAATATTTTCTGGATTTACCAACACTGCATTCTTTTTAGAACGCGAAACCAACGTCAAATCTTCATTGTAATTTCTATCTGCAAAAACTTCATATTTCACTTTAATATCATCTCCGCAAAGATACGAAATCATAGATTCTTTAGTCGTTATTACACTTAAACTTTTATCGATATTTTTAACAGATTGAATAACTGCATTTGCTACCTCTTCATTTTTCACTGCTTCGTTATACAAAGCACCGTGGGGTTTTACATGGTGTAATTGACCACCTAGTTTTTCCGTATAAAGTTTTACCTTCCGGATTTGATCCGTTAATGTATGGACAAGATCATCATAAGAAATATCTACAACTACTCTTCCGAAATTTTCGCGATCGGGATATGAAGGATGTGCTCCAATTTTTACTTGATGCTGCAATGCTAATTCAATTGTTTTTTGAATCACTTGATCATTACCTGCATGAACTCCGCAAGCTATATTACACCAAGAGATATATGGCATGATTTTCTCATCAAAACCGGCCTCTTCTCCAACGTCAGCATTCAATATTATTTTTTTCAAAATTCCTACTTTTACAAATTATTCTTCCTACATATTGATCATAACTTTCCAAATACCTCTAAAGCCTAAAAAACAAGTAATAAATACAATCAAAAAACCAAGTATATTTTGCTTTATAGAATTAGTAAAATTCCCCAATATATTTTTTTGATTCATAACCCATAATAAGAAGATTGCTATAATGGGTAATAGTAATCCATTTGCTACCTGTGCAAATCGAATAATCACTATTGATTTTATACCTAAAGAAGAAAACAAAACACCTAAAAAAAGTATAAACATCCAGACTGCTCTAAAGGAATTACTTTTTAATCCATCTTGCCATCCCATACAACCTTTTACGACATAAGCTGCAGCTAAAGGGGCAGTGATTGCAGAGGTAATTCCAGCAGCAAATAATCCTAATGACAGTACGTATTTTGCCATAGATCCAAAAACTGGTTCCAATCCTTTTGCCAAATCAGCAGCATTATTTACTTCAGTTTGCTGAATAGCTGCACCCGTAATTATAATCGCCATAGAGACTAAACCACCTAATACAATAGCGACCATAGTATCTTTCCTAGCTGCAGGGAGATCTTCTTTAGTTTTCCATTTTTCGCTAACTATAGCCGCATGAAGGAACAAATTGTAAGGCACTACTGTTGTACCAATTAATCCCACAATAGTGAGTATCTTATCGGCTGATAAGTCCGGCACAAAACCTTTAAAAAGCAATGATAGGTCAGGTTTAGTTACCATTGCAGTAATGATAAAAGCAATACTCATAAACAATACGAGTACGACTAAACTGCGTTCTAGAACTTTATAATTACCTATATACAATAGTATAAAAGCAATTACCCCGATGGTAATACTCATATAGTTTACCGAAACAGTTCCAAATTGAACTATTGGTGATCCTAAAATAGTAGACAATCCTAATACGCCCCCACTAATATTACCAGCTTCATACGCAGCATTACCTATAAAAATCGCTGAAAGAATAACTCCTATCAATATCCATCTTACTATTTTATTATCGAATTGTGATTTTACAACTTCACTCAATCCTTTTTGGGTAATGATTCCTAAACGAGCTGACATCTCTTGTAATACAATACAGGCAACTATTGATAATACCAAAGCCCATAATAGAGAATACCCAAATTGAACCCCTGCCAATGTACATACAGTTACTGTTCCTGGTCCTATAAAAGCTGCAGTTACTAAGGTTCCTGGACCTATGTTAGAAAACCATTTTTTCACATGCTTGTATTTTTAGTTATTAGTTAAGTAAGAACCTTTAAAGGTTGGATTGATTTAATTATTAAGACCGATCATCAAGTGCATAAATTGCAAAAGACCCTAACCAGTGTCCTCCTTCATAGCTATCGCCTACAAGATTGGGTAATGAATACTTTACGTGTTGATTAGCGATATTGATAAGATGTTCATATTCTGGGTATTGATTTGCTAATCCATATAATACCCAAGCTCTACTAAAATTAAGCCCATCTAGATGTACTAATTTACCATCAGTACGATCAGAGACTTCTCCAACCGGTATTGCAAAATCAGGTTTTTTAAGTTGTGGCATAAAATCGTCAACCCACTTATCAAAAGACGGTTTATCCAATACCTTTCTCATAAGATCAACCTCTTCTAAACAAGGTGACAAAAAATCATATCCGCTAGGTTCCCAACCTATCGGACAGTTCGAGTCTTTAGTATAAAAATCTTTTGCACGAGAAGCGATAACATTTTTGAGCTTAGTATTATCAAACGTATTTGCATAATCCAATGCAAAAGATAACCCGAATGCTGTATTGGTATGTTCACCTACTCTGATGGGATACTTAAGTTTTGGTAAAAATTCGATATATCGTTGTACTATTACATCTATTAATGGTTGCAAATTTTCTTCAAGGTTCTTTGCTACAGGATCATCCCATGTATGAATTTCTTCGGCAAGTTTAAGTAACCATGCCCATCCATATGTGCGCTCATAAGATGTATTATGTTTTCCTTTAAAATATAGTACCTCTGCCTCTATATTTTCTTTAGAAATACTTTCTATTAGTTTGGTTTTTATCTCTGTAGCTTTTTCTATTTCTGGAAAGGACTTTACTAACTTTACTAGTGACCAATGTCCATGAACCGCAGAATGCCAGTCAAAACAACCATAAAATGCTGGATGTAAAACTTTAGGCTCTCCTAAATCTTCTTTGCTTCCTATGGTTTGTCCTAATTTATTTGGATACTCGGTATGAATGCAGGCTAAGGGCAATTCCACCAAAGTATTTGCTTGATCTTTGGTTAATTTTAGTGGTTTTTCTATAACAACTTTAGAAACATCTTCTTGGTCTACAGATGGTTCTATTATCTTATTAGAATTAGTTTCTGAAGTATTGCAAGCTGCAATAATCATTGAGAAAAACAAAATAGATAATCGATTCATGTGTCAATACATTTAAATTTTTCCTCATCTTTACAGATGATTCCTTTTTAAAAATATTGATTTCCTTGTGTTAATCTATATGATTGTTAATAACATAGAAGAATAGTTTATAAACTCTTACATCGTAGCCATTTTACCTTCTTTTAGGTATTCTTTTTTTATTCCTTCTAATACAGTTTCGAGAAGAATTGTCTTATGCTTAGAAGCTATCGTTTTGAGACATATATATTGTACTACATTTATAATATTTGCGCCTGTAAGTGCATATTTTTTTGAGATTTCTTCTAAAGAAACACTTTCACCTAATGTTATTTTATCTGGTAAGTTTTTCTGCCAAAGTAATAATCTTTCTTTAAAGGATGGATTTTCGAATTCTATAATTGATTGGAACCTACGCGTAAATGCTGTATCGATATTATTTTTAAAATTTGTAGCTAAAATAACCAATCCCGGATGCGCTTCAATTCGTTGCAGCAAATAAGATACTTCTTGATTCGCATATTTATCATGAGCATCTCTCACATTAGTTCGTTTTCCAAAAATTGCATCAGCTTCATCAAAGAATAAGATCCAAGACTTATTTTTCGCTTTATCAAATAATTTAGATAAGTTTTTTTCAGTTTCACCTATATATTTTGATACAATCATAGATAAATCAATACGGTACACATCTTTTCCTGTGAACTTCCCTAATAAAGTTGCAGTTAATGTTTTTCCAGTTCCTGGAGGACCTGAAAAAAGAATACGATACCCAGGTTTGATTCTAGATTTCATATTCCAATCATGTAATACCACATCATTATACTGCAACCAAGTCTCTATTTCTTTTATTTGATGCAAGGTTTTACGTTGTAGCACCAGATCCTCCCAATCCAATTGTGTTTCTATTCGTTCCGCAGGGAAATCTTTGCTCATAGTAGGTTTTAATACTTTGCCGGTAGTAAATAATGATACATATTCTTCTTCCAGCAATAAACGCCCACTCATTTTGGGTTCTCCCATTGGAACTGTATCTAAATAAATAATTCCTTCTTTCATAAAAAGATGATCTTCATAGAACATCTCTGTGAGTTGTATTCTTTTTTGGATATCACTACCTCCTATTATAAACTGTACGGTTTCTCCTGTGGGTATCACCCCTCGATGGTTTTTACCTTTTACACCTCCAAACTCTGGTAACTCTCCTCCATTTGGTAAAAAATCAGATAAAATAGTTGTAAAAAAATTCGGAGAAATATGAGGAACAATAGCCAATAATAAAGTAATTACTTCTTCTAAAGACAATTGTTTTTTTCTAACAAATATTGAAAACGATGATCCATCAGATACGATATCATCAAATTTTGGAAAAACTGGTATTTCACTAGTATAATTATCCTTCAAGCGATACTCAATCACTTCTCTTAAAAATGATAATTTACTGTCAAAATGAATTGTATTCTGAGCTAAGGTATTTTTCATCTTTTCACACTAAAGGTTCAATAGAAAACACATCTATTTTGGATCTTCTAAAGCTTCTAGTCCTTTTCATAACCGCTACTCCATTCCTAGAACCTTGATGGTTGGTGTTTCCTTCTATAGTTTCTATAACATCACCATCTATAGATGTTATTATACCAGTATGTGTCCAATCTAAACGAGATTTTTGAATCAAGAAAATATCTCCTTTTTTTATTACAGACGGATCTCTTCTTATTTTTTGATATCTAGAAAGTAAGTTTTTTTCTAAACCTGTGTTACCTACTGTATCACAACTATAGGTAAGTGGCATTAGTGTTCTGAAGTTTTTGCCTAATGCGCTTGCCGCTTGATCTAATATTGCTTGTGCAAATCCCATACACCAAAACCAAGGAGATCCATCATGACCGTCCATATAACTTCGTACCCAAGGTCCACTATTGGATTGTCCCCGGATATTAAGTTCGAAAGGGTGTTGACGTAAATGATTTTCAGCTACTTCTACCATCAAATCTCTTAGATTATTACCAAACAAAGGTTTTTCGAAAGCTTCTTTTAGTCCAACACATAACTTATCAAATAGTCCCTGATCTACAATTCCCGTAGTTGCAAGGTTATGAAAACTCTGAAGATTCTTTACCGCTCTTTCTGTAGCAGGGCCAAAATCACCATCAATTTCTGTTGCTGTTCCACTACTAGGGTTCGGAATAGAGAATAAAGTTAACCAAGATTGAATTTTCATCACATCCCTTTTATTATTATCGATTCCTCTTCTTTTTTGAGTGGCTTTGATTACTAATTCTTTCTGATATGCTGTCTTTTTCATAACCCTATCTTATTTAAAAACATAAAGTTAACTCAATTCAACTGGTTTTCCATGAGCTAAAAGACTCATCTTTTTAGGGGTTTTTTCCTGTGTTTTCAATAACAAGTTCTTTCTTATCTAGTTTAGATTATTGTGTATCCACTCATCTCTATACTTCATCGAATTGCCAATCTCCTCTTCATTATTGATTGCATTACCCCAATTAATAATTAATAGATCCTCATTCGCCAATTTTACTACATTTGAAGGAAAATTAAAGTCAGAAAATATTTGATAATCCTGAGGCATACCTACATCAGAAGTTTTATGATAATTAAGACTTAAAAAATCTGCAATCTTATTACATTCCCAATAATCATTAATTCTAGCTTGATCTGCAATATATCCCTTAACTTCATAAAGTTCTACCCCTAATCTGTATCCAAATAAAAATTCACCTGAAACAACTGAATATATATCGTTAGTAAAATCAATCATTGATTGAACAATTTGCTTTAATTCTTTAGTTTGCTCGATATTTTCAAATAGAATAATGCTAAAACCAAATTCATTTATTTCAAAATATAATCTAAGAGAATTATTTTCTGAATCAGAATCCTGAATAACATATGTATCATATTTACACCTAATAATATGGTTCTTTAATTCATCAAAAGTGTTTAATGTTATTATCCTATCATCCTTAAACCTATAAAAGCATTTTAATCTGCTTCTAAAATTTGTATTTTCAATTACCTTAATGATTGAACTTAAATAAGCCGTCTCATCAAACCAGTTTTTATTTGTTTTTATAAACCTAAAATCTTGTAATCTTAAAATGGCTTCCATATTTTCTTTATGATTCAACATTTGTATCCCATCGTGATCCACCGACTAATGTCCTTAAAAATGGTGACCATTTGACTCTAATTGATTCACGGGAGAAATTATACACAACTTTATTAAATGTTCGTTTATTATCTTTATCTATAACCCAAGGAATTTTAGGGCGTGTTAGTATTTTTCCATAGTCTTGCATTTGCTCCTGTTCTTCACCACTGGGGTTTCTATCTTCACTTATTGCTTTTGCTTCAACAAGATTTGAACCATCAATTCCATCGGCATCTCTATTTCTCTCTAGCTTTTTATTATCAAAGTAATCTTTAGCGAATGTAGGTCTTGGAGATCTTGTCATTATTCCTTTACGTTCCAGCCATAATTCAAATATCACCCCTCTTACTGCATTTAATTCTGAGGGTATATGGCTGGATTTTATTACATTTTCATCAAGATCATGAAGACTATTTATATATTTATTGACTGCTAAATTTCTGAAATTTTCTCTATATGTATCAATATTACGCTGTTTTTCTGCATCTGACCAGGTCGGGTTCCATTGCAACACGGTGCTGGAATTAAGAATACGGCTATACATAGTTCGATACTTTTCTATAAGTTGATCATAATCTGTATCTCCTCCTCTTCTAACTGCTTCTCTTTCTCCCGCCTGGCTTTGATCAAAGGTATACTGCATTTCTGTATCCGTAGGTGCAGAGGAAAACGTAAAAATCAAGTCTTTCGTTTTCCAAGAGTTAAGATGTCCTCTGGTTGCACTTTCTGACAACCCTAACACCCCTTGTAATTGTTCTCTTGAAAAAAGACGATTACCATAATTAGAAAAAGCAGTTTCTATATGATTCACTGTTGCTCCGGATAATCCCGCTTGTTCAGCCCTTTGTCGAATGGAACCAGTTGTGGCTGTTCCTGATTTTGGAATTTCTTCAACCTCTCTCTGAACATAATTATAATTCCAGGTATCTCCACCATCTGTTACGGAGGATATATTAATTACTGAAGCATGATCCGTATTTACCCTATTTTTGATACCTTCTGCTTCTTCAGCAGTTACCTCTCCTTCATCCTGTTCTCTTACTCCTTCTGAATTGATTGCTGTTATAGCTACTCCTACTGGACCCGTAGGAGTTTGTTCAACAGATGACGGAGCATTTCTCCCCATCACCCTATCCAGCAATGCCATACCGGTATCTACCGCTTTATTTACCAACCAAGTTAAGGCTTCATCTATTAATGCCCTTACAGAACCTATGATTTCTGCTATTCTAGCTCCTATTCCACCCAACCCAACTTGATTGGCAAGGAATCCAATAACTACAGGCATAGATTGTCCCATGGTTCGTTCCAGATAATCTGCTGCAGTTGCTACATTTCCTTGTGCTATATCGGCTACTCCATTCACAAATGAGTTAATCACTTCTAGCATCTCTCGCAAATATTGGATAAAACTCTGAACTGCACTGAAGAAAGCCATTGCTCCATTGACTACCGCCATGATACCAGTTGGATCCAACATACTCAATAATCTGGTTGTTATTTGTGTAATGATTCTAGTCATCACAAAATTCTTTACAGCATCAATTACAATATTCCAAAGGTTACTAAGCTGTTCCTGTATTTTATCCCAAATGGCTGCAATACCTCTTTCTTGAACATCTTTGATAAATGTCCAGATACCTTCTAATGTATTAATAGCACCTCGCATTCTGGCAACTCTTTCTGGTCCTATTCGTGGATGTTCTGCCAGTTTTTCCCAGATGCGTTCCATAGAAAGCCCTAATACTTCTAAGACCCAACTAATTACTCCTTGCAGAGAGAAGTCTGTAAGTTCTGGAATACCGGCATCTCTTAATTCTCGCATTAACCAACCCATCACACCGTTAATTAAATGGGTTACGATGTTATCAAAGAATTTCACAAAGCCTTCCTTGATAGCTCTTAGTATATTCTTCAGGAAACCAATTGGATCTCTCTTGATGTCTTCCATAGCTTGAAGTGATCGGGTAATAATATTTCCGATCAACTCGAAAGGGAAATTCATAATTTCCAAAATAGCCACTATTACAATTCGTACTATTTCTGCTACAAAAGCAATTAATCTACTGATAGGTTCACCAAATTGATCTATAATTCTGACAAAAGCGTCAATAGGATTCAGAAGATCATCTATAGAAAAAGAATTCCAGAGATCTACAAATAACTGCACAATGGATTGAGGAGTCATATTTAAAGTATCGACTGCAGCTTGTATCTCTCCTACAATTCTAGCAATCGCACCTGTTTCTTCCATTTGCGCATACTGTGCTTCTCCTCCTTCCATTAAACTCATAAAACCTCTAATAAGATTCGGAACTGTTCTTGGTACATGTTCGTCCGTAAAAGGATCTTTACCAATAATTACTTTAATCAACGAGAATCCTCTTGTTTCGTTTGCCACAGAAGAAAGCCAACTTAATAATGCTTTCTTAATCAGTTTAAGCACTTCGATTGCTACTGTTAACGCAAATGCCCATACTCTTTCTAAAAAACCAGTAACGCGCCCTGACATTGCGGTTAAATTTGTTGCGATTTCCGTTAGGTTCGCTGGACGAATTGCTTCCCACGCAGCATTTATTAATCCTCTTAACTCTCCTAATAATGCCATGAAGGT
This sequence comes from Aquimarina sp. MMG015, assembly GCF_018100855.1. Taxonomy (NCBI): domain Bacteria; kingdom Pseudomonadati; phylum Bacteroidota; class Flavobacteriia; order Flavobacteriales; family Flavobacteriaceae; genus Aquimarina; species Aquimarina sp. MMG015. The sequence goes on from NZ_JAGJEB010000014.1 coordinate 55,388, forward strand.
TCCTACTTGAGTATCAAGCCAATCCGCTGTTTCTTGTAAGGTGCCCCTTTCTCGCATTTGCTCTAACTCCGTTTCCTTTCCAATAAGCATTAAGAAATCTTCCAGAATTTCTACAGTAGTAGCGGTTACTTCTTCGTCCCTTAGTGGATCATAGTGTATGATCTTTTTAATCAATGACCAAGCTCTGTTTTCTTCTAAAATGGGTTCTGCAACATCAATTAGTGCTTCTTTAATCCAATCAATAATTTGATTAACTAATGAATTTGCAAATACTGTTATTCTATCCACGAGATCATTAAATTCTTCTCTTAACCCACTAATGAATGAGGTTGCAGCGTTATTTTCCCAAGTCTCCTGCACCAAATCTAATAATCCTTGGGTTGTGAGGTTCAACTCGCTTAACCTTCCCGTGACCCAATCAAATACTCTTTGGAGAATTCCGTATTCTTGAAGCTTATCAAATATTGCTACCCCAAATGGTACTAAACCTATAAGACCTCTTATCAGATTTGTTGGTGTTGGCTCTACGCGCTGTCCTCGCAAGGGGTCGTATTGTATAATTACAGTAAACAATAAGTATCCTGGAATATTACGAGCATTATCAAGAATCCAATCCGGTATATAATCTAAGATTGATCTTTGAATCATCTTGGGAGCTGATATAACCTCTACTGGCTTTTTCCTAATTGTAGAAGCTCCTTGCTGTACCGTATGGGTTAATTCATGAGCTAATAAATGTTTCCCTGAATTGGAAGAGGTGTCAAATTTTCCTTCATTAAAATAAATATCATTTCCATGCGTAAATGCCTGAGCTCCCATATTCTGACTCATTTGTTTGGCATTTGAATCTGTATGAACTCTTACATTACTAAAATCCGTACCAAAACCAGATTCCATTTGTACCTTAGTTTCTTTAGGTAATGGTGAACCTCCTCCCTTAGAACTGTTTAAACGAGATTCTATAGATGTATTTGTATTCGGAATTTCATTTGACTTCCTCTGAACTGTTTGAAGAGTTGATATCTGTTCTTCTTCCTCTTCTTTCTCCTGAACTTCTTCTTCCTTTTTTTGTATATCAGAAGTTATCTTACTACTATCTTTTTTTTCTTGAATTGTAGTTTCTGGAATAATTTCTTGCTGTTGTACTTCTTCCTCTGGTTTTTTTTGTACCTCTTCTTGTTCTTCTTTTTGTTGGATTGATTGATCTTCTGTTTGTCTTTGAACCAACTGACTTATGCGCTCTACTTTTGGTTTTTGCTGAACCTCTTCTTCATTTTGTTTTTGAACACGCGGAACTGGGCTAAAAAAAGAATTGCCTTGTTCATTCCCTTTAGCTACAATAGTATCTGCAACCCTATCTGCCTCTACTTCATACTTATCATTAGGTTTACCAACGGTAAGTTTAGGCTGTACGAAAGCATCCTCATTCTTATCTTTCTGAAATAAGGAAGAATTGCCTGATTTAGCACTTGCTGTATTTGGCGATGCAGATCGAAACATATTTTATAAAAATGTTTTATCTAAATTTTAATTATTACTTCTCCGATATTTTTGCAACGTTTTTTTTGCAACTACTTTTTTTACGGCCTCTAGATCTCTAGAAACTGTGATACTTTTTAATTGGTTTTGAAGAGTCCCTTTATCTACCTCTTCTATATTTATGTTTTGAATTTCTGCTAGGTTTTTCAACTGAACTGCTTTGACCGCTGTTTTCGTTCGTATACTATCATCAGTAATCGAACCAGTTGCCCGCTCTTCTGCATTTTCTTCTTCTTGCTTTTGAATAGCTTTATCTGCATATTTAATCGCTTCCTCTGATTTACCTAATAATAATTTAGCTTCACTTATTTTTATTATATCCTCTGGTGTTTTTGCTCTTTTTTGAAGCTTTTCTGTTACCTCCGAAAGCCTCTGTTTTGCTAATGAATCTTTAGGGTTACTAATTACTTCATCATGATACTTGGTAAAAGCTATTTTATCTTTGGAGATACTAAATTCTTGTATACTTGGATATCCAATCATTAGAATTGGAATTAGAAAAAAGAACAATAATTTCTTTATTTCTTCTTTCTTTACAATATAATAGACTAATCCAGCACTAAGTATCAAAAACAATAGTACCCCTAAACCTAATAACACTAGTTCATATAAGTGTAAATCATTCATCAACTCCTTCATAATTTCTATATTAAATTAATTAGACATTTATCTCTTTTACTTCATTATATTCATAAATTCCCAAAAATCGAGTTTATTGAGTTTTCCCGAATTAATATTATGCGTAAGCGTCGATAGCTGCTCCTCATTGGTTTTTACGAGGTTGCTATCTGATTGTGCGGCGTTATACGTAGGATGACCTCCTCCTCTCCACATCATATTATCATTATTCATATTATGATGTAGTTCTTTAATAATTTTTCCTACAAGATTTGATTCTTCTCCTTTTTCTATCAGGTGCTTAAGCCCAGAAGTATGACCTACTTCGTGCGGAATTGTATTCATATCAGCTCCGGATATCATTCCGGGAGTATGTTTTTCATTAAGATATACTAAAGTTCCATAAAAAGGCCCACTTCCATAAGTCCCATTGACCTTGGGATGAGAATCATCTAATACAACAAATAAATGTTCTTTTGTAAATTCAAGATCCATCAATTTATTAATTACCCTAACATTGGCAGTAGTTTTGATATCGTATTCAAATTCTAATCCGAACATGCTTTTGGTCATACTACCTTTAAAACTATTCTCTATCTGTGTTTTTGCCGCATTTGCTAATCCAGATGCATTTAATGTTGCATTGCTACTTTTATTAAGTACAGCTCCTTTAAAATCCAAATCGATATCCACCTTTACCTTTTTACTGCTTACTACATTATGTTTTTGAGATTTTTTCCAATGTTTTTGTACATTATTTTTTATTTTACCTTTTTGTTGAATGGTATGCGTAAGCTCATGAGCAAGTAGATGTTTCCCTCTTTTAGAATTTGGATTGAACTTACCATCATTAAAATAGATATCATTACCGTGTGTAAAAGCTTGTGCTCCCAGAGCTTCGCTCAATTTAACGGCCTCTGTATCTGTATGTATGTTTACAGCACTAAAATCAGCCCCAAAGCCTGACTCCATTTCTGTTTTCACAGCTCTTGAGAGCTTTACTCCTTTACCTTTTCTACTTTTTAATCTTGATTCTATATTGGTATTCCCATTTTGATTCGTTCCTTTTTTTTGCACTTTTTCTTCTTCCTTGGCTTGGACAGGTTCCTCTTCTTCCTGTTTCTGAACAGGTTCCTCTTCTTCCATCTTCTGTACTGCTTCCTCTTCTTCTTGTTTCTGAACGGGCTCTTCTTCCTCCATAGCTTGCACGGGTTCCTCTTCTTCTTGTTTCTGAACAGGTTCTTCTTCCTCCATAGCTTGCACGGGTTCCTCTTCTTCTTGTTTCTGAACAGGCTCTTCTTCTTCCATCTTCTGTACTGGTTCCTCTTCTTCTTTTCTTCTTACTTGTCCTTCTCCTCTATCTTTAAACATATTGGCTTGCACCTTATCTTCTTCCGTAGCCTCTTTTTTCTGGACAGCACTTCCTGCATCATTAGTTTTATTCACTACCTGATCGGCCATTTGATCTGCTTCTACCTCATGCTTATCGCCTGGTTTTCCAACTTTGAGTTTTGGTTGAATGAAAGGCTTTTCATGCTGCTGTTTGGGGCTCGATTTTCTTCTCTTTTGTAACCTCATAATACTGTTTTTTTAAGTTCAGATATTACCGAATAGTGTTTACGCCACCTTGCTATTGGAGTGCTTTTTTTGAATTACTTTTTGTTTTTCTAATGCTGTTTTCACCTGACTATACCAGTACGGAAAGATCTTAAACAACCTGTATTCTATCTCTTCTATAATATGTTTCTTATACTTGGTTACTCCAAAAAGGTGGCTATATCCGATCTTTTCAGCTTGTTTAGAATGTTCTGCAATACTTCTTCCGTTAAGCAGCAATGATGGTTTTGTGTTTTCATGATCCAATAAGCAAGCAAGCGTATATTGTTCTATTAAAATAACAGGTTCGTATCCTTTACGCTTTAAAGGTTTAAATTGCTCTCTAACATTCTTGTATACTTCTTCTATATCATAATATGCATGGACAAATTTGTTACACAATGAAAGGTCATTAAAACCTAGTACCCCGCAACTAAAAGAATATCCAAGGTCATTATTCCAAAATGGTTGATCCATAACGAATTGATTAAAAAATTCAACCTGCTTTTTATAATGTATGCCATATCCTCCTTCCTTTCTTTCTAATAATACTTTATCAAAGTTGAAGTCTATTTTACTTTTGATAAACACATCTGTATCTAGATGAACAAAGGGTTTATTCTGCAGTTGAATGGCTTTTATTTTTGATGCAGACCATAAATCTTTATCATGGAAAAAAGGGAGTTTTGTTACACGACATGGCAACATATATAAAAACCTATAAGCATTCTCATCTACATATAATTCTACATCTTTATACCATAAATGACAATATAATATACTCAGAGCAGTCATATAGATCGTTTCTTTAAACCTATTTCCCATGTTCCATCTATTCTGTACAATAGGAGCGGTGTTTAAACTGAATATTATCCGTGGTTCAATCATAAGTTACTTTGTTAACTGCTTTAGTAATCCTTTTTCTTTTAAGTAGCGAACATTATTATACAATGAGGCTTTTTTACTATGTTTATAAAGTCTTCTCCATTCGTAATTTGCCCCCATTGTATCCGAAGTTAGTAAAGGGATATGATCATTATGAAATTTCATCATTTCATCAAAAGAAGTATGAAGAACTTTGGTTCCAAGTAAGTAAGACTCCTGTAATCTCATCTTAGAAAAATTTCGTTTAAAAAAGTCAATATGAACTCTCTTTTTATTTATAAAAATTTCAGAAACCAGCACTTCTCTGGATTCATTTATATTATAAAAATTAATCCCATGTCGTCTTAGATTGTACTTCTCAATAACAGGTGTCAAATCCTTTTCATCTTGGTAAATTATGTCCAAATCGTGAACTGGCATTTCATAATAAGATCTTAGGTTTATATAATCCGCAACACCTCCTACAAAAGCAATCTTTGAACTATCTAATAATTGAAAAATTTTCTCAAATACAGCTTGTTGTTCTAAATAGATATTGGCTCTGTCTTCTTCTTCATATGATATGTTTTCTATCGCTAATTCCATAAATTTTATTTTACCAATCCACAAAAATGATTTTATTTTTCCAAGGCAGTTTTATCATTGATATATTCCACGGAATCTTATCTATGAGTATATCTTGAGTTTTTCTTTCTAAAATAATTCGGGGACGACTTTCTGTATGCATTAACTTTCCAGAACGTTGTAGAAATTCGTTTCTTAACAAGTCATTAGAAGAGTTTTTTATTACCTCCCAATGTCCTATCAGTGCCGTTAGCATTTGATCTGCATGATTTTTCACTTTAGGCTCAAGTGGTACAAAACGATTGATTGGATATTTTGAAGGAAGATTACATAGAAATTTTTCGAACACCATATTATTTTCAAGCTGTTGTTCCTTTCCTGTAGAAAGATAGTGCAGTATATGCACTGCTTTTTCTTTATCTAAAAATTCATTATGATCATTGATTACCTCACAACTCTTAAAAAGTTGACTCAAAAACGGATGCACAAGTACAAGACCGGCATGGTTTACATATACGTCTTCGAAATCTTCAGGAATTTCAAGACTGTCATCCATATTGTAATCTTTTTCTTCTGATTTTATAGGATTAAAATGAGTAGTATCTAGTTTGTCTTCATTTCCTTTTTGTATCTTTTTATAAGGTATTGATGTTATCTCATCTTTTTGGATGTTTTCCTCTATTGAACTTTCCCTATCCGTATGTTTATGTTTCTCACTAGATTGAGCTATATTGTCTTGATAAAAACCTAATACTTGGGATATTTTCTTAATTTCTTTTGGTAAATTCTGGATTATTGTTAGTGCTGGTGTTGTCGTAAGTAATTCAAGAAAATAGGTGCTTACATACCTTTTATTTTTACTTATTTCCCATTTTGTAATTTCTAACACTAATTGGGTGAACTTATTTGAAATTTTTAACGTATCAACATCTTCTATAAGTACATCGAATACAATATCCCAAATAAAAAACCTTTCTTTTAACGTAAACTTTTTGCCATCAATACTTCCTTTTAAAATTAGCTCTTTAACCATATCTGGCTTCTGTGATGCTTCTTTTTCGGATTGATTGTCTGTTATAAAATGATTAAAAATCTTTTGAATTTCATCATCCGTAAACTGTAAAATCAGCCTTTTTCGCGAAAGAGGATTTTGAATAACTGTTGACAGTTTTTTAAACCCACGTTCATCTTTAAATATGGATAAATTTTCACTGAAATTTAATAACTCATCAGATGTATTAAACCAGCTATGGGTACCATTTTCTAAAAAATGAAGGAATTTTTCGAATCTTCTTTCTTCTCTTTTTAATAATCTTAAAATATCCTTTTTATTAGCTTTAAACGGTTTTTCTCCTCTTAGTTTATATATTTTTTTTGTAATCTGATGAGCAATATCTTCTTCTAATCCTTTCAGGTTTTGACTAGGTTTTATCTCAAGTTCTACATCTAGTCGCTCTAGCTGTGTAAAATGGTCAGGATCTTTATTCCCTAAATCATCAAAGGAGATAAGTAGACGTGGTAGCACATAATCTTTAATAAATAGGTCAATATTATCCTTGAAGTAATATGCTCTTTTATTAGAACTAGTACTTACTTCAATAAAAACTTTATTAATAATATGTTTTTTAGCTACGTCCACGTCCTCCTAATGTTTCTAATTGCTGATCTATTTGACTAATTAAAAATGTTGACTCTATAAATGCTTCTTTTATACTTTCTAAAAACTCTTTAAGTGTACCATCTATATCTGGATTAAATTCTAAGTTTCTAAATTCTTCAAAAGTGGTGTTGATCAGATTAGCTATAGAAGAGATTTGTTCTATAGATTCTTGAAGAAGCGTTGGGCTTTGACATCTTAATATATTATAGAATAATTGCGTATACACCTCTATCAACACTCTTAACATACTTAATTCCTCTTCTGCTCTTGCTCCTCTAACTCCTTCTAATAAAGCCCTGTAAGTGTTTTCATCAAACATATCAAACAACAAATTGTTGTTATCACCTGATGTAAAAGATTCTACATCTTGGATCACAGCATTAAACCGTTCTTCTATGCTATCAAAAGCCAAAATAGTTTCTTCTCCAAATCCTTCTAGTGCTCCAGAATTTCGAATTGTCTCAAATTCCGTTATCATACCTCTAACAAAACCACTTACTATATCTACACAAGTGAATTCTCCTTCATCAGAACCTATACTAATAGATCTTGGACCATCTAATCGTTCTCCGCATAATTCGCTTATAGCACTTAGAGAAACCTCTATAGAAGATGCATCATATAGATCTAAAGATCTTCTTACTTGTGATCTATTGGTACGTTCAATTTCTTCTCCTGCAACATTCCATAGATATCGATCTGCTATATCAGAAGTATTATTTAATACCAAAGTATTTTCTTCAATCAAATGTGTAAACTGTGCTGATGGTTGTTCTTCTATTGTTATTACTATTCCTGAAACTTCTCCATTCATCAAGATTGGCACCGAACTTACAGAAGATGGTACATCTGTAGCTCTAAATACAAAACGACCATTTCTAAAAGAAACCCCATTGCCTGTAATTGTTACTTGTGCTCCATCTGGTTGTACCGTAAATGGATAGAATACATCATCTCCTCTACAAATAGTAGTGGGTTCAATTTCTACCACGATTTCTTCTACGATTTCAATAGCAACTTCTATTTCTTCTCGATTAGCACAATCATTTACTCCTCCTTGCGCTATAACTGTAAATGTGAATACTCCTGAAGTTTCAAATCTATAGGCGTGTTCTATGCTAGTTTCGGTTGATTCAACGCGATCCGATCCATCTCCAAAATCCCATGTGTACTCCAAATTCTCTTCAAGATTATCTCCCGTAATATTGAAGGTTACCGTTACCTGATTGTCTTCGGTTGTTTCCGAGATATTAGCAACTTCAATTCCAAATTCTGGTCTTCTGGTAATAACAATCTCACATTCTGTGGCAAAATTGTTTACAGTAAATGTGATTGTCTCTCCAATCAACTCATCACTAACTAAATTAGGGTCAAAAACAAACTCACCGAACTGATTTACAGTAACTCCTCCATGAAGTCCTATCGGAACTTGCGCTTCTACATATCCACCTGTTGGTGTTATATGAAACGGTAATGGCTCAGTAGTTTCATCAAAACAAAGCTCTCTAGTAGGTAAACTAAGTGTTATAAAGTTTTCATCACAACACATATATGGTAATGTAAAATCAGCAATTACGGGATTGAGAACCTCTCTTCCTTCTTCATCAACTTCGCCTTCGAAATCACCAGCTAATGACGGACCGGGATATGGATAGGGATACCCATATCCATAAGGATACGGATAAGATCTAAATTCGCCTTCTACATAAACCATAACAAATGTGCCGCCGGGAGCAACACCTCCTTTATGTTCGAATCCGTGATTCTTATTCAAATAAAATGTAGTATAATTTTCGACAAAATCTTGAGCATCAGACTCATTAATTTTTAATACTACGACATTGAAGCCTAAACCATGTTCTCTTCTGATATCCTGTATTCTCTCTAATGCATCTGTATAGTTTTGTCCCTGATGTCCTTCGATTCTATAAAAGTCATGATCCATACAGATTTCTAATGGGCGTTTTATATTTAATAAATCTCTGTGATAGCCTAAGTTATTTCTATGCTTACCTAACACTGTTTTATCATAATCCCATAATTGAATTAAATGATCGCCAACGTTGTTATAAAAAGGTATTGCTTTTTTACTTAGCTTACCAAGTTCAAAAGAAGGAGTAATCTTTATAAATGTATAATTGGCATTATAATTTGCTAATAACTGAACTGCCCTTTTTATGAGACTATGTAATCGTTGCTCATCTGAGTTTTCTCCATAACACATATCAATCTCATTACCTTCAAGATCGATAATAAACTCTTCTAATGTGTTATCATTTCCAGGTTGTGCTAATCCATCTGCTGTAAGACAATCTGAACAGGTGCTTACATTTTGATCTGTTAGCAGTGGTGATTTGTAAAAACTATGTCTATATTCATAACATGGTCCTGTTTTTTCAACCTCTCCAAGCATAAGATGTTTAGGAAACGACATAATATCAGGACAGCAAGAGGTAAAATCCATATTAAATAGAAGTTCCTTAATCTCATTGTAGGTGTCTATTACATCTTTAAGTAAATCATGTCTATATTGAAAATCAGGCGGAACATTGCTTCCTGTAAAAGAATATAGGGACTCAAGATTATTTTCTATAGCTCCTAATAATATTGGCATTTGCATTGCTGTTAATAAGATCTGAAAACCAAATCTAAGATCACCAACTACATTATTTTGATACAAGCTATTAGTAAAGCTTCTTTTAAGCTCTTGATAATGTATAAAATCCTCTGGTTGACATACTACCCGATTGGATCTTACATCGGGCAACTGATGAAACAAATTCGAGAAATTCGTTTTACTTATAATAGGGTCATTATCATTAATCTGTTCTGCAACAGTTTTGCTTACTAATAGCGCTTTATAGTTACCGATCATTTCTTGTCCTTGATTATCGCAGGACAGACTAACACATAGATCAAGTTCTTTTTCGTATTGTTCAAGATATAGTAATACCACTCCTTCTTTTACTGCCAAGCCAGTATTACCTTGAAGTGCGCTAAGTACAAAATGATCATCATTTTCTATCTCGGCTTGTTCTGCAGTAAGCAATTCAAAAATCTCTAGCTGCGTATCACCATCATAGAAAAAAGGTGTATAATTTGCCTTTTCATTATTGTAGACTTTATAATGAGTATATTCTTTAGCTTCTATGTCCATTATTTTTGTCCCTTCTACCTGATCAATTTGATACAGATGAAAAAGATCTCCATCAGTAGTAACTCCTGCTCCTTGCGAAATAGAAATTGTACTGTTTACATCATCGCACGATACCTTAAATCCACAGACAATTCCAACACCGCTCAGGCAAATTCTGCTCAAGCGATCTTGATCATCAAAAAAGTCTACGATCTCATTAAGGTGTCCTTCTGTAAGCACCTGATTTTTTGTAAATCTTCGGTACTGTGTTGTTATAGTTGAAAGCTTGGTTGACATTTTAATGATTTTTTATAATGATCCTAAATTCGTTTTTCCTAGAATTATTCTTCCGTATAATTCTTCATTCTCATTGTCGCAATCAAATAGTCTTCCTGTTGGATATACATTGTTAAGACCAGATAATGCTTCAATAAGTTCAATTAGTTCTGGTTCTGGCTGTTCTTGGTCAAGAGATGTATTTGCCAGAAGATATGCTTTGTATGCATTTTCAAACTGTAATAATTCGTTATCGTTGGGGTCTTCTATTTCATTTTCTCTATACCCAACCCAACATATTTTGGCTAGCACATGGGCAGGTAATTCTTCTTTGATAATTCGTTCCATGTAGTTTCTAAAATCTGTATTAGAAAACCTAAGTGTATATCCAGGTAATACAATACTAACACGATAAGAATAGGGATCTATCGGCTCACAATTGGTACACTCATCTGTACAAATTGGCATAAAAACACCCTCATTTACATCTGTTTGATTAATATCTGGACGAAGCATCATATGCTCTACAATAAATAATCCTTCTTCTGTAAAATCTTCCTTCATAAATTTTATAAGATCTAGAATGGATTGTTTTATTTCTCCTTTTGTTTGATAATAGGTAAATCGCTTTGCTATGATTCTATCGGGGTCATTTTCATTCTCTATGGCAGGATTAATAATGTCATAAGAATATTTACCCGAATCAGCTTGATGAATCTGTATATTATCAATCTCCGCATGATCAGAGAACCCTTCTTTAAAAACTTCTTCAACTTTAAATTCTCTAGTTTGAATAATTTGAAGAACAGCAAAAAACAGTTCTCTATTTGCAGCAGAAGCATCAAAATATTCTTCAGTACCAGATAATACGATAGAATTATTCAGGTCTCTAATTCTCCATCTATACACTTTTTGATTATCACTATTGATTAGGTCATATATTTCTACAAAAGAATCGGTGAGATGTCTTCTGTTATAATCTTTAATACCTAAAAGACGAGCTATCCTTTTTTGCACACCTGAAACATTAGAAGTATCCCAAAGATTTTCTGGAGGTTGATTATAATAGTTAAACGCATTACCTCTATCCTTGCTAACTACTTTATAATCTTTTAAAAAATCTTCTTTATTTCTTAGTACTACTTCATCGGTAGTATTAGCATAAATAGACTTCATAATAAAAGAATACTCAGTAAACCGTTCGGCAAATCGCGCTAACAAATGATCTAGAATTTCGTTTCTTCTTTCAATATTATTATCTAAATCCTCATATAGAACATTGGTTAAATACTCATCGTTATCCATAGGATAACTTGAAACTAATTCATCTAGATTCTCTATACCCTGTATCGCCTGAGTGAAGAACGTTTGTGTTAAATTTCCGCTTACAGAAAGTAATTCTTTTACTTGACCTAAATGTTTAAAATAACTAGCCAAAATCTGATCAAAAAATAATAGATATCCCTTAAGTTGCTTGGCTTGTGATTTTCTTGCAGTAGATGATCTTGCTGGTAATCCTACCTCACTAATTCCATAAGTATCAGGAAAATCATTTTGAACAGTTGTGTAACTATCAGTTTTAAGATATTTCCCTTTTGGAATTTCAAGTTCTTTATCTGCTCCAGCTTCAGCAATAGCTTCTTGTTCTTCTTTCTCTAATTCTTCGAGATAAATATCAACCTGTTTTTTATTAATATTGAGTGGTAATAATCCTTTGTTGTAGTTAAAAACGCTTTTATCACACACAATTGGTTTTTCATATTCTTCCAAGCATATTACCCATTCATTAGTATCAGTAGCTTGATCTCCACAATATCCAAGTGAGATATCTTTTATATTAGTGACTCCTGGAATACCCATAATAATTTTCATGATATCAGATAGCCTCACCTCGCTGCGTAAATCTGCTTCTATAAGTTCATTAGTATCTATAAAACCATTTTGCAAAACTGGACCATCAAAAATCTCTAAAGTTGAATATCCTTTATCAAGCATTTGAGTCAATGAATAAAAATTTACCGTAGTTGAGAAATATGCATCAATTGCTCTTAACATCAACGCATGTACTTTTTCTTCATCCGCATCTGTACTTACTTCTATATCAGCACAAATTTTTACAGGGAATTCTTGTATTTTTTCTATTGTAACTAGATCTTCGCAAAGATTACGATACGCATGATAGCGTTCTCTTATTTTTATGGTTACCTGGTCTATACCTGCTTGATCTAGCTCCTCAAAATCAACATATAAATCATATAACCCTTTGAGTATAAATTCTTTTTTTTGCCCGCTTGGGATCAAACTAAAATCATCTGGATTATAGGATAGCAGATCATCTTTGCAATTAACATATACTTTCTTTGTATGTTTTGCCAGCCAACAATTCTTAACTCCTTCTATATCTATAAAAAGTTTGCGATAATCCAATGCCGTCACGGGACTGGTGGGTAGTACTTCTGAAGCTTTGAAAAACTGAGTTTTTACATTTTTAGTAATATCGTTAGATGCTAGTACATTTTCTATAGGAAGCTCAATTCTCATTCCTAAATCAGTAATAGCATAACAAAGCATTTCGAGCATTGTAATTCCTGGATCATGCGAGTTAAAGTCTGTCCATAACTTACCCCCTAATTGTTCTATATATTCGATGCCTTTTTCTTTTAAATAGAAAAAGTCTAAATCGTCTTGTGTAGCGACTTTTTTCGGTATGCTAATATGTTCGTTTAGTACTGACATGTTTCTGCTTCTTCAATTATAATAGGATCACAAACTTTAATATCGGTTGATATCAGATGATTTTTTGCTGATACCAAAATATGTTTTGGACTAGTTGGAGAAAGTACCTGAACAAATTCTAATTGTTCTAGATAGTCTTCATCCTTTGGGTTTTCTGGAACTTCTACTCCATCAGGATGCTTAGCCATTTCTAATTCGGATAAGTAATCCACATAGAATAGCTTCTCTACATAGTCGATAAGCGTACTACGATTTAATTCTATCCCGAAAACAATTTCTTGTGAGGTATCAAATGCCCATGGAGATAGGAATTTAACAAGATCTTCGTTTAGTTGTTTTTGATAAAAATTCTCATCGTATTGCTCATAAAACTTTACATTCAATCTAATTAGTACTTGCTCGTATTGAGGGTTCATCGCCACTGCTTCTACATGCATGGTGTTTAATTGATTAATGAAGTTTTGAATTTTATTAAGGGTTGCTGTACTTAGTCTAGGTTCGAATATGTCAAAAACATTTTTGTCTACGATATCTGGAATAGCAACCAAGGTTACATCTCCAGGAGATAAAAAAGAGTCATTCGAAGTATGATTCAAACATTTCACTCTAAACACTTCTGGGAACTCTTGCATAATTAAATGTTCATAATCCCAAAGTGTAATGGCCCTATTTTTATGTCGCAATCTTTCGCTTATTCTTCTGTAATATTCATCATCAGACTCCAATGGCTTTCCATCAAAAGAATTGTAAGGTTGTGAAGCTCCTTTTATCTGTGGAACCCTACTAATTAGTTTTGAAATAGATTCTGCCGGAAGTCCATTATAGAGATGTGCCAGTTCATTATTATTATTTTCAAATTGAGCTAATACTGCTTGCGCCATGATGTTAATCACTTTACAAACTGCATCATAATCTTTGTGCATTTTGGCTCTAATCCAAATAAGATCTTCTGGAAGTCTAGTATTATTTTTAGTAGCTTGTTTCGGAATACTAAATTTAACAATACCCGATTTTAGGAAATTATCAATACCATTGTTCAGCAAACTTTCTTCAAGATCCATCCATTGATTATTGCAAAGTACTGCCCACTCTACTCTTTGTTTTCCAACAAATGAATCTGCATCTGGATTTTCACTACCTTCTAAAATTTGAACCAATAAGGAAATTTGCTGTGAAACTTCTGCTTCTTCTAATCCGATATATAATTCACCACCATGACAATAATCAGGTACAATCCAGCTACCAGTATCTGCATTTTTAGTTAAGATACTCTTCTTTTGTGCTTGTATTTTTAAATAAGAATGTTCTTCATATTGTCCAAATGGATCTTCATGAAATAGTTGTATCCGATTGTTCCCATATTCGTTTTCTCCGTCTGCAGTAAAATCAGTGTTTTCTTCGGCAGAATAGTTAAAGGTTATAACATCGGCAAAAGGTGTATATGGGTCATTAGGTATCAGCGTTTCATCATTATCACTGGATAATGCCAAGGTATATATTCTTGGGAATAGGAAATGTAAAAAAGATTGGTTTAATGTTAATCGTAGTGGACCGCTCTTTCCAATTTCATATGAACTACCATCTACAGAGAAATTTGTTTCATAAAGGTTATCATCAACGAGATCTTCAAACAAAATCACACTTTCTGGATTGCTCTCATTATCCCATTCTTCTTTATGAAAAACCGCCAGTTGAGCTTTAAAATGATCGTCACCCTGAACTATTAAGTCTTCAACATTTGTATTTAGAACAATATCAGTTTCTGCGGATTCTGTTGTCAAGTCATCAATACCATCTTCTGGTTGATTAGCAGATAAATTCGCCGCATTAGGATCTATAAACATTCCATCCATAAAGATATTTCTGCTGGTTCCCTCAAGGTAAACCGACTTGTATGCTTCATACAGCTTTACAAAAGAATCAGGAGTGTTTTTCCATTTGATATTTACGTTGATAGTCTCCCACTTCTTCAAAAAAGCCTCTGGAAAATTCATTTTAAAAGAGGATCCAGTCATAGGTTGGGTGGTAAAAGGGTAAAAGGGTTTATTTGCATTAAGAACTCCCGTATCGCTATCTAAGGTTAGCGATTTTATATCTCTTACATCAACACGTATTTTGATTCCCGAAACTATTTTTTTAACTAATTTTCTAAACAGTACATGCCCTTTTTGATTATCTGTTTTTATTAAAAACCGAATAATAGGATTAGTAGTTGTAAAATTTTCTCCAAGTGTTTCGTTATCATATTTCAAAATTGGAGGAGTATCCTTTGAAATTTGAAAAACTAACCGCAATTGATTCCCGAAAATACCTGATGATCGATTGGTATCTGTACCATTAATATTAAAAGGAACATCCTTACCTAGTTGAAAAACTCCTAGCCAACCTTCTTCTCCACTACATTGTATTTCAAGATTTTCTAATAAATCATCTTGAGTAAAAGGAGGTGTTGTAGTATTTATGTTTTCTGTAAAAGTAATCGTGATATCTATATTTCTTTCTCCCTCTTTGAGATCAAACATTGGTGATGCTATCGCAAAACCTAATCGAGCATCTGGTAACTCTGTATATCTTTTTTCTCCAGATGTATATCCAAACGGAAGCCAATAATTTGCATCATCTGGTAAAGCCTCTTCTAGTCCATCTAGCGAATTAGCCATTGAACTATACTTGATCTCACCCAGATTGATATCATTATATAAACTCTTTAGTTGTCCAACTTTAGCCTTATTGGCAATCAGTTCTTCTGTGGTTTTATAAATGAGTTTATTGCCATTAGCATCTTTACCACCATCTAATGCAGTTTCTTTTATTACTCTCTCTTCTACACTTTTTTTAGCCAGTTCGAAAATAATATGAGCTTTATCCTCTGTTGCTGGAAGTTTTTCTATCTGTAATATTTCTTTGTAGAAAAAATCAAGATGTCTTTTGGTAATCCTATTAAATCGTTGTTTAGAAAACTCTAATAACCTTAAAAAACATATAAACAATGTCATATGAGGAGTGATACTACTCTGAGCTTCCAGATCTTCAATTGTTTTGGAAATCTTATTTTTTAGTAGTTGATAATCGCTATCTGTTCTTTTAGGAATGTCTTGATTAGTAAAATCGAAATGATTAAAAAGTTCTTGCCAATCACCAGATGGGATTTGATTATCATTTGTTTCAAAGAAATTTATGTGTTTGGCAAAATTGTATGCAAACAATAACCAGTCTTCAAGATCAAAGTCATGAAGTTCTAAATTAGCTGGATCCAAGACGCTATTAAAACGTTCCTCTTGATCGGTTCCATTTCTTTTAAAAATTATATTGTCTTTATGTTTCCCGTCGTTACACATAGATTTATTAGCGCATTATATGTTGGTTCCTTCTTCTTTATAGAAAGGAAAAACTACATTTCTTCTTGAGTTTGTACTTCTAATCAAGTAATCAATTTTCACAAGCAATTTTCCTTCTAATTCATCTGTTTCAGAGATATCAATTTTAATTACATCTATTCTTGGTTCGTGATAGAGAATTGCTGTCTTAATTAGTTCAATTACAAAAGTTTTTAAGGTTCTATCAAGGGGTTTAAAAAGAAGCTCATCTAAGTTACATCCATAGTTAGGCACCATAATTCTTTCTCCTAATCTAGTTGTCAATAAAATCTCTAAACTCTTCTTGATATCCTCCTCATTAGAAGTCATCAACACATGTTTTGCTGTTTTATTAAACTCTGGCGGAAATCCCCAGCCTGTACCTAAAAAAGAATTCTTATTTTCCATAACTAACCTCCTATTATTACTGTAGGACATCCTAGTACAATTACTCCTCCATGAGCAGTACTATCTCCCATTCTTGCTGCTGGCATCCCTCCAATCATTACTGTTCCAGACCCCATAATTATTGTATCTGGTGGTCCTACACATACTGCCATATCGCCAACTCTTGCTGCTGGCAACCCTCCGATAAGTACAGTAGGTTCTCCTGGTGGTAATATGGGTCCTCCTACGTGCGGTACTACTCCTGTCACTAATGGACAGGTATGCATATCTGTAATTCTTGCTGCTGATGGCATTGTCTATCTGTTTATAATTATTGGTTCTTTTTAAATCTTATCAATTAATTTGTACTAGTGACCCTTTAAGGGTTGCAATTGCACTTGAAGAAACTTCTATACCTGCTCCTCCTTCGGCTTTGCATTCTGCACTTGCTTTTATATTTACATTGGTTCCCTCGATATTAACATCTCCTGATGCATTTAGACTAATATCTCCAGCGCTTTCTACTGCTATACCCGAACTATCAATTGTAATTACATTCGAATTATCATCCTCGACAATAATTGAACCTGCATCTTCATCTAACACTATTTTTTTTCCTGCAGGTGTTTCAATAGTTATAGACTTTTTATCATCATCAAAAAGTACTTTCATTTCGCTTCTGGTAACAAATCCTTTTTCATGATTATCATCGCTTGCGGTAATAGGAGAAGGTTTAGCACTGCTATGTAACATTCCTAGTACCACAGCATCATTCGGGTCATCATTTATAAAACCAACGATCACCTCATCCTCTATTTCGGGTCTAAAGAAAGCACCTCGATTTTCTCCAGCATCCAATGATGAAACTCTACACCAAATCCCTTGTTCTTCGTTATTGATGATTGGAATCTGAACTAAAATTCTTTCTTCTCCATCTGGGTCTTCTTCAAGTTGACTTACGATTCCTACTTGTAATCCACAAATTCCTGATAGTAATCCTGATGCTGGTAATGCATTGATATCATAGGTTTCAGAAAACCATTTAGGGTTGATCCCAAATTGCGCATCTACTGTCCAATTTCCTTCTGCAATGTGATGACTTACTCCTGTGATATAGATCTTACCATTAAATCTATCTCCTACTCCTTGTAGATCTAACAAAGTTCCTGGTTTTACGGCTGGTACTCCTTGAAACTTAACTCTACCTCTTACTTTTGACAATTGTTGAAACATCCACTTAGCATCGCTCCAATCCTGTAATTCTTCTGTGGTAAGCGATCCTCCATGACGTAATTCTAGATTTTCTAAAGCAATGACCGAAGAAAGGTCTGAAGCAGATAAATTACCGTTTAAAGAAACTGATGGATCATTTGCTTCTACCTCGACAATTTCTTGATCAGAATAGTTCCATCCATAAGAAGTAACCTTATCGATCTGATGTCTTGCATCTATCTCTGCGTCTAAGTCTAAAATAGTTGCTCCAAAGGTTACAGTTTCAACTGGATCTGTACTAAAATCTGGTTTAGCAACCTTTAATTCACCATTGTCTACAAAGCAAAGCTTGCCATTTGCTTGAGCTCGTGAAACCACATAGTCCCAATCCGACACATTATACTGTACTAACTCTTTATGCTCATAATTGGTAGCCTCTACATCATTAGCAATACCATAATCGCCCGCAATTTCTTCGATAATATCACTGTCTTTTTTATCATAGAAATACTTGCTTTTTCTGCCTATTGTAAGTTTGACAGCTTCATCCCTGCACTCCACAATAAGATAAGAACCATTAGTTCTTATTTTTATATTATGTTTAATGACAATTCCTTTGAAAATCGTTTCTTCATCAGAATGGTATCCAGCGGTAATTTCGATTTCTGCTCCCGGTACAACTAGTTCTTGATTACTTAATTCAAAATCTTGTTTAGAGGGTTCTCCATCTGTTATAATCAACTTAGCAGTAGAGATTCTATTAACCTCCTTTTGGATAGAAATTGTTTTAACCTGATAGGCCTTAGACAACTCTTCTCCGTTGACAAGTACCTTGCTTGTAACAAGGTCTGCGTTTTTTGATGTCTGTATTACACTGCCTTCAGCCATTTTTATGATGTTTTTTCTATTGGAGGAAAGAAAATTTCTTTTCCTACTTCTAATTGTCTAAATGAAGTGATCTCATTTACTCTTGCTACTTCCAAGTAATACTTAGAATCTCCATAAATACGATGCGACATTAAAGGCAACGTATCTCCTTCTTTTACCACACGTACATGTGTTAAATCAGGGGATTGATTATTCTCTTTTGCTACTCTAAGATCATCTTCTACAAAACCTTGAAACTTTGCCTTTGCTACTGCACGGATCGGTGTACCGTCAGGTTTAAATAGTTTAAATTCTATGCTCATTTCGGTAAGACTCCCTTTGAAAAGAAGAGTCCCCCACGAAATCATTAGATAGTTTGGTTTATGTTCGTCCCCATTGTAATCTAGGATTACTTTTTTAAACTTTTCGATATCATCAATGATACCATCACCTTCGTCTTTAAAGACTTTATTACCCGAACTACTCCCAGGATCACTACCGTAGTGAATTATAACACCTGATCTATCAAATAAAAATTCTAATTCAAGATCTTCTGGAAGTTTTTTATTAAACTTAGGAGATAAATCACTGGTACCCGAAGCTTGATCCTCGTTTTGCTCGATTTTATAATTAAAGGTGTATTTTTCTGGATTTACCAAGGTGGTAAATTCACCATCTCCAACTTTATCATTAAATTGTGGATCACTATAGGCTACAACCTTTAATTTTTTTAATTCTCCAGTACTCATTGTTTATCGTTCAGACTGTTTTGAAATGATCTCCATGATTTGTTCTACACATTCTGCAACAATCATATCCTTATTTCCTGATGGTTTACCTCCTTTTGGGGCATCCGTATTTTTCTGATCATTGTCTACATTTATTTTGATATGTAATTCTTTAATTTCGATCGCTCCCATGATTATCAAATTGTATTATAATAGTTATACACCAGTTCTATGGTTTCAATAACCACTTTACTTTCTTGAGCATTAAAATCAGCTATAGACCATTTAATTGGATAGGCATGCACAATATTCCAGGACAACAACGGCTCATGCTTTTCATTTAAAAGTTTAACAATAAGATCTATAGGTTCAAACTCAAAGTTTTCGACAGCATCTTTGCACCAACTGATTACTTTAGAATCTACCAATAAGCCTCTTTTTAAAACTAAGTTTGGATATTTTGTTCTAACCGGAATTTTATGCTTAAACCTATTTTCTCCACCTTCAGTAACATCTTCTGTTTCTACATCTACCGATAATCCAGCTACAGACTGAAATTGATGATCTACTTCACTAGTTGATAAACCAGTAAACTCGACACTAAAATGAAAGCCAACGGGTGGATAATAGGTTGCCATTAAGATGCTATTTTAAGACTGTTAATTGCAAATTCTGCCGATTCAATAGCAATCTCATTTCCATCAGCCTTAAGATCTGTGGATTGTATCTTAAGTAACCAAGCATCTTGTGCTTCCCAAGTTAATATAGGTTCATGTTTTTCATCTAACAAGCTAATGGTAAGGTCACTTCTAAACTTCTCTTCGCCTTCTTGAAAGAATACATTCTTCTTCCACATATCATAGAACTGTCCTTTTGTAGAAACAAAAGTTCCTCTTTTGATTGCTATGTTAGCAAACTTGGTCATCCCTGGTTGTTTTTTCTTGAAGTAGTCATTATCCGCTCCTCCTCTATATTCTATTACTTCAGTTTCAAAGTCTAAACCAGATACTTCGGTACAATTTAATTCGGTGTCGCCTCCAATTGTTACCTTAAAATGGAACTTTGGTAATGGATATTCTGCCATGATTTCTATGTTTTATATTGTTGATTTAAATTATTATAAGTTGATTAAGCTTCTTGCATTTTATGAGAGAACTTAAGAATGATAAATTCTGCTGGACGAACAACCGCCATTCCGATTTCGATAATCATATTTCCATCAAGAATATCATCAGCTGTCATCGTTTCTCCTAATCCCACATTTACATAAAATGCTTTATCAGGTGTAGGACCAGCTAATGCTCCTGCTCTCCATTGTAGTGTCAAGAAATTATTGATCATTGCTTTTACTCTAACCCACGTATTCATATCATTAGGTTCAAAAACAAATTGTTCTGTAGCTTTTTTGATAGATTCCTCGGCCATATTAAAAAATCTTCTTACTGGCACATATCTCCACTCCTTATCATTACCTGCTAAGGTTCTTGACCCCCAAACCAAAGTTCCTTTTCCTGTAAAAGTTCGAATTGCATTTACAGATTTTCCTGCTACAGTATCTACATTTAATCGATCCTGTTCTTCATTGGTTATTTTTATAGAAGGTTTGATTACATAATTTACTCCAACATTTGCTGGCGCTTTCCAGACTCCTCTATCACTATCTACTCTTGCATATACCCCTGCCATAGCACTACTTGGTGGTAACTCAAGAGGAAGGATTCCTAATTCTACTTTAATTAGGTTATAAGTTGCACTATCTATATTCTCAATAGCTGCTAGATTTTGACCATCAAGAGAACCAGTTATAACGCCATCAGCTGCTTGTGCTGCGGTAATTGCATCGGTTAATGCAGGTGTTATTAATGCTATCACTGCCTGAATATCTGCTTCTATGGTCGCAACGGCTGTAACGGCTGCTGTAGATTCTGTTTTTACTACTCCACCACCAGGTGCGCTATTGGCTGCCCCATTAATATCAGTAATATGTCCTTCTAAAGCTGTGATTAATGTTGGAATAGCACTCGCTCCTGTTATTGCTGCATCCAATGCTCCTGCAGCGGCAGTCACTCCAGCTTCTCCTACTGCATTACCATCAGTCGCTGCACTGGATCCAGAGCTAACTACACTATTAAGTGCATCAACAATAGGTTGGATTGTATCGGTAATAGTAGTTCGATTAGTATTGGCTTCTCCATTAGTACCTGCTTGTAAAACTGTATCTGCATCTGTTAACGCAATGACTAAAGCTGGAATACCATTTAAAACAGTTTGTATGTCTGAAGTACTCTGGGTAGCTGTTGCCATTGCAGTAATACTCTCTGGAGTTTCATCTTCGCTGGTATGACTAATAGCAACATTAGCTTCATCATAACTATAATCTAGAATGGTTTCTAAATATGGGTAATAAGCAGCACCATATTTTAGGTAATCTTTTTCTAGGTTTACTCCTGAACGCAATGCTACAATTGGAGCATCACTAGTATCATCATAACTATAGGTATCTATGATTGCAAATCGATCCTGAAGATCATTACATTGAGTTAAGGCATTATTATATAATGCGAAAAATTCGTTTGGATCTGCAATTGCAGTAGCATCAGGAAACAATAACAATGTGGGCTCATCTTCTTTTTTAAGAAGATCTAACCCATCATTTAAATCACTAAATAATACATTTCCTCCTGTATAATCAGCTACAGAAACAATGTAACAAGGTCCTCCTCCATTTGCAAAATACATCTGTAAGGCATAATACATTAAATAGGGTTGTCTATTAGCTACAACCTGATCCTTATCAATTGTAATATTTCTTTCTATATCTCCATTTACTAAGGCATCAAATATTGTAACTTCAATATTTACCTCTGGTAATGCAAATCCAAAGTATGTTTCATATTCTAACATAGAAGTAATTCTGGTTGGCTTTTGTAACAAATCATCTGCTACCTTTTTTGTTGCCTTCTCAGTGTATCCTATAAAAGCTGGAATTGCTGTTTCTACTTGGGCTACGGATGGAGGAAATTTAACAATCTCCTCTATATAAACCCCTGGTGTTTTGTACGTTGCCATAATTTTAATTGTTTTTAAATAAAAATTTCAGAATATGTTGTTGTAATATTTGTGTTTACATCTGTTGTTTGCTTTATCAAATCTGCTGTTGGATTCGGAAAAGTATATTTTTCAATATCCGATGGAAGCGGAGGTACAATATCAGCATCAGGATCAATTTCGATAAATCCGTTTTTGGTTAAAGGTTGAACAGAAGAAGTTTCTAATTTCTCATCATCAGATTTATTAATATATTTCCAAATTGTTTTTCTGTTATCAAAATGAAGCTTATAAGAAGGACTAGGATCTAATAAATAGTTTTTCACATCATTAGGATCTGAGTTATCTATTGTGATAAGATCCATGCTATTATCCCCTATCGTATGAAGTTTAATAATGCCGAGCAATCCTTTACTCTTTTCTGATTGTATAGCTTGGTTTAATAGATGCTTAGCTTCATCGGTTGCTAAATCACCTTCCTCAACTTCTGCCAATAGCTCTAAATAAGGATTGGCACTTGCATCACCATTCTCCTGCAATATGTTATACCAAATTGCTTGCGAACCTTCTTCTGATAATAAATAATTCTGATCTATTAGATCGTTAGATGAATTTAAAGGGATATATGTATATGGATCGGATTCTGTACTTGGTTTTATATTTGAGAAATAGTACAATCTATTTTTCTCTTTGGGTAACTCTGTATAATTATCAAATAGGTAATCGTTGTTGTATATGAGGAATGTAAACCCTAGATTATCATCGAGAAAAATTGTTGATTTATAATCATCATTTTCTTCTACAACCTTGTTAAGTACTATAAAACCATCCGTCCCCTCTTTCATAATAATTTTATGATCTCTAAAAACCTTTTGCGTAGCAGTTGTTGGAACCACTTTCAAAAAATCTTTAAAAACATACTTATTTAATCGTATAACCTTCTCTTCATTATTCATCGAGGTAAATGAAATAGATCCATTATCAAGAAAATATGAATGATGCAGCTGCACCTGAAACATCTCTTTATATAAAATACTAAAAGCCAATTAATTACGTTTTAAACTTCCATTAATCTCTGTTATCAAACTACCTTCGGATTGTGTTACATCTCTTTCTATCTCCAGTACACTAACCTTATATATTACTGAAGGATATTGTTTACCCCCTAGAGTTCCCCAGATAAAGTTCATTTCTTCAAATGATGGAGTAAAAAGCTCTGTTGTAAACTTAAAATCACCTATCTGATCCATTCCATCCAAATCCCTGTCAAAATTTGTATTAGATTGTGTAAAAATCTTCTTGGATTGAAAAAATTCTACCACTCTTGAAATACTTTTTAATGATTCTTTATAATCATTCCTATTTGCCGAAAACATTATATAAAGATTCAAATTAACTTTGTTGTTTTTATAGACCACTTTTGTGCCTTCTATTTTATGATTTAGAATATTTTTTAAGGTGGATTCTTCTTCTGTATGTAATAGCGAAAGAACAATATTATTGCTGTCCGAGGGTTCATCATCTTCAGACTCCACAAAAGCTATATTATCTAATGAAACTGGTTTTTCTTCAATTTCTATGTTGAAAAAATTATTAACCTCCTCTGTAATAATCTGTAACACTTCGAATATCATATCCTTTTATTATCGAATTAACTGATTTGTATCTAAATTTTTTACATCTAGCGTTAGATATATAAGATCGCTTGCATACTAAAAAATTAAAGAATTCGGGGCAGGTTACTAATTCATTGGGGTTTGAATATTCTCAACCAATAAAAGGGAATTATATGTTTGATTAAGATGTTATAAAATTATGTTTTAGACAGATCATTTGGTATAGTTAAAACACGGAATCTGTAAAGGAAAACAACTTTATTATATAGGGGTAAATATCCCTAACAAATTACTGTTTTGTAATACTGTATTACCATCCTATCATTAACAAAATAGTTTACAAAACCAGAGTGCTCTTCCCTGAAAACCGTGAATACATTTTCACTAAAAGAGGTGTAAAAAAAAAACGTTTTATTCCGAACCTTTGTAGTGTTCAAAAACAAAAAGCATTTTTATTATGAAAAGCACATTAATTAAAATAATATTCTCCATTAGTTTAATATTTCTTCCTAGAGTCAAAGCGCAGCAGTCATTACCTTTAACCAATGGAACTTCTACTAATGGTATTTCAAAAACTATAATAAAACCAAAAAGTAATAGTAATACGTATTACTACAGCAATGGCTCTATAAAAGAAATTAGAGAAACAAGTAACAACAAGTTACATGGAACCTGGAAATTATTTTATGATAATGGCCAATTAAAAAAAGAAGGGATATTTAATAATGATAAAATTCATGGTCAATGGAAAATCTATGATCAAAAAGGACGATTAATATTTATCGAAAACTACAATAACGGTGATGAAGATGGAATATGGAAAGCTTTTTATTCTAATGGAAAAATAAAAATTGAAGGAGCATTTACTAAAGGTAAGAGACAAGGTACCTGGAAAACATATAACGAATTCGGAGAATTAAGAAAAATAGTAACATTTGAAGATGATATAGAAAAGCGAGAATTAATTTTAGATGATAAATCTAAAGATTTAAACTTTTATTCTATAAATCAATCCATTGGAAATTATTAATACTTCTTCCAGAAACTCACAAATCATGTTAGCAATCGTTTTACTAATCATAATTGTTACTGCTATAGTAATATATTATCAATTCTATTGGATAAAAATTGAGCAACATTATGAATGTATAAATTATGAAAATTATTCTTTAATTAAAGAATCTCCTTTTTCCGAAGAGTGTAGTTCTTATCAGATTTTAAGAAAAGAAAATGAAATCTGGTTCAAAAGGGATGGATACTCTCTGTTTTATATTTCTTTAAAATCAATGGACTCAAGAAATGTTGAGTTAATTGGATTGGATGGTTATGGTATAAGAAATATGGAATTTAAAAAATACATTTGTCGATTAGTGCAAAAAATAAAAATCAAACATAATAATCAATAAAAATAAAGGAGAACTTGAAGTTCTCCTTTATCCAAATATGATATGTTGATATAATAATTACATCTTTACATCAGATAATTTTACTTCATTAGCATCTTTATCTAACATTACTACTTCGTCAAAACCAGCATTTTTAAATTGTTCAAACTGAGTAGCAGCGTCTCCTATAACTAAATATGCCATTTTAGACTCATCCAGATATTTGTTAGCCAGTGCTTTATGCTGTTCTAGAGTCATTCCTTCAATAATTGACTCTTCTTTAGCTATATAATCAGCAGGAAGGTCATATCTTCCCATTTCTTGTAATATTCCTAATAATGCGAATTGAGTTTCGAATTTACGTGCATTTGATTTAATTAAAGCATTTTTAGTAAATGTCAAATCTTCTTCAGAAATACCACTTTTATATTTTTCGATTTCATCTTTAAATATTTTTACTGATTCAAAAGTGGTATTGGTACGTACACTAGAAGAAGCTGTAAATGTTCCTGGAATTTTACTCCCACTAAACCCTGATCTTGCACCATAAGTATATCCTTTTTCTTCTCTAAGAATTAGGTTAACGTTTCCGGAAAAAGATCCTCCTAACTTATAATTCATTACCGTAGCTGGGAAATAATCTTCATCTGTACGAGCCATAGATAAGTACCCAATATTGATAACTGATTGTTTTGCATTAGGAATATCTACAAAGTACAAAGATGCTTTATCTCTATTATTTACAATTTCATACTCAGGAATAGTAACTTCTTTACTTGCCCATTTACTCTCTAAGTTTTTAAGTGAAGCTATAGCCTTATCCTTATTTAAATCACCTACTATCTGAAATTTACTTACGGATGGAGAAAAATTATTTATATAAAACTGCTTTAAGTCATCAATAGTTATAGATTCTACCGAAGTTACTGTTCCACTAGTTGGATATGCAAACATGTGTTTATCTCCATACAATACCTTATTATAAACATTTCTTGCAACAACATTAGGGTTGGCAGCTGATCTTTTTATTCCATTAATAGTTTTAGTCTTAATTCTTGCGAATTCTTCCTCATCCCATCTAGGTTCTAATAAAATTTCTTCTACAAGGTTTATCGTTTTATCTAGATTACGTGCTAATGTATTTCCACTAATGATTATAGCTTCTCTTGTAGTATACATATTAATTGAAGCTCCTAACAATTCTATTTCTTCTTCTAACTGCTCTGGAGTTTTAGTTGCAGTTCCTTCCATCATTATGTCAGTCATAAGGTTTGCAACTCCAACCTTATCAAAAGAATCTAATAAATGACCTCCAGAAATCACTAAACTAAAATTCACTAAAGGAAGTTCATTTTGTTCCATTCCGTATACTTTCATTCCATTAGCTAATGTTGTATTCCAAGAAGATGGAATATTAAGCTTAGGAGACTCTCCTTCTTTAGGCGCTACAGATCTATCGAAAGCGGATGGTGTTTTTTCTATTTCTTCTTTTGTTTCTGCCACTGCGTTTTCTACATTCTCTTTGATTTCTTCTTCTACAACAGCAGCTTTTTCAGAATCATTGGCTGCTAAATCAACTTTCCCTTTAGGAACAAAGCTCGTAATAACATAAGGTTTTCCTTTAATGTACTTATTATATACTCTCAATACATCTTCTTTGGTAACCGCTTTGATATTTTCTATATCTTGGGTAATAAATCCAGGATCTCCAGCAAATACATTATACTGTGCTAACTGAAAAGATTTTCCTAAAACACTACTTATTCCATTATAAAACTGAGTCTCTAGACCGGCCTTTATTCTTTCAATATCCGTATCTGTGATTCCTTCTTCTTCAAATTTCTTAAACGCTTCAAAAACTCCAGCTTCGATATCTGCTAAGCTTTTTCCTTCATTAGCGGTAACATTAACTCTAAATTTACCAGCTATTTCCATAGAACGATTCCAAGCATTTGTATCCGATGTCAATTCTTTTTCTTTAACTAACACCTTATACAATGGAGCTTTTTTTCCTTCGGACAACAATTCTCCTAAAAAATCTAAAGCATATGCATCATCTGTATATTGTTCTACAGTTGGCCATACCATATTAAGTTGAGCAGTTGTAGCAAAATTATCTTCATGCATAAACCTCTTTGTCCCTGACAAAGTTACATTCTGAACTTTTAGTTTTTCTACTGGTTGTCTTTTTTTGATTTCACCAAAATACTTTTCAATCATTGCCTTAGCATCAGCTGTTTCAAAATCACCTGCTAATACCAGTGTGGCATTATTTGGACCATAATACTTATCATAAAACTCCTTTACATCTTCTACCGTAGCATTCTGAAGATCTACTAACTCCCCTATCACTTGCCAATTATAAGGATGACCTTCTGGAAAAATATTTTTATCAATTACCCAACTTGTATGACCATAAGGGTTATTATCAACTCGCTGTCTTTTTTCATTTTGAACTACCTCTTGTTGATTATTAAAAGCACTTTCGGTAACTGTATTAATCAAGAATCCCATTCTATCAGATTCTAACCACATTACTGTTTCCATTGCATTTTTAGGAACCACTTCGTAATATATAGTCCCATCTTGCCAAGTGCCTCCATTAAGAGTTCCTCCTACATCCTGAATCTTTTTGAAAAACTGATCCTGAGGTACATTTTCCGATTCTTGGAATAGCATATGTTCAAATAAATGAGCAAACCCTGTTCTTCCTGTTTTTTCTCGATTAGATCCTACACCATATTGTATAGCAACCGAAACAATAGGATCTGATTTGTCTTGATGTAAAACAACCTGAAGGCCATTTTCTAATTCGTACTTTTCAAAATCGATTGATAATTTACCAACTTCCTCTTTTTCTGGTAGCGTTTCTGTTGTTTCTTTTTTACAAGAAATCACAGAAACAAATAAAAAGGATAATGCTACAAGAAGCGCCCTAGATATTCGAGTTTTCATGTTTTATTTTTTTGATTAAGGTTTAAAAATAGTTTAACGAATTGAGTATTTACATTGATATATTATTAAAAAAAAGTTAAAAAGACTCTTTTTTATTCAACAAAGTCCATTTATGTTTCAAAATTTTAAGATTTATTTAATTTTATTATCAAATAGTATCACAATGATGATACCCCATTATTTTATATATATAAGATTAGTTTCTTTGTTATATTAAATTTCAAAAGTAATGCCTTATCTATCAGAAATTACCCTACTCATAATGTAAAAAAACTTCTGCCTATCCAATAAAATTTAACCCAACCACCCATCACGATCTAAACTTCGATACTGTATTGCTTCAGAAATATGATCTCCATTAATTGATTGAGAACCCTCTAAATCTGCGATAGTTCTAGAAACCTTTAATATTCTATCATACGCTCTAGCCGAAAGGTTTAATCTTTCCATAGCGGTTTTTAATAATTCTTTTGAAGCATCATCTAATTGACAATAAACTCTTAATTGTCTCACACCCATCTGGGCGTTATAATGAATGTTTTTTAAACCTAGAAACCTTTTTGTTTGTATATCTCTAGCTTTAATAACACGTTGTCTTATCATAACACTACTCTCACCTCTTCTTTCTTCACTTAATTTATCAAAAGGAACCGGAGTAACTTCGATATGAATATCAATTCGATCCAATAAAGGTCCAGAAATTTTACTAAGGTATCGTTGCATTTCTGCAGGAGAAGAAGTCACTGGCGCATCGGGATCATTAAAATACCCTCCAGGACTTGGGTTCATACTCGCTACTAACATAAAGCTGGATGGGTAAGTCACAGTAAACTTAGCTCTAGAAATTGTTACTTCTCTATCCTCTAATGGTTGACGCATAACTTCTAATACATCTCGTTTAAATTCAGGAAGTTCATCCAAAAACAAAACACCATTATGTGACAAAGAAATCTCACCAGGTTGCGGATAACTACCTCCACCAACTAAAGCAACATTAGATATTGTATGATGAGGACTACGAAAAGGACGTTGTGCCATTAATCCAACATTATCTTTTATTCTTCCAACAACACTATGAATTTTCGTCGTTTCTAATGCTTCTTGAAGAGACATTGGAGGCAATATGCTTGGTAACCTCTTACTCAACATTGTTTTTCCACTACCTGGAGGTCCAACTAAAATAATATTATGACCACCTGCAGCAGCAATCTCCATGCATCTTTTTATACTCTCTTGCCCTTTTACATCCGCAAAATCAAACTCTGGATTATCTAGTTCTTTATAAAATTCTTCTCTAGTATCCACAACGGTTTGATTCAAAGTTCCTTTTCCATCGAAAAAATCTATAACTTCTTTAATATTTGCTACACCATAAACTTCCAAATTATCCACTATTGCCGCTTCTTTTGCATTTTGAGTAGGTAAAATAAATCCTTTAAACCCTTCTTCTCTAGCTTTAATAGCAATAGGCAAAGCTCCCTTTATAGGTTGAAGACTTCCGTCTAACGATAATTCTCCCATTATTAAATAATCAGAAATATGTTCTCCCTTAATTTGAGAACTGGCAGCCAGTATACCCAAAGCTAATGTTAGGTCATATGCTGATCCCTCTTTCCTAAGATCTGCGGGAGCCATATTAATGGTAATCTTCTTACCTGGAAGTTTATAATTATTATTCTGTAGTGCAGCTGCAATTCGAAAACTACTTTCTTTAATAGCATTGTCAGGCAATCCTACTAGATGATATCCAATCCCTTTATCTATATTAACTTCTACAGTTATTGTCGTAGCCTCAACACCGAAAACGGCACTTCCAAAGACCTTAATAAGCATATTCTTTTTTTAAATTATAACTAGAATATCTCCTTATGTGATACCATCGCTATAAGTATATGTCATTTCCGATCTATATGTTACTGGCAAATCACTATTTTTTTCAAAAAATTTTAAAAACTTGTTATAAAAAGGGATTACAGATTAGATCTGTATTAATTATTACACCCTATAAATACTATTGTTTAGGACTTACGAAAAGGCAATATTTAATTAGTAGTTGTAAGGAATTTTACCACCCAAAATATAGAAACTCACAATCAACAAAAAAACAGAAAATAATCAGTCCTATTAAAATTGATGCGTTGATACGAATTACTTTAAAATAAAAACAACTTAATAAAAGTAAAGGTAACAACCGAATAAAAAACAAACAAAACAATTTCTAGACGATATTTTTCTACGATTCTCTTTAACATTGGAAGTGGTTTAAGTTTATTGGTTTATATATAAAACAGCTAATTATCTTTCTACCCTATATTTATTAAAAAAATCCCAACCTGGTTAATTGTTGGGATTAAATAAAAAAATAATAATCTTTATAAAAGTAAAATTTTATTGTCTTGAAAAAACAATACAAATACTGCGTTTTTCCTTTTACTTAAGACTCATCATATTACATAACAAACAATTTAGAGAACTGCTTCCTGATGAGAAAGAAACAACCTCTCATTTAAAAACCTAAGGGTAGGAATTTTATCTTTAGTTTCTACAAGAATAGATATATTATTATTACTCCCGCCATAAGAAATCATTCTAACAGGTATATAATTAAGGATTTCAAAAAGTTTATGAGAATTTTTATCGTTAATTACAGATTCTCCAACAATACAAATAATACTATGATTCTGTTCAACCGTAACCTCTGCATACCCCTCTATTTCTTTTACTATTTCATCAATGTGAGTAACATCATCAATCGTTAAAGAAATTGCTATTTCTGATGTAGTAATCATATCAATGGATGTATGATAATTATCAAAAACTTCGAAAATCCTTCTAAGATATCCGTGTGCCATCAACATTCTATTTGATTTAATTTTAATGGCTGTTATTCCATCTTTCGCAGAAATGGCTTTTAATCCTTTTCTATATGTTTTATTAGAAATTACTGTTCCAGCTGCCTTAGGATCGAACGTATTTTTTAATAATACAGGAATATCTTTATCTACAACTGGAGAAACTGTTTGTGGATGTAAAATTTTAGCTCCAAAATATGCTAATTCCGCAGCTTCATTATATGTAAGATGAGCAATTGGGTTTGTACCTTCTACATATCTAGGATCATTATTATGTAACCCATCGATATCTGTCCATATTTGAATCTCACTGGCATTTAGTGCAGCACCTATAATAGTAGCGGTATAATCGCTACCTCCTCTTTTAAGCGTACTAATTTGATGTAAATGATCTCTACAAACAAATCCCTGCGTTATATATATATTAGAAGTTTCATTGCTTTCCAGAACTTCATTTAATTTCTGAGAGACCTTTTTAATATTTGGATTATCCACATTATCAACACACATAAAATCCTTTGCCGAAATTAATTGATTGGTAACTCCAATAGTACTCAAAAAGTTCGAGAAAATATAGGTTAACAATGTCTCACCAAAAGTAAGAACCCTAGCATTTAACACTTCTGTATATTCCTGGTTAGACAACTCTAACATTTCTGTTATCATTGAAGAAATTCCATCCTTAAGACTATTTTTTAGCATTAAGTCATCTACTAAGGTATCAACTACCTCTAAATGTTTATTCTCTAATCTATGAAGATTTCTAGTAATACCTTCTGCATCTTTTAGTTTTATATATGCTACTAAATTTACCAACTGATCAGTAACTCCAGACATCGCAGAACATACAACGATCTTTTGGTCATTATCACTTATAAGTATATCCTTAACTTTATACAAATTCTCTACAGACCCAACAGATGTTCCTCCAAACTTTAAAATCTTCATAGCAATTTTTATTTTTTACAATGCATAATTAGACAATAGAGCATAAAGAATAAATATTTTGATAAAAAAAGTATATATTTACACAATATGTTAAATATCTAACAGAATGAAAACTATTACAGATTGTGTTCACAATATACTGAGGCATCAGCCATTTTTGGAAGACGCACTATCACGAGATATTATTAATTTTAGTTCACTCGCTACCGATCTATTGCCGCAAGTAGAAAAAGAAATGAGAAAACCCGTAAAGTCAGGTTCCATTGTAATGGCTTTACGAAGATATCATCCTAAAAGAATTAAACATTCAGAAAATCTTGGAAGCTTAGGCGATATTGTGGTAAGGTCAGGAATTACAGAATATGCTTTTCTAAACTCTAATACAATTCTTACCAGTCAATCTAATCTATTAAATACTGTGAAAGATAAATCAAAAACCTATTTCACATATTCTAGTAATTTCCAAGAAAGTAATATACTTGTTTCTTCATCCCTTAAGTCAGTGGTTGAAGATCATTTTAAGGATGAAACATGTATATCCGTCAAAGATGATTTATCTTCTATGTCTATTGCTCTTCCTGATGATAGTTCTAGATCGATTGGATTATATTTCTATATATTTAAGCTTTTAGCATATGAAGGAATTCCAGTTTTTGAAATTATATCGACTTCTAATTACTTCACTCTTTTTTTAGAAAAAGAATATGTAAATGATGCATTTCTTTTAATGAATGAAATAAAAGAAAATTAAAAATCTTCAATAAAAAAAGCCCTGATATCATCAGGGCTTTTCATTTATTTTTATTTGTTTACCAAATATTCACTCTCTTCTCCGGCTCTAAATACATTTTATCTCCTTGTTTAATATCGAAAGCATCATAAAATGCTTGAACATTTAACAATGGTTGAATTGCTCTAGTAGTTCCAGGAGAATGTGGATCTGTCTTAATTTGCGTTCTTAACGCATCTTCTCTAACCTTCGTTCTCCAAACAGTAGCCCAAGACATAAAAAATCGTTGTTCTGGAGTAAATCCATCAATATCCTCAGGTCGCCCATTTTCTGCTAAATGCATCTGTAATCCATCATAAGCTCCCAATACACCTCCAAGATCTCCTATATTCTCTCCAAGAGTAAACTTACCATTGATATATACACTATCTAACACTTCGATTGCGCTATATTGTTCAGCAAGAGCATCACCTCTTTCGGTAAATTTCTTAAGATCATCTTCTGTCCACCAATTAGATAAATTTCCATCTGCATCAAAACGAGCACCAGAATCATCAAAAGCATGAGAAATTTCATGACCAATAACAGCTCCAATCCCTCCATAATTTACAGCTTCATCAGCAGTATAGTTATAAAATGGAGGTTGTAATATTGCCGCAGGAAAAACAATCTCGTTATTAAGAGGATTAAAATAAGCATTAACTGTTTGTGGAGACATTCCCCATTTAGTTTTATCTACTGGTTCTCCAATATCATCAAATTGTCTATCCTGAGCCCATTTGCTAACAGCTGCCATATTATCAAAATAAGATTTATCCGCAGAAACTGTCATCTTAGAATAATCTTCCCACTTATCTGGATATCCAATCTTAACTGTAAATTTATCAAGTTTTTCTATTGCCTTTACCTTTGTGGTATCACTCATCCA
This sequence comes from Aquimarina sp. MMG015, assembly GCF_018100855.1. Lineage (NCBI taxonomy): Bacteria > Pseudomonadati > Bacteroidota > Flavobacteriia > Flavobacteriales > Flavobacteriaceae > Aquimarina > Aquimarina sp. MMG015. The sequence continues at coordinate 89,410 of NZ_JAGJEB010000014.1, forward strand.
ATCCAATCGCTCAATTCTAGCCTTAAAAGCTGTGATAACATTAGCAATCATTTTTTCTGCCTTTTCTTTTGCTTCAGGCGGAAACTTTTCGTCAACATATAACTGACCTAATGCTTCTCCTACTGTTCCATTAACAGTTGCTAAAGCACGCTCATCAGCCGGTCTTTGCTCTTTCTGACCTCTTAAATATTTACTGTAAAATTCCCAGTTTGCTTTTTCTATATCAGTTGATAAAAGACCTGTAGCGCTATTAAAGGTATCCCATCTTACAAGTGTTTTGATATCTTCTATAGGTGTATTTTTAAAAAAACCATCTAAAGACTTTGTATATCTCAAATGAGCAACTATAATAGTATCGAATTTTTTAGTTACACCAAGATCCGAGATCATTTTATTTAAATCCAAAGTTGACAACATTTTATCCGCTTCTGCAAGCGTTCTTGGATTATTATAATTACGAGCGTCTCTACTCTCTTCTTTATTTAGTCTTGGTTCTGCAAGTTGAGTTTCCATCTTTAGGATCTTATCTGCCGCAATTTTTGCATCAGCCTCAGTATCTCCTAACATCCCAAGCATTCTTACAATATGCTTTTTATACTCTTCGCGAATTTCTTTTGATTTTGAGTCCTGATCTAAATAATAATCTCTATCTGGCAAACCAAGGCCATTTTGACCAAGATATACTGCATTCATAGCACTATTATTAAGATCTGCCTGTACTCCCAATCCAATAAAAGGTGAAGAAACTGAAGGATTTTTTGCCAATACTGTTTGAAGATCTTCTAGATTATTAATAGACGCAATAGCATCTAATGCTGGTTGAAGTGGTTTTACTCCTGCAGCATTTCTAGCTGTAATATCTAATTTAGTATCGAAAATTGCTAAAGCCTTAGCTTGATCAGTATCTGCACTATATTTTCCACTCTTTTTTGCTTTAGCCAAGATTTCTAAAACATCATTATCCGTAGATTTTCTTAATACACCAAAACCACCCCAGCTAGTTCTATCTTCCGGAATTTCTGTATTCTTCATCCAACTACCATTAACGAAGTTATAAAAATCTTCCTTTGGACTAACGGTGGGGTCCATATTGTCCAAAACGATACCTGGAACTTTTTCAACTTCGGCCACAGCCTCGGTTTCCTTTTCTTCCTCTTTTTTGGTTTCATTCTTGCAACTGACAAATGCAATGACGAATGCAGCCAAAAAATACACTTTTCTCATTTTTGTATTCATTTTATTAATAAATTAAGTTTAGTTCTTTGGAATAAGACGTAAAAATTGAGGATTCGTTACTCATATCCAATCTTGCAAGTTAGGCAAATTGTAAAAATACAGGAAGCTCTTTTTAAAAATTTAACTAATCAAAAACAAAAACAAAACCATTAAACCGTTGAAAAACAATGCTTAAACCGTAAGTTATATTATCTTATTAACAAAAAATTAGCTACAAAACATCATTAATAATGATCATTATTTTTTAGAATTAAGTCTGTAAATATTGGTTTTAAAAATTAAATACAGGAAATTATTTAAGTAGTCGTGTATCAAAACTAAAAGGTTCAATCTCTATTAGCTTTACCAAATTAAAATCTGGATGTAATGGATTAATAAGAAGATTCTGCTCTCTTGGTACTATAATACTGGGAACTTTTAATCCTAAATTTATATTTTCCGATATCCAATTTAAAGCAAAATGTTGAATTCCTGTAGAAGGTGGTATTTTATTCCAATCTTTTGGTAATTCTTTAATATCTATTGTAGAAATTCTATCATCCGGTAGTTCGATGGTGGCTATAGCCATATCATCCGGAAAATATGCAGCTGGTAAATGTGCTAGAACTTCCAAAACAGAAAGAGCCGCAGTAGTACTTGTATATAGGACAGCAACCCCTTTTGGGTTCCATCTGCCTCCAACGGTTTTAGCTCCAATACCGGTAAGGTCTTTTATATACTTTTGTTTAGCAATTCTATATACCAACATTATGCAAAAATTCCATGCTCTATACGAATTAACTCTTCGTTTAATAACTGAAATCCAAAAGTGGTATCAAGAAGTTCTTTGGGTTTTTTAGTTGCTAACGCAACATTTGGATGTTCCATCCACCGTTTAAAACGATCTAAGTCTCCAAAAATATTCTCTCCCCTCGCATAAAGTTTTGCCAATTGCAAAGCTTTTGAACTTGCTTCGGTACTTAACTTTTTATTGAGCTCATAACGCTGTATCGTGCGCTCCGACAAATGCAACACATGGGCCAACTCACTCAAATCAAAATCTATCGTTTTAGCAAGATGTAATAATGCTCGCTTATCAATACCATTACGAGATAGTTCAATAAAATCATAAACATTGTGCAAAGGAATATCAATATTTAGGTACCTCAATAACCCTTTACTTTCTAAACCATCATAATCTAACGGTGATACTGCGCTCATAACCAAAAGAATTTTTTACATTGACAAATGTACAAAAAAAAACGACAATTGACTTGCTTATTGTGTAATTAAATCCAAATCCACTTTTACTGAATCTAATCTAGCTTCCATAGACCTAATTGCTACGGTAGATAAATATCTCCCTAGCGGCAGTACTGGCCTTATAAAAAGTTCTTCTTTATTAATATCTCTTGCTAACAAATTAATGGAGGAAGGCATAATTTCTGTTTGTTTTAAACTAATTACATAATCATCTCCCAATTTTTCCATAACCTCTTTTGTATGACCATATCTAACATTTTTAAGAGTTGTTAATGGGGCTGAAAGTTGGGTGCTTGTTTTCGCTATTTTTAGTTCTTCTTCATTAGTGATAATCAACTGTTTAATTTTCACTTTCTTTCTCAACAAAGGAAAAGAATCATTTAATACTTTCTTAAGCACTTCTTCAACACCAATAGATACTCTCCCTCCAATATTATCATAATATCCTGCATCTGCATATTGATCAGAAATGAATATATCCTTTTGTGTCCTATTCCTAACTTCTCCAACAGGAGTAATAAATGGAAAGCTTGCATTAATCCTCATCGCAGTCGAAAGTGCAATGGAATTATTAGGGTAACTAGACTGTATAGTACTTAAAAAATCATTCATTCCCGTGAATTCTTTTACTTGAGAGTATTCTACTGGGCTAATAATATTATAATTTCCTGTTTGCGTATGTGTAGTATTGACAAACAATAAAGGTGGTATTTTTTGAGAAATCAAATCCATGGTATCACCGGTAAAAATATTATCGTAAAAAGATAGAAACTCTTTATCTATAATACTCCTACCTTTAGAATCCAAAAAGTATTTTTCATGAGCTTGGTTCCAATGTTCTTCTAATAATTGCCCTCTATTTTTAAATTTAAATAAACTAGTGACTTCCTTAAATAAATCGCGTCCTAATAAAGACAACAATGCTACCGATAAATAATTTTCCTTGTAAATACCACTGGCTTTATACTTTACAATAGGTTTATGAGCATTCTCATCAATTTTAAAGCTTGATTTTTTTCCTTCTAAACTGGTATTTCTAGCTTCTGCAAAAAACATGGAATTACCAACACCACCGCCAGAAGCTCCTGTTAATGAAAGTAAATGTTTTTCAAAATAATCCCCTTTTGTGTTTTCATATAAATAACTATGTACTAAAAAAGCCCAAAGTCCCGCTCTCGACCCTCCTCCTTCAGCAGAAACCATAATAATTGGAAAAGTAGTTTCACTATCATTAATGATGTTCTCCCTACTCTTTAACCAATAATATATATAAGTATCTAATGAAGGTCTATCAACATTTGTTTCCATCAAATTAAGTTGATAATGATCCGAAGTGTCTGAAAAAAACTTGGCAGAGAAAATACAAAAGACCGTTACAATTGATAATAAAGGAAGGCGTATTTTTTTCCCGATCAAAATCAATATAAAACAAATCATGAAAAGACTTAAAAGCGAAAGAATTAAAACGGATAATGGATTTATTCCGGTTACCAGACTAGGATAAAAATTAAATAATAGAAATGTCATTAACATAATGAACCCAGACATTAGAATAAAAGTATAAAAGAACTTTTTAGGAAAATGCTTTAAGAACTTATAACTATTAAATGACAAAGTAAAAAACAACAGTACCAATGCACTATTAGAAAGAAAAAGATTCCCTAAATCTTTCTCTGTCTGAGTATTTAGTGTTCCCAATGATATAATTAAAATCATTAATCCAATAGAAACTATAAAAATAAAAACTTTAGTTTTAGCACTTCGATTTAGAAAATCCTTTAGCACCTTGTATAGTTTAGGTTCAGACAATAACAATAGCAAAAAAACAATCAAGACTAATGTATTTGTAGGATTTAAAAATTCCGTATATGTGTTTTCTAAACCAAATAACTCCATTGCATTAAGAATACTCAATGCAGATATGGCTAATAATAAAATTGCTAAAATTCTTGGTAATGTTTTTCTCATATGAATTCTAGTCATGTAAGCATAACTAGCAGATTCACTTCTATCCTGAAATTTATAATGTTGATTAGGAATAAACCCTATGAGATTAGTATGAGTAATGTCTTTATAATTGTGAAAATAAAAATACTTAGGAGCGTTCCAAATTAAAAATGCAGCAATAATAAGTAGCGTAAAATATAATGGAACTTCTAGTAAAAAAGCATCTGCTTGATTTAGAATTAATAATAAATCTACTGTCTGCGGAAAGTGCCATAAAGCTAAATAAACAGACCCAATAAAAAAAAGACTGATTATATTATTAGAAAGTTCTCTTAGTAGGTTTTTAAACCAAATATTAAAGCCTTGGGAAAATAATAATAGTTTGATCATCATTATAATCAAATTTAAAATTAAATATCCTTAAATCATATACTAATATTTAAAAATAAACTTAAAAAAAACGGGGTCTATCATTTTACAGCGAAAATCACTAAAAGCAATAAATTGGAAATCAATTTGTTAATAAACCTTTAAAATTTAACATTTGTCTAAACACCAGTGTTTATGGGTTAAATGAGAATTTTTGCAAAATCTATGGTAATAAAATCAATATTTAAATGCGAAAAATTACGGTTTTAACATAAAAAGTTGTATCTTGTCGTTGATTATGTGTTTTACAACGATTAAAACACTTGATTAGTAAGAAAAGACTTACTTTTTTAATTGCAGTTTAACCCAAAAACTGAACCTTATGAAAAAATTATTACCCCTATTAACATTACTTTTCGCAAGTGTTGCATTTGCGAATGTAAAAATTGACATTTCTTATAAATTAATGTCAGTGACTGAGAACACCATAATTAATGGTTTAGACGAGAATACCGAAGAAGGTGTTATTTTTATAACAGAAAGTTTACATATCGAAAACGGTGCAAGAATTAAAATCAGAAATGCGTGCTTAATTATATTAGGAGATATTTCTGGAAGCGGAATTCTTGACGTAGACGAATCAGCAACAGTTACTTTAGAAGGAGAGAAAAAAGGACGAGTTACCTTTATCGATAGATTTCTAGCGGATTCAACTTGTCAACAGAGTACTGGTTTAGAAACATTTAAAGACATTAAAGAAGTTCCCCAAGGTCTTAACTATAGTCTTTATACACTAACAGGTAGATTATTAGATCACGGTATAATTGATGATTACATTCATAATTATAGAGATCCAAAAACATACTTCATCAAAATTGAAGGTTACAAACTAAAAAAAATCGTTTTTAAAGGTTAAATCAATCATAAAAAGTAAGGTTTTATGATAGCACGGTATTTATTGCCGTGCTTTTTTTATGCGTTATAAAATTTAGGTTACCTCCAAACAAAGCAATATTTTTGATATAAAATAATTTTAAAATGATTTCTGTATCAAAAGCATTGTCCATAATCTCTGAAGTACTTTATACTCCTAAAACAAAAACCGTTTTATTAAAAGATACTAATGGATTAAGGCTTAGCAAAAATATTCCCACTCCCATAGATATGCCACCATTCCGTCAATCAGCGATGGATGGATACGCCTTGTTACTTCATGATAAAAACACCTATCAAATTATTGGTGAAGTAAAAGCAGGTGATGCAGATGATTATTCATTATTGCCAGGACAAGGAGTTCGCATTTTTACAGGTGCAAGAGTTCCTGATAATGCAAATACTATAGTAATACAAGAAAAGGTAATAAGATCAGAAAACACTATTACCATAAATGAAGAAATACACCAAAACCAAAATATTAGAGCCACTGGAGAACAGATAAAAAAAGGAGATATTGCATTAGAAAAAGGAACAAAAATATCTCCTGCTGGTATTGGATTTTTAGCAGGATTAGGGATTACTGATTTGGAAGTTTTTATTCCCCCAAGCGTAGCGATAATAACAACTGGAAATGAATTAATAGCGCCTGGACAAAAATTACAACAAGGAAAAATCTATGAAAGTAATTCTGTTCAACTACAAGCTGTTCTAGAGCAATTTCAAATAAAAGAAATTAATAAATATATTGTTCAGGATGAATATGAAAGTACAAAAGAAACAATCAGGCAAGCTATTGAAAACAATGATTTAGTATTAATCAGTGGAGGAATTTCTGTAGGTGATTATGATTTTGTAAAAGAAGCTTTATCCGAACTTGGCACCGAAGAATTATTTTATAAAATCAAACAAAAACCTGGTAAACCATTGTTTTTTGGAAAAAATAAGGAAACATTCATTTTTGCTTTACCCGGTAATCCTGCATCCTCTCTTACTTGCTTTTATATTTATGTAATTACTATTATTCAAAAAATAATGGGTGATTCCTCTTCTGATGGTCTTAAAAGGACTATGAAATCTTTAACAAAAGATTTTATCAAAAAAGGAGATCGGGCACAGTTTTTAAAAGCTAAAGTTTCTAATGAAACTGTAGAAATTCTAGATGGTCAAAGTTCTGCCATGTTATATTCCTATGCTGTAGCAAATGCTTTAGTTTTTATTCCAGAAAATATTAGTAAAGTTGATAAAGATTCTTTGGTAGAAACTATTTTGTTACCTGATTAATTTTATGTTTTCAAAAAAGAACACAACTATAATTTCAATTTACCTTATCAAACTCTTTCTATTTTGAATAAATCATAAAAATTTCTGAAAGAGTGTATTCTTTATTTTTTTCGTTATATCTTGCAGGAAACAACGGCTAGCATGTACCACATAAAAAGCAGGATATGGATCGAAGGTGAGAAGGGTGTTTTTCTTGGAGAAGGAAGAATTAAAATTCTAAAAGCCATAAAAACTGAAGGTTCTCTCTCTAAAGCTGCAAAATCTCTTGGGATGTCGTATAAGAAAGCTTGGAATTTAGTTGATTCCATTAATAAAAATGCTTCTACTCCTGTTGTGATTACAAATACAGGGGGAAGCGGTGGTGGTGGTACGGAAATAACTGAATACGGCCTAAAAATGATTAATGCATTCGAAAACATAAATAAAAATTGCTGGGATTTCTTAGATCAACAACTAAAAGAGCTACAATTATGAGTTCTCTAAAAGGTTTAGACATAACAGGTATTATACTAGCTGGTGGTAAGAGTAGTAGAATGGGAGAAGATAAAGGTTTAAAACTGCACAAAGGAAAACCTTTTATAGCTCATATTCTAAAGGCACTAGAATCAATTACAGACAAAATTCTAATCATTACTAATAATCCAGCTTATACTATTTTTGGTTATCCGTGTATTTCGGATATAATTCCTGATTTAGGACCTGTTGGAGGGATCTATACTGGATTAACACATACTAGAACAAAACAGAATTTAGTACTTAGTTGTGATGTTCCTTTTGTTAATCATATGGTTCTAGATAAATTAATTTCAGCGTATGAACCTAATTTTGATATAATCACTTTCCAAGATATTCCATTGATTACGTTATATAATGAATCTGTTATTAATACTTTTCTAGAAAGTATTAATAAAAAACGTTTAAGCCTAAGAAAAACACTATCTACACTAAAAGTAAAAAGTATTCCTATAGAAGATACTATAGCTCCGTACGTAAAAAACATAAATACACAGCAACAATATAAACAGGCAACGCAATGGAATTAAAGATTTTATATTTCGGGATGATTGCTGAAGCTACTAATTGCAAAGAAGAAATTATTTCTTTAGAAAAAGGTAGCAAAGTAGATCAATTAGAAAATTTACTGAAAAACAAATATCAAAAATTGCAAGGATTATCATTTAAAATTGCGATTGATAAAGAAATTAAGTCAAATAATACACTACTTAGCTCCACAAGTGAGATAGCATTATTACCTCCGTTTTCTGGTGGTTAAAAAAAGTAATACATGGAAAAAAGAAAAACTGTTTTTGTAGAAGGACCGATACGTCCAAGTTTTATAGCAAACTCTATCGAAAAACATCAAACTAAGACAACCATTGGTGCTCACGATATTTTTTTAGGTCAAGTACGAGCAGATGAGATTGACGGTAATACTGTACAAGCGATTGAATATTCTGCATATAAGGATATGGCCGAAGAAAAATTTCACGAAATACGTGAAGCTACTTTTGATAAATATGATCTTACCTGTATGCATATTTATCATAGTTTAGGAAAAGTAAAAGCTGGCGAAATTTGTCTTTTTGTATTTGTATCTTCTCCGCATAGAAGAGCAGCTTTTGAAGCATTGGAGTTTTTAGTAGAAGAAATAAAAAAAGATGTCCCTGTATTTGGAAAAGAAATTTTTGAAGACGAAACCCATGTTTGGAAAGTAAATAATTAAGAATGGTAGACATCACACATAAAAATAATACTCTTCGTACTGCAGTAGCTCAAGCCATTGTTAAAGTCGGAAATTCCAAAACCATAGAAGCCATTATCTCTAAAAGTATTCCTAAAGGAGATGTTTTTGAAATGGCTAAAACTGCAGGTTTATTTGCTGTTAAAAGAACCAGCGATATGATTCCTGATTGTCATCCCTTACCTATTGAATACACTAGTATAGATTATAAAATTAATAATCTAGAAATTGTTATAGAAATGACGGTAAAAACCATTTATAAAACAGGTGTAGAAGTTGAAGCAATGCATGGAGTATCTGTAGTAGCTCTCACAATGTATGATATGCTCAAGCCCGTTGACAAAAATGTAGAAATCCGGCATATCAAATTGCTTAAAAAACGAGGAGGAAAATCCAGTTACAAAGATAACGGAGAGCCTTTTAAAGCTGGAGTTGTTGTATGTTCCGACTCAATTTCTGAGGGTCATAAAGAAGATAAAGCAGGTAAAGCAATTATAGAAAAATTAGAAGAGTGTGGGGTTACTATTAGCACATATACAATAATCCCAGACGAGATAAATGAAATACAACAGCAAGTAAAGCAATTAAGAGAAAATGATCTTATCATTTTTACTGGTGGTACCGGATTATCACCGCGGGATGTAACACCAGAAGCACTGCTTCCTTTAGTAGAACGTAGAATTCCTGGAATAGAAGAAGCAATCCGAACTTATGGTCAAAATCGGATGCCATATGCTATGCTTTCTAGAAGTGTTGCCGGTGTGATTGGAGAATCATTAATACTTGCATTACCAGGATCAACAAATGGAGCAAAAGAATCTATGGAAGCTATTTTCCCTGCTGTATTGCATACCTTTCGAATATTAAAAGGAGCTAAACACGATGGAAACTAATCTTAATTGAAAGTGGATATAAATAATCAGAACATATTAACAGACAATCTCGGTCGAAAACACACATATCTTAGAATTTCTTTGACAGAAAAATGTAATCTAAGATGTACCTATTGCATGCCTGCTAATGGAATACCATTGAGACCGAAAGAACATCTAATGACATCAGATGAAATCCATACAATTGCAAAAGAATTTGTTAATATTGGTGTTACTAAGATTAGGTTAACCGGCGGAGAACCAATGGTAAGAAAAGACTTCCCTTTAATTTTAGAAAATCTAGCCGCACTCCCAGTAGAGATTGGAATTACTACCAATGGGATATTAGCAGATCGTTTTCTTCCATTACTAAAAGAAAACAATGTTACTACAATTACTATAAGTATCGACTCACTGCATAAAGATAAGTTTGAGAAGATTACCCGCCGAAATGAATTCGATAAAGTCTGGAATACCATTCAACTTTTTCAAAAGGAAGGTTTTCATGTTAAACTAAATATTGTTTTAATAAAAAATTTCAATGAAGACGAAATCATTGATTTTATTAATCTAACAAAGAATCAAAATCTTACTATTCGATTTATTGAATTCATGCCTTTTGATGGTAATCAATGGAATATGGATAAATTAGTGACACAGCAAGAGATATTGGACAAAGTACATTATACTTTCCCGTTGCAACTGAAAAGATTAACAGACTCACCTAATGACACTGCTAGAAATTATAAAATTGATGGGCATTTAGGTAGTTTTGCTATTATAAGTTCTGTTACGAATCCTTTTTGCGATACGTGTAATAGAATACGCATTACAGCAGATGGGAAACTAAAAAACTGTTTATTTTCTAATAATGAGTTTTCCTTATTAAAACCACTTAGGGCTAATCAATCAATACTTCCTGCGATACGATCTGCTTTACAGCATAAATTTGCTTCTAGAGGAGGAATGGATACTTCTGATAAACTAGAAAACCCTGAACTTCATTCTCAAAATAGAAGCATGATTAGTATCGGCGGCTAGTAATCGAAAAAAACAGATATTATTCATTTACAAAAAAACCACTATATTTAGCATATATCCCAGTAAGGCCCCAAAATAACCTTATCGGATCATTAACTAACGTAAGATCGTAGTCAAAAAACCATCTATGAATCAAAAATCATGGTTAAAATCTGAAGCCGCAAAATATACCTTTTACGGAATGTTATTCGGACTAATGTTTCCGATTGTTGCTACCAGTATAGATATTTCTAAATTAGGTTTAGAGTTTTCATTGGAATCTATCCTATTCGTACAAAAAAAACACCCGATACATTATATAATAGATACCGCACCCATATTTCTAGGACTTTTTGCTATGTTTGGTGGACGTAATTTAGATAAACTGAAAGGTACAAATAAGCAGATTCTTCAAGCCTCAAAATTTAAACAAGATTTTTTAGCTAATATGAGTCATGAAATCAGGACTCCTATGGTTGGAGTTATTGGTATGATTGATTTACTTTTCAAAAACACAAAATTAGATGATTTACAGAAGGAGTATGTAAGTACTATCCACCAATCCTCACAGAATTTATTAGATATTCTAAATCAAATTCTGGATTTATCCAAAATGGAGGCAGGAAAATTTTCTTTATCCCCAAAAGGTATTAATCTTAAAAAATTAATACATCAAAATATTGACCTATTCCTTGCTAATAGCAAAGCGAAAGGTATTGATTTAATTTCTGAATATCCGGACACATTACCAGAACAAATTTATGCCGATGATAATAGATTAAAACAAGTGATTTCTAATCTAATTGGTAATGCTATTAAATTTACCAATAAAGGTACCATTACCGTAAAGTCTTCGTTGGTTTCTAAAAAAAATGACGAATTAACCTTTAAGATAGAAGTTATAGATTCTGGAATTGGTATAAGCAAAGAGGACCAAAAATCATTATTTAACAGATTTAGCCAAGTACATAATGAAGCTATTCTTGTGGGTGAAGGAACTGGGTTAGGATTAACAATAAGCAAAAAGTTAGTCGACCTAATGAATGGTAAACTAGGAGTGCAAAGCGAAATCGGAAAAGGAAGTAACTTCTGGTTCACTTTTAAAACAAAAATATCTAACGCTGTTATACCATCTACGGAGAAAGCTTTTGATAAAAGTAATGATCAAAAATTTAATCTTCATGCTTTACTAGTAGAAGATTCAGAAACAAACATTATCGTTTCTAAACAAATACTTAAATATTTGGGATGTACTGCTGATGTTGCTAAAACAGGTAGAAAAGCAATAGAAATGTTTGAAGAAGACACATACGATCTTATTCTTATGGATATCAACTTGCCAGAACTAGATGGCGTAGAAACCTGTAAACTAATCCGACAAGGATATAAAAAAGTACCTCCTGTAATTGCCATTACTTCTAACGCATTACCAGGAGACGCAGAACGATTTATTGCAAAAGGGTTAGATGATTATATCACCAAACCTTTTACTACAGAGATATTAAATATAAAGCTCAAAAATTGGTTTGGTGATCATAGTGGATATCACTAACACATTTATTCATATTCTTTTTCAACAAGAGAATTACTCATTAACCGAATCCTTTTTTAATGATAATTAACTGAAATTTATCACTTTGCAATTAACAAAACTAGTACCTACAAACTCATAATTAGCTCATTTTTAACTATTGTACATTAAAATTCACTCGTAAATTTAGTATATTGTATACTTTACATTTTACCTCAAAAATTTAAGAATTATAGTATTAACTGAACGAATATGATATGAATAAAAAAAGTACTTTTTTAAGTAAAAATGGTTTTACCTTTTTACTTAGTATATTTTTAATTATTGGGTATTCTAATAGTCTTCAGGCGTTTAGCTTTTTTCAAGACACTGGCATCCCAAACGAAACAAACTACAATGAATATAAAGGATTTGTAGTAGATAAAACTGATAATGAGCCTTTAGTTTCTGCAACAGTTTCTCTTAACGGAACTAACATTTCGACCATTACAAATAGCGAAGGTGAATTTTTGCTAAAAGTTCCAAAAAGTAATGCCAGTGCCAATATTACTATTTCATTCTTAGGGTATAAAGACAAAATAGTATCATTGTCAACACTAAAAGGTAGTAAAACAAAAATCCAACTATCTGCATCAATCACAGAACTTACAGAAATAAATATTGACCCTAGAAATCCAGAAGCTCTTATTAAAGCAGTAATGAAAAAACGTGGTGCTAATTACCAAAGTGATAATACAATTATGACAGCTTTTTACAGAGAAACTATAAAAAGGAGACGAACGTATGTTTCGCTTTCCGAAGCGGTTGTAGATGTATATAAAAAGCCTTATGCATCTGATAAAAATGATGTTATTAAACTATACAAAGCCAGAAAAAGCGCTGATTACAAAAAGTTAGACACACTAACACTAAAGCTTCAAGGTGGACCATCAAGTACCTTATTCATTGATGTAATGAAAAATCCAGACCTTCTGTTTACAGAGGATATATTGAAAATTTATGAATTCAGCTTTGATAAATCCACTAAAATTAATGATCGCTATATTTATGTTCTTAAGTTTAAGCAAAGACCTTATATCAAAGATCTTTATTACTACGGAAAGTTATATATAGATTCAGAAACATTAGCATTAACAAAAGCTGTTTTTAGTCTTAAGTTAGATGACCGAGAAGAAGCAAGTAAATTATTTGTTAGAAAAAAACCTACCAGAGCCAAAGTGTACCCTACCGTTGCTACTTATAACATGAATTATAGAGAAAAGAATGGAAGGTGGTACTACGGATACGGTAAAATCGATTTAGTTTTTAAGGTAAACTGGAAAAAGAAGTTATTTAACTCTACCTATAAGCTTAATATAGAAATGGCTGTTACTGATTGGAAAAAGAATCCAGAGAACGAAAATTTACGGCCTAAAGATCGTTTAAAATCATCTGTAGTAATTAGTGATGAAGCCTCTGGTTTCTCTGACCCACAATTCTGGGGAGAGTATAATGTAATTGAACCAGAAAAGTCTATCGAATCCGCAATTCGAAAAATAAAGAAACAATTACGAAAATTAAATTAATATACTTTACACATACAATTTAGAAAAACAGGTGCTAACGAAACACCTGTTTTTTTTTAATCTATAAATAATCATTGCTCGTATGTAATTTCTTATTTTTACACCTCAGGGAAACGAGAAATTGTCACATTTTTTCTTAAGTGACGTCTTTAAAAATTGTATATCAAAATTTATCACATGAATCGCATTTGGTGCATTGTATTTTTAATTACTATATCTACTTCACTTTTTGCTCAAAAAACACTCACACCAGAAAAAGCGCAAGAAGATTTTAAAATCTTTGAAAACATATTAAAACAGGGACATCCTGCACTCTGTGAATATATTGATCAAGTAACACTAGATTCTATACTAAGTACTACAAAAGGATCTTTATCCGAAGATATTACAGATATTGAACTGTTTAAAAAAATGCAGCAAATTACTGATCAAATAAAAGATGGTCATCTATTACTATTTGCTCCTAATACATTAAACACTACACAATACTATTTTCCACTAATACTAAAAATTATACAGGCAGAGTTTTATATAGATACGGATGATTTTGATATACCGATTGGGTCAAAAGTAACTACTATCAACAAAACTCCTACTGCAACTATTTTAGAAGCCTTAAAAAAGTACGCGCCTACAGATGGATATAATTTTACTAGAAAGTATAGAGATATTGAATTAAAATTTGGTCTTTTTTATATGTATGAATATGGTGTACAAAAAGAATATTCAGTTGATTACATAACACCTAATGGCAGTAAAAAGACAATCACCTTAGCTGCAGAATCTTTTGTGAATTCCAAACACAGAAATATCAACCGTAACTCTTATTTTTCTAAATATCATAATGCTACAGATAAAGTTGCTTTTTTTTCAAAGCATGTTAATACCAAAGAACCTTTTGTTTACTATAGAGATGATCTAAAAACAGCTGTCTTGGTTGCTAACTCTTTTGGCGTAGATATTAGAGCGTTTAAATCACGATTAATAAAGCTCTTTAAAGAGATTAAGAAAAAAAAAGCAAAGCATCTAGTTATCGATATCCGAAATAATAATGGAGGTTTTAGGCCCAACTCAGTACATCTTTTCTCTTTTATCACAGATAAACTATACAAACAACGAACTAGTTCTTTTGTATCTTCTTTAGAAATCCCAGAACGTACATATGTAACTAGAACGTATGGAGAAAAAGAATTTTTAAAAGAAAAGTTTTACAACCATCCAAAATACGATGGCTGGAAACTAGATTTTGATGATTTAGAGACTATGATGGTACCTAACAAAAATAGATTTAAGGGCAAGGTGTATATGTTGGCAGGTGGCACTACATTTTCTGCTGGATCGGCACTTGCTTTATTAGCTAAAAACGACCCAGACATTCTTTTGGTTGGCGAAGAAACAGGTGGTGGTTACTACGCTCATACCGGACAGTTTCCTGTGTATTATGAATTACCTAATGCTAAGATTATTATGGTAATGTCTATGGAACGAATTACTCACTATGTAAAAGACAGTAGTCTACCCAAAGGTTCTGGTGTAATTCCTGATCGCACGATACTATTTTCTGTAGAGGATCTTATTAAAGGTAAGGATAGTCAACTTGATTATATTTTTAAATTAATAAAAGGGTAAAAAACTTCGACAAAGCAGTATAATAGTTTACTACCCTATCGAAGTCGGGAAAAACAAAATTAATATACCTGTTAAGCTAATGTAAGTTCGCCAGCAGTAGCATCTGCTAATGCATGACTCGCTTTTATCTTACCGCTTATTTTATTCTTTAGTTCAATTTTAGAATTAGAATAGTATCCAATTTCTATATCTTCTGTGGATTGCACTGAGTTAGAAACTCCTGCTTTAGACATAACACCACCGATTCCTAAACTCCAGAAATGGTGTTTCTTATATGTAGGATTATAGTTTACCGCTGTATTACCTATCAGATAAGCATTATATCTAATCCTTACTTTCATAACTCCTCTACTAGCAGAAAGTTCTGCTACTACAGATTCTCCAGGATCCAATTCTACACTTACTCCCGATGTAGAACCTACTGTAATTGATTTAGACTCTTGACCACCAACTCCCCATGATTGGCTATAAGATAATGAGGTTTCTCCTTCTGCTCCAGCTCCAAGAAATTTTACTCCATAACTAAACTTCTGACCAATAGTTAATGTACCTCCTGTACTCCAATTAGACGAAGTAGTATTGTTTAAAGATTCTGAGATGGCCACATTAAATGTCCCTTTTATACTACTGTTGTTTGTAAAATCTTGTGTTTTCACAATTACGGGTTCTGATGTAATTCCTAATATTTCTGCACTTTGCACTATCAAAACCATCTGCACCTGAGGCCAATTATATTTTTTATACAGATCTCCCCAAGGAGTTGGACTATGTAAGTACGCATCATTAGGAGATTTTCCAAAATACTTATTTACAGCATCTTTTAATTGTTTATCACCCAATTTAAAGGTTGTTCTTTCCTCATCGGTAATCACGTGTTGAACGGATCCACTTGCATTTACGCTTGATGCTGCTTTATCTTGACCAGCAACAATACTAATACTAATACCCATAATGATTAATTTAAGTTAAAATTGTTAGTACTTATTTTTTGTGTACACACAAACTAACTCAAAATCAACATAATATACTATAAGTATTTTCCCGTGTTTTGATAAAAAAAGATGTAAAATTCCCCAATTTATCAAAAAAACTGTTGAAACAAAATGATATTATATCAATGAGTCCAAAACCAACTCATAATCATACTGTAAATCTTCATGTAATGTTCGTATGGTCTTAGTAATACTATTGATTTGCCTATCATAGATATTGGTTAGCATTCTATTATTTTTAATAGAAGGACGTACCTTTTTTAACTCTACACAGAAATGTAATAATATTTCTACCTCTGTTTCTTTTTTACCAGAATACCGAATATACTTTTTACTAATACGTAGAATTTTTCGAACACTTTTTTTGATATAGTAATAGCTACTGGTATTAATCAACCCAAACTCTTTGGTAATTTCTTCTTGCACCGAAGCGATATAATTATCCTCCTCAGAAGCTTCATATAATAAATACGTAAGTAGCTCCTTATTTTCTTTTTTAAACTTAGATAATCGCAGACATAACGCTACCAATTCTTGTTGCGAACAATTGTTTAACTCTATTTTTAATTCTCTTACCGTAGCAGCTTTCATAAGAATACAATCCATTAATGATTCCTTGCGAACTTAGGAATAAATATTAAGAAGGTATCCCAAAAACAAAAGTCATATATAATTACTTTCAAACTAATATTCGTAAACAGAAAAAAATTAAACCGGAATAATTTTTGATACTCATTTTTACTAATTTTAACCATATGAAAAAATACTATCCTATCCTACTTCTGATTTGTATATTGATCTTAGTACCTTCTTGTTCTGACACCAATAAAAAACCTTATCAAATTCCTGATAATGCTGTAGATCTAATTGCCGGGACATCTGGAAAGACATGGAAAATTGCTAAACGACATAATGATGGTACCCGAATGAATATGGCTGGTTGTTTCTTATCATACAGAAATACTTATTTCCCTGATATGACAGTTAAAGACAATAATGAAAAACAAAGAGATTGTGGACCATCATTAAAAGCTAATTGGGAAATCATTCAAAATAAGAAAGGGCATTATTTTATTAAATTAAAAAGTGATCAACTTCCAGAATTGATGAACATAGAAAAAGATTACAAGTTCTTTCAGATCACATATCTCAATAAAGACAGTTTAGAATTACGATATAGGCATGCCCAATTTTCTGGTCAAGTACGCACAATTGTCGATCTATATGTACAAGAAAATATTATAGCACCTAACAGAGATTTTCATAACAAATAATAGCAGTACACTACAATTACACAATCTCTAAAGTCATTTTTTCAAAGCTATCTTTTGGAGCTTCACATAATGCACAGTGATAGGAATCTGGAAGCTCTGAAAATTTCGTTCCGGCAGGGATGGCCGATACGGGATCTCCAACCAACGGATCATATATAGTTTGACATTCTTGGCACTGAAACACTTCTATCTCTGTTTTCTCCTTCTTGGAAGTAATTCCAGCAAAACTCTCCTCATCTCCTTCTCCTAGATTCTGAAAATACGTTTTAGTTAACTCTAGTAATATTCCTGGCAAATCCATTTGATCAATATCCTGAGCGTATACAATATATTGCCTAGTATTAGGGTTAAAATTTTTAGCATATAATACGTTGTACGTAGGTCTTACTACAAAATCTTTAACAGCTTCAGGTGTTTTATTTTCTTCTATCACAACGGATGTGAAATATCTCTTTTGTTTACGTCTAATACTAATAGAAAATGTCATTCCATAAGTACTGATATCATTTTGGTCAAAATTCATGACCAAAAACTTTTTAAGGTCCAATGCTTTCTGACTTCCCACTGGCAAATGCCAATTTAACTCTAATGCAGAATGTCTTACATTGATTCCAAACTGACCTAATAATTTTTCTAAAGCTAATTTACATTCCTTCGGAATTCCTTTTATAATAAACGACTTCCATGGTGTCAAACATATTTTACCAATACGATATTCTATACAAAACTCGCACAGTGCTTTTAAGAATTTTAGATCATACTTATTGTTTCTCCAATACAACCCTAACCAATATTGATTAATTCCCATTTTATTCATTCCTTCATAATATGGAAATGGCTTAAAACCAACACTTAACGGTTTCTCGATAGTTCGGTTATTAGTATCTATACTTTCATTAAGGAATTGAAAAAGTTCATCTACGTTATTTACTTTTTTGTAAATATTTTCAATTTCTTGAGCTACCTTAGCTATATCCCAAGTAAAAATCAAAACTGGATAAAAAACTTCTTCCCAGCCTGGTAATTTTAAAAACAAGTACCAATAATCTTCTTGACTAGATGCAATAAAATTAAGATCTCCAGAAAATAAAGAAACCATCTGTTGCTGCGGATCAGTTATATTTATTTTTAATGTTGGTTTATACCTAAATTGTTCTAAAATATATAAATACGTAGTACCACGTAACCAAACAGTAGAATTAAAAATATCTATCGAAACATAAGAACAACTAATGTTTTGTTCGGCTTCTGGAGCAAAAAAATCCATATTAAAAGATTCATGTTCCGCCACTACAGTATTACTATTATCTCTAGAAGGAAAAATAATATCTTGTCTGGATCCAAAATGAAAAGTATCTAACCCTAGTTCCTCTGCATACATTATAATCCGCTGCAACTCACTTGGTGATAAAATTCCTCCTTTAATATTTACTCTATGCATAAACTCTTCCATAACTAAGCTAATTGCATTACATTATTCAACACCTCTTTTACTTCAGGTTTACAGCTACCGCAACCTAATCCAGCTCCCGTTTTGATACATAATTCGGAGAAATCTTCGCATCCTGATTTGATAGCTTCTTCCAAGTTTCCTTCACCAACCTGACTACAAGAACAAATTAATTTACCCAACACAGGTTCATCGGGTTGGGATGATCTAAGTAATTCTTCTCTCTTCTCTGACAATTCTATCTTTTCTTCGATCAATCTTTTAAAATCTGCAAATTCACTCTTATCTCCCATCAAAATAGCACCTACCAACCAATCATTTTTAACGATACATTTTTTATAAAATCGTTTCCCAACATCCATGAAAATAACCTCTTCATATGATGGATCATCCTTAGGCATATCAATATTACCGATACTACATAGATCCAAGTCTTCGAATTTTAGAATATTCATAAATACCGACCCTCTATATATTGCACTAAAATCTCCTAAAATATACTTAGCTACAATATCCGCTTGTTGTTCAGCCGCTGCTGTTATCCCAAATAAATTACCTTCGAATTCTGCAATCTCACCAACAGCAAAAATATCTGGATCACTGGATTGCAAGTATTGATTTACTACAATTCCGCGACGACAATCAATACCAACTGTTTTTGCCAAATCAATATTAGGAATAGTACCAATAGAGTAAACTACAGCATTACAATTAAATGATTTTCCTGACTTTAGATTTACTAATAGAGAACCAGAATCCTGATTAAAAACCGTATCTACTTCATTATCAAAATGAATCTGTATTCCTTTTTCTCTAACATCTTCTGCTAACAAACGACTTGCGATAATATCTAGTTGTCTTTCCATTAAACGATTACCTCTTTGTATAATCGTAATTTTCACACTCTTTTTTCGTAGTGCAGCAGCCAACTCTAAACCTAATAGTCCACCTCCAACAATAGTTACATGTTGTTGATTTTCGGGCAAACCAGTTTCTTCTAAGTAATTTTTCAACTTATCTGCATCTCCTCGATCTCTCATTGTAAATCTACCTGGCAAATGAATAGGAACTTCTTTTGGCACAAAAGCTCTACTTCCAGTAGCCATTAAGACAATATCGTATTCATGTTTTTCTCCTTTACTATCAATAAGATATTTTTCTTCTCTATTGATCTCAGTAACCGGATTACTGGTTGATAAGGTAACATTAAGAGATTCCATACTGCCTTCCCTCATCTTTTGTAATTGTTCCCAAGTGAGTTCTTCACTTACATATTCTGGTAACAATACTCTATTATAAAAAGGATATGGTTCTTTAGAGAACACGGTAATGTCATCTTCTGTATTTTGTTCTCTATATGTTTGTATAAAACGGTATGCAGCCGTACCTGCTCCAATAATACAGATTTTTTGCTTTTCTTTTACAAACTTTGAAACCTGTACTGCAGAAAACTTAAAATCTGGTTCTTTAGAAATAGGGTCTATAATACTAGTGGTTAAGTTATTTGCTCTTCCGTAATCATTTCCTAAAACTTTGCCCCAATGCATTGGTAAAAACACAACCCCTTTAGCTATTGTACCACTTACTTTTACTTTTACTTGTACCTTTCCTCTTTTACTTTCTACCACTGCAATATCTCCATCTTTAATTTTTCGGAGAAAAGCATCTACCTGATTTATTTCTAAAAATGGATGCGGAATATGTGTCAACAGTCTATTTACTTTACCTGTCTTAGTTCTAGTATGCCATTGATCACGTACTCTACCTGTTGTTAAAATCAAAGGGTGTTTATCCGTAAGTAATTCTGAAGTTGGTTTAGTAAATCTTGGCACTACAAACTTCGCATTACCTGTATCTGTATAAAATTTTTTATTTTGAAATAATCGTGCTGTTCCCGAATGATTTGTTTCTGGGACAGGCCATTGAAAACTACCTTCATTCTTTAATCGATCATAATTTAGACCTGTAATATCAATATTGGTTCCTTTAGTCAATTGACAATGTTCTTTATATACTTCTTCTACAGATGTATAATCAAAGCCTCTATATCCCATTCGTTGCGCAAATTTCCACAGAATTTCTGCATCTGGTAATGCTTCTCCAGGAGGATCTACTACTTTATTTAAATAGGTAATACGACGTTCACTATTAGTCATCGTTCCTTCTTTCTCTGCCCAACCTGCAGCGGGCAACACCAAATCTGCATATTCTAAAGTTTCGGAGCGATGCGAGATATCCTGAACCACTACAAACTTAGCTTTCTGAAGCGCTTTTTCTACTTTATTTGCATTAGGAAGACTGACCAAAGGATTGGTGCATATAACCCATACAGCTTTTAGTTTTCCACTTTCTAGTGCATCAAACATTTCCGTAGCAGTTAACCCAGGTTTTTCAGAAATCTCTTTTCCGCCCCAGAAATTAGCTACTTCGGTTCGGTGTTCTTTATTGCTTAAATCTTTATGAGCCGCTAATAAATTTGCCATACCTCCTACTTCTCTACCCCCCATAGCATTAGGCTGCCCTGTTAATGAAAAAGGACCTGATCCAGGTTTTCCTATATGACCAGTGAGTAATGAGAGGTTTAAAAGCGCATTATTTTTATTTACACCTATCGAGCTTTGATTTAACCCCATTGCCCAAAGCGTTATAAACCCTTTAGCATTACTAATATATGTAGCTGCTTTCTTTATATCGGCTGCTGTTATGCCACAGATTTTTGCTGCCTCGGTTAGTGAGGTGGATTGTAAAGATTCTTTCAATAATTCGAAATTATCAGTATGATTCGCTATAAAACTTTTATCAATTTTTTTTCGATCAATTAATCTTTTGGCTATCGCATTATACAATACTACATCAGTGCCTGGAATTATCTGTAAATGTAAATCTGCAATATCACAAGATTGTGTTTTTCTTGGATCTACTACAATAATTTTTGTATTTGGATTTTTCTCTTTATGAGCTTCTATCCTTCTAAATAAAATTGGGTGACACCAAGCTGGGTTTGCTCCTGCAATCATAAAACAATCGGCAAGCTCTATATCCTCGTAGGCAATAGGAACACTATCTTCTCCTAATGCTTGCTTATAGCCTACAACTGCAGAACTCATGCATAATCTAGAATTAGTATCTATATTATTAGTTCCGATAAATCCTTTTGTAAGCTTGTTAACCAAATAATACTCTTCTGTAAGACACTGCCCAGAAACGTAAAAACCAACACTATCCGGACCGTATTTATTAATAATAGTATTAAATACTGCAACCGCACGATCAAAAGCTTGATCCCAAGAAACTCGTTGTAACTCGTGCCCTTTACTCCATCTCATCTCTGGATAAAGAATTCGATCGCTTTTATCCTGTACAACATGATGTAAATTCATTCCTTTAGAACATAACATCCCTTTGTTAACTGGATGATCTGGATCACCTTCTACTGTAACTACCCCTTTAGCATCTTTTTTAGCTATTATTCCACAACCAACACCACAATAAGAACAGGTAGTTTTATAAGATTTAAATGCCATAAAGAGTTTTATTAAAATTATATCAAACAACAAAATTAAGTATTATTACTTAAATTTAGATTAAAAAAGACCTGTAACTGATCCAACCCTCCTGTTAATTATGAAATCCACAAAAGATCCTTACTAAAAAAGGATTTTAAAAAAAAAGCCCCTTTTTGATTCATCAATATTCAAAATAAAACACTGTTAGAAAAGCATTACAAGGAAAAAAGAAAACTATTTTAATTTAAATTAATCAACACTACCATTCTTCAAAAAAAATATCTGGTTATCATTTCTGCAAAAAAACAAGTCAATTTTAAGATTATCATAAAACTAAAAAAACACGTATAAATACTTATTTTTAAATAGTATTTAATTCAAGAAACGCTGTTTTAATTATTATTCAATAAAAAAGTTAAAAAATAACATTATATTTATTTTTATATGTTTTTATTAAGTTTTAAATGTTAAAAACATGTATTTATTAAAAATAATTCATTTGCGTTTCATTAATCAATAAAATATATTTGAATAAAAATAAGTATTAATACTTATTTCCATCGTCTAAAATTTCACTTTAAAAACGCAATTATGGAAAAAAGCACAATTGATTTAGTACAAACATCATTTAGTAAAGTTGCTCCAATAGCAGAAACTGCTGCAGAAATTTTTTATAACAAACTTTTTGAATTAGATCCCGAACTAAAAAAAATATTTCCTTCAGATAACGCAGAAGCAATGAAAGGGCAAGGAAACAAACTAATGACCATGCTATCTTCTGCTGTAGCAGGCCTTAGCAACTTAGACCGCTTAATACCAATTTTACAAGACTTAGGAAAGAGACATGTAGATTACAAAGTAGAATCCTCGCATTATGATACTGTAGGAGCTGCATTATTAAGTACCCTAGCAACTGGGTTAGGAGAAGATTTTACTCCAGAAGTAAAAGCAGCCTGGACTGACACGTATGGAGTTATGGCATCTGTAATGAAGACTGCAGCATACGGAGAAGTTGCATAGAACACACTAAAATTATTAACTCAAAACACAACAAAATGAATCATCTAAAAACAAAATGGATATTTTTACTCACATCTTGTATCTCAATTATTATTCAATCTTGTGGAGGTGTTCCCGAAGAAACTTCTTCAAATGGACCTTCTGATAAAGTGTTTGCGGTTGCTGACATACTCACCTTGGTTGCAGAGGAAAATGATATCACTCGTACGTTATATACCAAAGGAATTGTGGGCGCAGGCAAAAAACAAGGACTTAAATTTGATGAAGACTGGCAAGATGATGAAATAGAAGCTGGTCCACTTCCTGCTTTATTCCTAAGAGGTATTTCTTCTGATATTCGAAAAAGCGACGTTCCTCTAGGGTTATATCTTGGTTCAGACTTTCCTATTAACGCCTCAAACAAGTTTCAAGGAAAACAAGCTGAATTATTTGCCAAAATAAAAGCGGATCAAAAACCTCAACATTTCTATGAAGAAGATCAGAAATTATATACTTCTATGTTTGCCGATCTTGCCGTAGCAGCACCTTGTGTAAACTGCCATAACGACCACAAAAGCACCACTAAAACAGATTGGAAACTTGGTGATGTTATGGGAGCTACTACATGGCAATACCCTTCTGATTCCTTATCATACAAAGAAGCGATTGGAGTTATAAATGCATATAGAAATGGAACAAAAGCTATTTACAATGCATATCTTAAAGAAATTGCCGCTTTTAAAATTGATAGCACAAAACCACAGATTGGCAAAAACTGGCCTTCTAAAGGTTTTTATCTACCTACAGCAGAAGTTTTTATTGATAGTGTAAGAAAATTAGCTTCTTATCACAGTATGGAAACATTATTACTTGTCGAAAGAAAGGACCAAAAAACAACAAAAGACTTAGCTTCAAATTAAAAGAACACAACTTGGATAGTCTAAAAAAATCATATAGCTTTTTATTTATTGGCTTTAGTTTACTTGTATTATATCTTTTACAGTTTTTCCTAGACCTAAAATGGCAATGGCTATATGAATTACAACTTAATGAAGAATACAAACGATGGTCAGGAGTATTTATTGGAATATTTATATTATTTCAATGGATACTTTCTGTGACCAGAATATCAAAAAAACTCAGAAAACACACGGTCAGATTCACTATTTTACATAAATGGATTGGAGTTCTTTCTCCTATATTCTTTTATATACACGCATTAGAATTTGGATATGGTTATCTCGCTTTATTATCCTACATCTTTTTTATAAATATGATTTTAGGAACTGTTAACCTAGATATTATCAAAAGTAAAAAAGAATGGATTTTTCAATCTTGGATGATCGTACATGTCCTTCTATCAGTAGTAATCAGTTTTCTAGTAGTCTTTCATATTGGTGTTGTGTTTTATTACGAATAAAAAATAAAGTATTATGTTACTAACTGTAAAAGAGATAATTCGTGAAACCGAAGATGCTGTAAGTGTTATTCTAAACAAAGGGGGGATCTTTAATAAAATTAAATACAAACCAGGTCAATTTCTTACCGTTAAAATCCCTATCAAAAATAAAATTGAAAAAAGAGCGTATTCTTTTAGCAGTAGTCCTTTTACAGATAAATTTCTTAGAATAACTGTAAAGAAAGTAGAAAAAGGTCTAGTTTCTAACTACATATGTAAGGATTTAGAGGCGGGTCAAAAAATTGAAATTGAAAAACCTGCAGGTAGTTTTTTTATTGTACCAGACAAAAATGCTAAACACAGTTATGTTTTTTTTGCCGGAGGAAGTGGAATCACACCTATATTTTCTATCATAAAAACCGTTTTAGAAAAAGAACCTTTATCTAAAATTATTCTAATTTATGCTAACAAGAACGAAGAATCTATCATCTTCAAAAAAGCTCTTGAAGATCTTGAAGAAAATCATCCGACCCGTCTAAGCACCCAACATATATTAGAAAAGAATGTTTCTAAAAAACCAAACTACCATCAAGACTTACTAAACGAGGAACTCATTACAGAAATTATGGAAACCCATATGTTAAACTATGTTGAGGGAAAATATATGATGTGCGGCCCACAAGGCTTTATGGATAAAGCAAAAGAAATATTAGGAAATAACGGTATTTCAAGGAACCAAATAAAACTAGAAGCTTTTAGTGCCAATTTTATAACATCTAGTGACTCTAAAGATCTTGTAAGCAATGTAGTCATCTATCAAGAAAAAAAGAAGCACGAAATAAGTGTTACAGGAGATAAAACAATTCTTCAAGCAGCAATGTCCGAAAACATCATGCTACCCTACTCTTGCAGATCCGGCATGTGTAGTAGTTGCAAGGCAAAATGCGTCAAAGGAAAAGTAAAAATGATAGATGGTCATTTGTTATCCGAAGAAGAAGTTGCTAATGGAGACATTTTAACCTGCATCAGCTTTCCTGCTTCAAGCAATGTAAGTATTAGTTTCCTAAACGATTAAAAAATAGATGTTTAATAAAAATCCCTTACGAAAAAGACAACGAATCGGTTCATTTATTGGGATCGGGATCGGATTAATTATATATATAATTCTACCATTAAAACAAACAGAAAGCTTTTTAAGTCTTGGCCCATTAAACACCGGGCATGAAGGTTTATCATGTAATGCTTGTCATACTGATGCCAAAGGTAATTTAATCCAACAGGTACAATCTAACATTTCATACACTTTCGGAATGCGTAAAACCAAAGCAGATTTTGGAACTGAAAACGTAGACAATAAAAAATGTATTGAATGCCACGACAGGCCAAACGACAGACACCCAACACATCGTTTCTTAGAACCAAGATTCAAAGAAGCAATTGCTAATATAAATGCGGCGGAATGCGAAACATGTCATAAGGAACATAATGATACCAGAGTTGTTCTTAAAGACGCTGCATTTTGTATCAATTGCCATTACGACCTAGAAGTGAAGAACGATCCCATTGATGTCCCGCATGAACAACTTATTAAAAATAAGCAATGGAATACCTGCCTACAATGTCACGATTTTCACGGAAATCATATTTATAAAGTAGCAGAGAAAATAAAAGACACTATTCCGCTAAAACAAATTCAAGAATACCTAAAAGGTGGTAAAGATCCTTTTTCTAACAAAAAGAAATACAAACCGCTGACAGAAGAAGAATGGATTAAAATAAAAAACAAATACGCAAAAAAATAGCATGAATTTATATTAGAAACAAAAATTTCAAAAAAAATGAACTCAACAAAACATATAAGACTTGTAGCTATCTTAACATCAATCATAATACTGGCTTCTTGCAACAAAAAAGACAAACCAATATGCGATATACCTAAAGACATAACGTACAAAAACCAGGTAGCTTCAATAATTGAAATTCATTGTTTTAAATGTCATGCTGAGGATGTTTACAAAGAAAAAGCATCAAGAAGTAAAATTTTTGATTATTCGAGCTTAAAAAAAATGGGGGAAAGTGGACAACTAGTAGGCTCTATAACTCATGCACAAGGATATATCGCTATGCCCTATCGTAAAGAAACTAAAATTGATAGTTGCACCATAGAGTTAATCAAAACTTGGGTTGATCTCGGAATGAAAGAATAAGATTTTTTTTGAATTCAAATTATAACCATCTCCCGAAAAAAGGATATCAGAAAAGAAAAAACAACTTTGAAACATCTACTAAAATTACTTTTCTCCAACCGAGTTAGCGCATTATTACTGATAATTTTTGCTATATCAATGGCCGTTGCAACTTTTATAGAAAATGACTATGGAACTGAAACTTCTAAAGCCTTAATATACAATGCTAAATGGTTTGAAATTCTAGTATTATTAATTGCCTTTAACTTTATAGGAAACATCCCAAAATACAACCTCTTTAGTTGGGAAAAAGCACCAATTTTCTTATTCCACATAGCATTTGTAATTATAATTCTAGGCTCAGGAATAACAAGATATAGAGGCTACGAAGCATTAATGACCATAAAAGAGGATTCTACAAGTGACAGAATGATCTCTATAGATAGCTATTTACAGCTTCAGGCAAGTAACGGCTCTATTACCCAAAACTTTTCTAGCACTCCTATTCACATGAGCGAAATTGGATTTAACCGCATTAGCGAACATTACAATTTTAATGACAAACAAATAAAAATACAATTAAAAAACTATATCCCCAGAGCTCATCAAATACTAAAAGACACTAGCAAAGGAAAGACTTACTTACATATTGTTATTGCAGAAAATGATGAACGGAAAGATTTTTATATAAAAAAAGGGGACAGAAAAACCATATACGGAATCCCTATTTCTTTTGAAAGCAACGATAAACTAACCAATGATATTTTCATAACCAAAAAAAACAATACTTGGCTTGCCTCATTCCCAAAAGAAACCGATTATTTTTCTATGATACTAAACAAGGCAAGCTCATATCCAAAAGACAGTTTAGTTCCTTTACAATTCAAAGCACTAAGTCAAATAAACAACACACCTGTTGTGTTTAATGAAATATCAGAAAACAAATACCTTAAAATAACCTCTAAAGACAAAAACCCTGAAATTAAAAATCCCGAAAGCGCAATCATATTATCACTAGAATCGGGATCAGAAAAAAAGGAAATTACCTTATTTGGAGGACCAGGATACATGAACCCTTTTAATACGTTATTCATCAACGACATTCATATAAGCTTACGATTCGGCTCTAAACCTATACAACTACCATTCTCTATTTTTTTAAAGGACTTTATTTTAGAACGTTATCCTGGATCTAATAGCCCTTCTGCATTTTACAGTCACTTAGAAATCCAAGAAAAACATAAAATGTTTAATTATACAATATTCATGAATAACGTTCTGAACTATAAAGGATATCGTTTTTTTCAATCTGCTTATCTACCTGATGAAAGCGGAACAATACTTTCTGTTAATAGGGATTATTGGGGGACATTAGTAACCTATTTAGGGTATGGACTATTAGCGCTAGGAATGCTATTGAGCTTATGCTGGAAAAATTCTCATTTTGGAATAACACTAAAAATATTACGTTGATAAAAAAAAATCTTTTTTGCGCTATAAATCTCATACTATTATTAGTAAACAATACATATACACAACAATTACATCACCTACAAGAGCACG
Source organism: Aquimarina sp. MMG015 (assembly GCF_018100855.1). Lineage (NCBI taxonomy): Bacteria > Pseudomonadati > Bacteroidota > Flavobacteriia > Flavobacteriales > Flavobacteriaceae > Aquimarina > Aquimarina sp. MMG015. The sequence goes on from NZ_JAGJEB010000014.1 coordinate 118,148, forward strand.
AATTAATTGAGAGACAATATATAGACATTACCCACGCTCAAAAGTTCACCACTATCCAAGTGCAAGATTTCCAGGGAAGAGTTAAACCAATAGGAACATTGTCATTAGAATTAGTCAGAAAAATTCATGGTAAAAACGGCTTCACATATATTGACAAAAACAAAACAAAAAAACAACTTACTCCTACACAAATATTCATAGGAATGAATTTTAAGCCTGATTCATGGCAATTGTTGGAGCTCATTAAAATTGAGAAAAAAGCAATTCATGAGTTAAAAGAAATCATCCAGATTAACACTTCTGGCTACACAAGTGCTTCCCAATTTTTTGATTTTCAAGGAAATTACAAACTCGAATCGCTTGTTAGCAGCGCATATGCTAAAGCTCCAGGAAAACGATCTATTTTTGATAAAGATATTATCAAAATTGACGAGCGTATTAACGTTTTATGGGGTATACTTAATGGTCAATTCCTTAAAATTTTTCCAAAAAAAGATGATCCATCACTAAAATGGTATACACCCATAGAGAAAGAACCCAGTTTTAATGAGGGCGACTTACTTTTTTATTCAAAAATAACACCCACTTATTTTGCAAACCTTTCTATTGGAATCAAAACAGGCAATTGGACAAAAGCAAACGAGACTGTTGAACTAATCAAAAATTTTCAGAAAAAAAACGGAGAGACAATTATACTAGAGGAAACCAAAGTAAAGTTAGAAATATGGTTTAACAACAATCCTATATTTTTATGGTGCCTCATCGGATATACCTGTCTTGGTGTGTTATTAATATTACTGAGTTTTATAAAAGTTTTTAAGCAAAAAAATAATACTCTAAAGAAAACTATATCTCTTACAATTCTTTTACTATTTATCATTTTCTTGCTACAAGGGTCTGGAATTATATTACGATGGTATATATCAGGACACGCTCCATGGAGTAACGGATATGAAGCTAGCATATTTATTGCTTGGATAGGGATGTTTTCTGGTTTTCTATTTTACAAAAAAAGCTCTTTTGCACCAGCTGCAGCATCAATACTAGCTATCTGTTTAATTGGTATTGCTCACGGAAGCTTAATGAATCCCGAGATTACTAATTTGGTACCGGTATTAAAATCGTATTGGCTATTAATTCATGTAGCAATCATAACAGGTAGTTATGGCTTTCTGGCTATGGGGTCACTTTTAGCATTAATCTCTTTATTACTTATGAGCATAAACACCTTTTCGTTTTCAAATCAAGAAGAGACAACTAATACCATAAAAAAGCTAACCAACATTAATCAGCTTACAAGTACTATTGGATTATACATGTTAACCATAGGTACTTTTCTTGGAGGCATCTGGGCAAATGAATCTTGGGGAAGATATTGGGGCTGGGATCCCAAAGAGACTTGGGCTTTAATTAGCATTATCATCTATTCGTTTGTACTTCATATCAGGATCATTATTCCAAAAAACTATATATATTTCTATAACCTATGCAGTCTTTTTGCATTAGGAAGCCTTATCATGACTTTTTTTGGTGTCAACTATTACTTATCAGGACTGCATTCCTACGCAAAAGGAGATCCCTTCCCCATACCTTATTGGATATACATAATAACCCCATTAACCTGTATTATTTCAATAATACCCTTAACAAAAAAAGCCGGCTATGACTTCTCATAACCGGCAACACAAGAAACACTTAAAGCTACTAGATCTTTAAGGTTTCAAACACTAAATTATTATTGGAGATTACCACCATATATTTTGAAGATCTTTCGTTTCTCAAAAAACACTTATTTCAGTAAACAATCTTGTTTATCTGTAACTACTAAAAATAAGCTCTGTTTAACTAAATACTAGATTAAATATACCAATATTAGTTAAATAGAGCTTAAAACTTGTTCTTTTTTACAAAAAATTGTGAACTATTACGTTATAGCTTATGCCGCTTTTTCTATCCTTCTTAACAAACCGATTTCGATATACTCTCTAATCTTATCTGCTTTTTCTATTTTCTTAGTATCAATCGGAAGCCATCCGTCTATTTTAATCATATCATTTGGATTACTACTAAAGAACATTTCGTACTCATATGCCTCTAGATCATTAACTCCATAAGATTCAGGACTACTCTTTACTTTGTCGCTAATTCTCTTTTTAACAATCTCAATTTTGGATGCAAAATTGAGATTACCTGTATCTCCATTTACTTCTACATCTAAGAACTCAGTAATAGCTTCTGTAATTAATTCATTTACTTTCATAATTCATATTATATTTGGGTTATACAATTTTTTAAATGATAAAATCTACCCACACGCAACGTGATTACGTTAGATTTAATAACTAATGTTTGTTAGCTCAAAGAGCTTCCTATTCTTCTTAACAATCCAATTTCTATATATTCATTAATTTTATCTGCTTTTTCAATCCTACTAGTATCAATTGGAATCCATCCATCAATTTTAATCATATCATTTGGGTTACTGCTAAAAAACATCTCATACTCATATCCTTCGGATCCACTTACCATACCATATGCATCTGGACTATTTTTTACTTTATTAGTTATTCGCTTTTTTACAATTTCAATTTTAGAAGAGAAATCCAAATTTCCAGTATCCCTATGTACCTCAACATCTAAAAATTCCGTAATTGACACAGTTATCAATTCTTCAATATTCATACTTTTTACTTTTAAAAATTAAACCCCTGTTTTTTTTAGGGTTAATACAATAAAAAACTTCTTTTAATAAAAAATACCCCTATATTTTGATACAAATCTATACATAAAAGATATAAAAACATAAAACACCCCTAAAAAATTAGGGGTTATCATTAAAAAATTATGTTTTAACAAAAAAATAATTATTCAAATTAATTATTCCGCAATTAGAGTAAGTAAAATTTTAAAATCTATCACATGTTACAACAATAAGATTCTACGTGCTATAAACTTATAATCATAGCTTATAACCAAAAAAACACCTTATACCATTATCTAATATCTATAATGGTATAAGGTGTTTTTGGCTTACAAAGTCTTCTTAGGTATTCTTAATGCTCTAAAAAGTTTATCAAGTGCTCTCTATATTTATAATAATCCGGGTGCTCCAAAACATCTTTTCTTAAACGAGGCCTTTCAAAATCAATATCTAAGATATCACCAACTTTAGCTCTTGGACCACTTGTCATCATAATAACTCGATCCGCTAAAAAAATAGACTCATCCACATCGTGTGTAATCATTATAGCGGTTATTTTTTCTTGATTCCAAACTTCTATAAGCACATCCTGCAACTCTCCTCTTGTTAAAGAATCCAACATTCCAAAAGGCTCATCCAACAACAAAACTTTTGGCTTAAGAGCAAATGCTCTAGCTATCCCTACTCTTTGCTGCATTCCTTGAGACAGTTCTTTTGCTTTCTTATGCATTGCATCTTCTAATCCTACTTTTGATAAATAATATTTTACAATATCATCTCTATCTTTTTTAGTTCCGTGTGCAAAAACTTGCTTAACCCCAAGCATCACATTATCATATGCTGTCATCCAAGGCAATAAACTCGGAGACTGAAATATAACTCCTCTATCTGGACCAGGCCCTTTAATCGTTTGATTATCCGCAACAATAGTTCCTCTAGATATAGGATTAAGACCCGCGATCATTGTAAGCAACGTAGATTTACCACATCCAGAATGACCAATTATTGATATAAACTCTTCATGTTTTACTTTTAAATCTAAATCATCCAAAACCACATAGTCTCCTTTTGGAGTAGGATAAATTTTAGTTAATTGAGAAATATCTAGCATATACTTATCCTCAAACAACCCATTATCCGATCTTCTTACGACTTCTTCTTTTTCTAATGTTTCCATTTCCATCTTTTTTAACTAAAACTTAATCTCCTAAAAGGTGCTGGTTTCATTTTTGGCTTAATATCTGGCAGTACATAATCAGTATCTTTTTTAGAAGCTCTCTGCTCTCCAATTTGTATTAGATACTCCATAATACTATTTCGAAGTTGTTTATATTCTTCGTTATGATTAAGTGCTGTCTTATCCCTAGGTCTCTCCAGGTTTATTTTATATTCTGGACCAAGTGTAGCCTTTGGGCCGGGTTTTAGAGGAATAATTCGATCTGCCATTAAAATTCCCTCGTCGACATCGTTTGTAATCAACAAAGCAGTCTTTTTATCTTTATTCCAAATCTTAAGAATCTCTTGCTGTAAATTCCCTCTGGTTAATGCATCTAATGCACTTAAAGGTTCATCCATCAATATCACCTCTGGACTCATAGACAAGGCTCTTGTAACAGAAACTCGCTGTCTCATACCCCCAGAAAGTTCTTTAGGAAGCTTACCTATTGCAGGCGAAAGATTAACCATCTCTACGTAATCTTCGACTCGCTTACTCCTGTCTTTTTTAGACATTTTTTTAAAAGCTTCTTTTACAGCCATCCCTACATTATTACGCACATTTAACCAAGGTAATAATGAATAATTCTGAAAAATCACTCCTCTCTCGTGATCAGGTCCAGTCACAGGTTCTCCTTTAAACAATACTTCCCCCTCATCTGGCATCAATAACCCAGAAATAAGATTTATTAAAGTTGTTTTTCCACTTCCAGTAAAACCAACAATAGCCACAAACTCTCCTTCTTCAATTTCTAAATTGATATTAGACAACACCTTTGTACGATCTTTTCCTGTTCCAAAAGATTTGGATACATTTCTTAACTCTATATATGCCATACCTTATGTTTTAAGCGGTTTCTTCTGTAAAAGTGACAAACTTCTGTATTGTTAACATTACCCGATCTAATAAGAACCCGATGATTCCGATCACAAACATGGCTACAATAATCTTAGAATTAGAATCATTTGCGCCATTTTGGAACTCTTCCCACACAAAAGAACCTAATCCAGGACTCTGTGCTAACAACTCAATTGCAATAAGCACCATCCAAGCCACAGACAATGTTATGCGCAAACCTGTGAAAATCAAAGGAAATGATGATGGTAAAATAATCTTAAATACTTTTTGAGCAACACTCAATTGAAGCACCTTAGCCACATTGATATAATCCTTATCAACAGAAGAAACTCCCATACTAGTATTCACCAATGTTGCCCACATGGAACATAAACCAACACTTATAAATGAAATAATAAACGAACTATCAGAATCAGAACCTCTAGTCAGTGTTTTTACAATCATAAAAACCAACAACAACCAAACAACTGGAGAAACAGGCTTAAATATTTGAATCAACCAGTTAACAGAGGATCTTAAAGTCTTACTCAATCCCAACATAATACCTATTGGAACTGCAATAAACAAAGCCAATAAAAAACCAGCAAAAACTGTTTTAAGACTTGTAAAAATCTGATCTACAAACGACGGTCTTCCTGTGTAAGTGATAGCAGCTAAACCTTGTTCTTTTCTTTTAGCATTAGTTGCTGCAACTTTATCAGCAAAAGAACTTTTTTTCTTAGATATTGCTGCATGATCTGCTAATAGTGATTTGTAAGCAGTCCAAACTTGAGCAGGTGACGGTAATGTATTTGGCTGACAGCTAATGTCTCCAGATTCTATACAAGTTCGCATTTCTAATGCTGCCGCCTCTCCTTGATCTGCTAACGCTTTTTCTATTCTAGCATCTTTTTCAACATTATAAAGATATGTAGCACCAGAATGCCATAACAACAAAAACAACCCCACTGACAATATTGGTAATAATACCTTTTTAAGTAATGCGATTAAATTCTTCTTTGTTTCTTCTCCTGTAGCTAATCGTATAGCCGGCTCAAAAAAACCTAATCCTACAAAGTTCAGAATATGTATTGACCTATCTTTCATTTTATTTCTTTTAAAACTTATTTCTCTTTAACCACCATAACACAATACCTAGCAAGGCATTAGAGATTATTTAATTTTGTTATGGAAAGAGAAATAAAAAGAGAAAATCTCTTTTTATTTCTCAATGCTTGAAACACCTTCCACATTTTCTTTATTACCAATACCAAAACTATTGATGTACCCTATTGGATCTTTAGCATCATATTTGTTGCCATCAATGAAATCTGTGGTTACTGGCTTGTAACCATCTGTTTTTGGTAATTCTGAAGCTTCTAAATGACCTTCTTCCACTAATAGTTTAGCTGCCTTAGTCCAGATATCAGGACGGTAAATATCTTTAATGGTAGTATCATACCACTCTGCTGATTTACTTTCTGGAATCTGCCCCCATCTTCTCATTTGAGTTAAAAACCATATACCATCTGAATAAAAAGGATATGTTGCATCGTATCTATAAAACACATTAAAGTCAGGCATTTCTCTTTTATCTCCTTTTTCAAACTCAAAAGTTCCTGTCATAGAATTTGCTAAAACTACCTCATCAGCACCAACATATTCTGGCATTGATAATATTTTTACAGCTTCTGGACGATTTCCTGGAGTATCTAACCACTTCCCTGCTCTAATCAATGCTTTAGTAACAGCTGTAGCGGTATTTGGATATTGCTCCACAAATTTCTTTGTCATCACAAATACCTTCTCTGGATTATTTTTCCAGATATCATAATTTGTAGTAACCGGAACACCTATTCCTTTAAAAACAGCTTGTTGATTCCAAGGTTCTCCTACACAGTATCCATATATTGTTCCAGCTTCAAGAGTAGCAGGCATTTGTGGTGGCGGAGTTACAGATAGCAATACATCTGCATCTATCTGCCCCTGAATATTATCCTTAGAATACATTCCAGGATTAATCCCTGCAGCAGCTAACCAATATCGTATTTCGTAATTATGAGTAGAAACTGGAAACACCATCCCCATTTTAAAAGCCTTCCCTTCATTCTTATAAGAGTCTATTACTGGCTTAAGAGATTCTGCGGTAATTGGATGAATTGGCTTTCCATCCTCTCCTTTTGGGACATTAGGCTTCATTTTAGACCAAACATCATTAGAAACTGTAATACCATTACCATTTAAATCCATAGAAAATGGTGTTACCAATTCTGCTTGTCTACCAAAACCAGCTCCTGCAGCAATAGGTTGACCTGCCAACATATGAGAACCATCTAATTGACCATCTATTACACGGTCCAATACATTTTTCCAATTTGATTGCGCTTCTACAGAAACAAACAATCCTTCATCTTCGAAAAAACCTTTTTCCTTAGCTATAGCTAAAGGAGCCATATCCGTTAACTTTATAAAACCAAAAGTCAACTGAGGTTTTTCTATAGTTAGTTTAGACACCCCCTCTTTAGATTCCGTGGTACTAGACGCTATTTCTTTCTTCTTTTCACCACCACAAGACAGAAGAGTCATTGCGGTTAAGAAAATCCCTATTTTAAAATTAAGTTTTGTCATAATTTGTATTTTTTTGTTATTCAGCTAATAGAACACATCAAAACTACGTATAAATACTTAACTATGAATGTTAAAATTACGTATTTAACTAAGTATTTTTATTTTACAAAAATTACAAGGGGAATATTATTTTATATAAAAAATTAACGGCATATTTTTAACAGAATCGTAATACTAACAAAAGACAACCTATCAAAACACTTAAAATCAACAAGCTATAACAAACAACTAACCAAAAAATAATGTAGCAATTGTTTACCTATAACTAGAAAAGGCTTTTAACTAAGTAGTATTCTACCCAGATAAAAGCCTTTCTTGATTATTATTTAAGATAAGTTAGTTCGGCACAGGAATAGCTTTCATTTCTTTCTGAACGGCTTTTTCATCTTCTGTAGAGAATTTTATAGCTAATGAAATAACTGCAGTTATCACTACAAAAACACCAATTAAAAAATAACCCTCTGATACCGCTTGTGAAGACGCAGCTGCTTGCGCAGCACTTACAGCTTCTTCTCCCATACCTTGACTATCCAAAATTGCAGTCTTCTCGGCAATTGCCGATTTTGATTTCAATACCATAGCAGCAACAAAGGCACCTACATTACCACCAGCTCCTACAATTCCTGAGATAGAACCAATTGCTTTTTTATTTATAAATGGAACTACAGAAAAGGTTGCTCCTTCAGCCATCTGAACCGAAAGACTAAAGCCTACCAAAAAAACAACTCCAAAAGTCAATCCATTCATTCCAGAAAACAAAGACAGCATTACTCCCTCAATCGCAAGTATTACCGCAAGAAACAACACACGACCTCGCAACCCTTTTAACCTACCAAAACGATCTCCAAAAAAACCTCCTAACGTTCTAGCAAAAATATTCATCAATGCAAAAGACAATACTAGGTTTCCAGCTGTAACCCGTTCTAACTGAAATGTATTTTGAAGATAATCATCCATTGTTCCATAAACCGTAAGTTCCATTCCGAAACAAGCTGCATATATGACAAAAAGTATCCATACGCGATAATCCTTAATCGCTGACAAAAAACTTACCTCATCTTTCTTTGATTGTGGTAACTCTCCCTTAACTTTTAGTTCTTTATAATTTCCATTAGGTGTATCTTGTGTAAAAAAGTAATACACAATCCCCATTAAAAAACAAACAATTCCTGCTATTACCATACAATACCTCCAAGCTTCTGTTTCTGCAATACCAAAACTTACTACTGCCGCAGCTATCAATGGCATCCCTAGACGATTTGCACCACCACCTAGATTACCCCATCCCGCAGAAGTTGCATTCGCTGTACCTACTATATTAGGAGCAAACATAATCGAAGTATGAAACTGCGTTATCACAAAAGAAGCTCCTATAAAACCAATAAAAAGCCTGCAAATTATAAACTGCATAGGAGTTTGCACCAATCCTAATATTATTACAGGAATCGCACCTAACATCAATAACCAAGTGTAACAAATCCGAGGACCATATTTATCACACATTTTACCTATAAAAAGTCTTGCAAATACAGTTCCTGTGACTGCAACAATAATTGAATTCCATTTTTGATCAGGAGTTAATCCCAAATCCCTAACAACATCAGGCATAAAGGGAACAATACCAAACCAGGAAAAAAAGCACAAGAAAAAGGCAATTGAAGTTATCCAAAAAGTTCTAATTGAGAGATTCTTGAAGTTTAAAAGATTTAGCGTAGTAGATTTCCCTAAGGCATCCATATTAATGTATTTTTAAAGTTTAAATTCTATATGTTATAAAACATGAAGCAAACTACGTACTAATACTTATCAAAAACAACACTTAAGCTAAATTATTAAGTATTTAGCTATAAAATTACGTATTTAATAATTTCAGAACTTAATAATTATAGAATCAACAGTTTCGACTATCAAAAATCTAAAACGACATCATTAACGTAGTACCAAAAAAAACAAACATCTGATAAACAAATACTTAACTGTTTTACAATATCATAAATATGGCTATCCCATAACCTAAGCAATGCAATAAAACGCATTCTCCAGGACTACGTATTAAATATTTGGTTTTCTCGAAAAAAAATAAGTATTTTGGCAAATATATCTCTACAGCGTAAATACTTTTTTTTACAAACCAAACCGCCATAAACCCCTATAAAATGGTTAACCCCAATGATAATTTAATAACAATGTAAAAACTTACTTATGAAAAAGAAGAGCACTACAATTTTATTGACAATCCTTATTACTCTTATATCAAATACTTATTTAACAGCTCAATCGAACAAATACGGAACTATTAGTTACGCAAAGGCTATAAATATATCAGGAAAACAACGAATGCTATCACAGAAGATTTCTAAAGCATATTTATTAACTGCTAAAGGAATTAATGATCAATCGATAAAAAAGGAATTAAACTCTAGTAAGTTTATATTTGAAAAACAACTACAAATACTTACTAAAAATGCCTCTAGCAGCTCTACAAAATTATCCTTAAAAAAAGTTAGAACATTATGGGACGATTTTAAAGCTATCATTGCAAGTACTCCAGACGCTCAAAACTCCTTAAGGATTGTAAAAGCTAACACCAATTTATTAAAAACTTGTAACGATGTAGTTATTAGTATAGAAAACAGTTATAACTACAACAATCAATTTTTTCAGAATAAAAACAAAGATTTAGCAAAAACAATAAATATATCCGGAAGACAGCGAATGCTATCACAGCGATTATGTCTATACTACACTGCAACTACTATGTTTAAAGGAGATAGTCCTGAATATAAAAAAATATTGAATGAAACTTATGAAAAATTTGACAACACAATTGGAGAATTATTAATAAGTAGTTACAACAGCACTGATATAGAAGAAGAACTAGGTGTTGTTATGTCGTATTGGGAAAAATTTCAAACCAATAAAAATGGTTTATTAAATGGTGACTTTACTTTGCAAGACATGTTTGCTACTACAAACCAGCTAACAAAATCTTTTAATAAAATTACTAATTTATACGAAGATGTAGCTAATAATTAAAAAAACTAAAAGTCAGGGAATCATCTCATATTCTCTGGCTTTTTTACTTAATTCTAATACATTTTTAACCGCCATCTTTTTCATTAAGTTAAAGCGATGAACTTCTGTAGTTCTTTTACTTATATCAAGTTCAGCCGCAATATCTTTATTAGTCATCCCGGACACTGCCAACTTAAGTATTTGATTTTCTCTTTTCGTAAGGTCAAAAGGGTTACTCTTCTCCTTCTTACCTTCAATAATTGGTTTTAAGGCTTTTTCTTCTACCTTTTCATCACTATTTTTAAGTAAATTTTTGACCAATATAGAAGAAACATCTCCACTAAAATATTTATTCCCTTTGCTTACGGTAGACAGTGCTTTCAAAAATTCCTCTTTACCCGCATCCTTAAGCAGATATCCATCTGCCCCCGCATTAATAGATTGTAAAATATACTCATCGGAATCATGCATTGATAACATGATTGTTTTAGAAGAAACAGATAGCGCCGTAAGTTCTTTTACAGTATCTATTCCGGACATTTCTGGCATTCTTATATCACATATTACGATATCTGGGCACAACGACTGCACTAATTCAATAGCTTCTCTCCCATCAGAAGCCTCTCCAATAACCTCATATTGCTTTTCATCCTCCAGAAGTGAACGAATTCCATCTCTAACTAAAAAATGATCATCTACCAATACAATACTTACCATACTTTATAATACTTAATTACGTGCTCTTTATAAAAAAACTACTTACTATCCAAAGATAAGAATAATTCAAAAATACAATCAATAAATTAATAATCCACAAAGAAAAACTACGTATTTTTATCTAATAAAAACATTAAAAATAAGTATTAATACTTAGATTTGTTACTCAATTGATACGTCAGCTAATAGGATTAATTGAAAAGAACATAGCAACTGTGAGAAATACTTATACTCACACCAAACAAATTTAAGAAATGAAAAATAAGTTATACTTTACCATACTATTACTAGTACTGGTATTTAAGGGGAATGCACAGGAATTAAGTATTGATGCAGATATAAGACCACGATTAGAGTATTTACACGGTTTTGGTAATTTAACTCCAGCTGGAGTAGATGCAGCTATATTTGTACAACAACGTTCTCGATTAAAATTTGGATATACTGCAGACAAGTTTTCTACATATCTTAGTGTACAGGATGTAAGTGTTTGGGGAGATACACCCCAGATAGCTGCGGCTGATAACAATAATAGTTTCTCACTAGCCCAAGCTTGGATTAATTTTAAGTTTGGTAACGGATGGTCCACTAAATTAGGTAGACAAGCTCTTGTTTATGACGATCAGAGAATACTTGGTGGATTGGATTGGGCAATGCAAGGAAGATTTCATGATGCTGCATTAATCAAGTATAAAAATGAGAATGGTTTAAAACTAGATCTTGGTTTTTCTTTTAATCAAAACGGAGTAAGTAGAATAAATACTTTATTCGATCCTAATAATGATGGAAATGCAAGAGCTGTATTTGATTACAAAGGAATGGCTTATGCTTGGTTGCATAAAGACTGGGCTAAATTTTCTGGGAGTTTTCTTTTTGTAAATAATTCTTATCAGAATTTAGATACCGATGGTCAAACTCCAATTGATGGAACTGTAAATAGACAAACCTTTGGTACACATTTAGTTGCAAAACCTGCTAAAGGA
>NZ_JAGJEB010000015.1:0-108595 GCF_018100855.1 Aquimarina sp. MMG015
AGATTCTTTTAGAAAAAATGATTAGGAACTTTATGAAATATATAATTTCTACATTTTTAATTTTTATGTTTTCATGTGCTTTGATTTCACAAGAAAAGCGGCTCTTAAGGGCGGATGAAAACTTTAAGAGATACGCGTTTGTAGATGCTCGTAAAATTTATTTGAATGTTGCAGAGAAAGGATATTCTTCTGCTGATTTATTCAAAAAACTTGGAGACTCTTATTATTTCAATGGACAATTAGAAAAATCTGTTATATGGTATGAAAAAATGATAAATGATTACCCCGATGATATAGATACAGAATACCTGTTTAGATATTCACAAAGTTTAAAAAGTATCAAAAAGTATGATGAAGCAGATAAAATAATGGAAATGTTTTATAACATAACCAATACGGATCAACGAGCAGTATACTTCGTGAGTACTCGCGACTACCTTAGATTTATTGAAATGCAATCTGGAAAATTTACGCTAAAAAGAATAAATATTAATTCCGCTTTTTCAGACTACGCGCCTAGTTTCGATAACCTTGGAAATCTTGTTTTTGCCTCTTCAAGAGGAAACTATAGTTCTATGTCAAAGGTTATTCACGAATGGAATGAAATGCCATTTTTAGATCTTTATAAATCTGATATTGGAACACAAAAAAATGTGCTAGGACCAGCTAAAAAGTTGAAGGGTAAGATAAATACTAAGTTTCATGAATCCTCTACCTCTTTTAGTTCAGATGGCAAAACAGTGTACTTTACACGAAATAATTTCACAAAAAAGAAACTTAAATCTGATGCGAGTGGAACTATTCTTTTAAAATTGTATCGAGCAAAGTTAGAAGGGAATAAATGGGTTGATATAGAAGAACTACCATTTAATAGCGAAGAGTATTCAGTTGCTCATCCTGCACTAACCGCAGATGGGAAACATCTATATTTTGCTAGTGATATGCCTGGCACTAGAGGGTTGTCGGATTTGTATAAAGTAGAAGTATTTGAGGATGGTACTTTTGGTGAGCCAATTAATCTTGGAGATAAAATAAATACAGAGGGAAGAGAAACTTTTCCATATGTAAGTGATTCTGGAAGACTTTATTTTGGGAGTGATGGACACGTTGGGCTAGGTGGATTAGATATATTCGTTACAGTTCCAGAAGAAGGTACTTTTTCTATACCATACAATATAGGAAAACCAGTAAATAGTTCGGAAGATGATTTTAGTTTTGTATTAAATGAAGAAACTAAAATAGGTTATTTTTCTAGTAATAGACAAGGAGGTAAAGGAAATGATGATATTTACAGTTTTAAACAAATAGATGAATTAATAACTACCTGTAAACAATATGTTTCTGGAGTAGTAACAGAGGATCCTACGGGTGAAATATTAGCCAATTCTGATGTGATCTTATTGGATGATGATGGTAACGAAATCAATAAAACAACAAGTGATAATAATGGAGTGTATACTTTTGAAGTAGAATGTGAGAAATCCTACATCATTAGAGCGCTTAAAGATGGGTATAATCCGTCAGAAGAAATGCTATTGACCAATACAGCTTTAGAGTATACCCATCAAGTACCATTACAATTATCAAAAGGAGGTTTTAGTAATAAAGAGGTGCTTCCAGGTGATGACCTAGCAAAAGTGTTAGATCTTCAAATTATTTACTTTGATTTGGATAAATCTTTTATTAGGCCTGACGCAGAAATAGAATTACAAAAGATAATAGCTGCGATGAAAGAATATCCTACTATAAAAATAGATGTTCGTTCTCATACAGATAGTCGTGCCCCAGATGATTATAATTTGGCTTTGAGTGAACGTAGAGCAAAAAGTACAATTAAATATATAGTAGAAAAAGGAGGGATAGATAGATCCAGACTCACTGGTAGAGGATATGGAGAGTCTTCATTAGTAAATAAATGTGACAATAATACTAACTGTAATGAACAACAACATCAGGAAAATAGAAGAAGTGAATTTATTCTATTAGAATGATAAACGATATTTTTTGATCTTTTTAATCATTAAGAGTATAGTTAGGCATAAATATTGAAATGATTTGATAAGTTTTATTTTAAAAAAAATATGAGAAAGAACAATGTGATTTGTTAATGGGAGCTAATTTAATTTCAAAATATTGTGTTTTTTATTTTTATATGACGATGGGAATAAAAACGTTAAGCAACATTTTACAAAATTTTTGATCTTATTTTAGTATGGCCTCTCTTATGTTTGGGTGACATTAGAGAGGTCTCCCTTATTAATAGTCTTTCTATTACCTTCTCTTTGCTTTTATTTCCAGAATAATCTTTGTAATGAATAAAGCAGGATCAATTTTTTTATCTCTAAATTATCAATGTTTCCTATTTTAGCAGTCTATGGTAGATCATAAACTATTAGCGTATTTAGAATCTTTTCTTACGCCCAGACGACAAGGCCTTTATAAAAAGGTAATTGAGGAACGTACTAATTATTTTACGGTTGCGGTAGAAGATGTATATCAATTACACAATACAAGTGCAGTAATTAGGAGTTGTGATGTTTTTGGAATTCAGAATGTACACGTGATAGAAGAAATAAATGCTAAACGTATTGATAGAGAGATTGCAATGGGAGCCCAAAAATGGGTAGATATAAATAGATATACTACTTCTAAAGCTTGTATTGCTGAGTTAAAAAATAAAGGATATCAAATAGTAGCTACTACACCACATGATAATTCGATAGAGTTAAAAGATTTCGATATTAATAAGCCTTCTGCATTTTTCTTTGGGCAGGAACAAGAGGGATTAAGTGATATGATCTTAGATGAAGCCGATGTAAAATTACACATACCTATGGTTGGTTTTACAGAAAGCCTTAATATTTCGGTTTCAGCTGCTATTATTTTGCAGCAGGTAACATCTTTATTAAGGAACTCTAAGATCGATTGGAAGTTGTCAGAAGAAGAAAAATTAGAAAAAAGATTGGATTGGGCTAAAAAAGTAATCAAAAGCCACGAGAAAATTATTGCTAGATACAGAAAGGAGAATACCTAACAGATACTAAATAACTCATTACGAATTATTTTTAATAAGTTACAAATTCTAGATAAATACTGCTTTTATTTTTTGTAAGTAACTTATAAATAAAGGTTTACACGTAAAAGGTTAATGTGCTTAAATCAGAGGTTTTATTAATTAATTCGCTATATTTGATAAGGACTAATCGTTTTAACTCCCTAAAAACATGTTTGTCATGAGCAAAAAACAGTCGCCTACCAACAAGATTAAGTCACTTTTTAAACAAGTGAAAACAGGAATTAAACCTAATAAAACTACAATTAATTATACATCCGAAGTAGTACACGATATTTTTCAAAAAAGAACAAGTACTTCTTAATTCTATTTAAAACATAGAAGAAAAGTATATCCAAAGAGATTAAGTAAGCCTTGGATATACCTCTAAAATCATAAGATTTACCTTTTGGTTAAGTATATGTTTTGTGTAAAATAATTGTTGTAGTCATAATTCTCTTTTACTTCAATGTTTCTTGAAAAATCCTGATATGCAACATTTGATACTTTTAATTCCCAGTTACCTCTTGGTAGTTGCAGAGAATAAGATCCGTTCTCGGATGTAGTTGTAAAGTGTCTAATTCCGTTTTTAAAAACTTCAATTGATATAGGTTCTTGAATAGTTTGAAAAGTACTATTATTAAAAACACGACCCTTTACATTGTAAAAACTTTGAAGAATAGGTTCTTTTTTTGATGTTTTAGTGCCATTCCAATTATACCAATTTGGTGTGTTACCCCAAGTCCATTTACCAGAGAAAGAATTATTAAAATTAGAGTTATTCATTTCAAAACGAATTATCCCTTTTCTATTCATCCTGTAATTGTCAAAAGTTCCTTCAAAATATTCTTTACCATTTATATAATGTCTATATCCATAAATGACGCCAATATCTGCATAATCTCCATATATTAATTGTCCTTTTTCTACAAGTCTTAATTCTCCATAAGTGGAGTTCCAGGTTCCTACCCAGTTTATAGTATTGCTTTTTTCTAAAAGAGATATTTCATCTACAAATGTTATATCATCTTCATTAGAACAGCTAAACAAGAATAAAGAAGTTAAGCATAGACAAACTATTTTCAATTTTTTCATGGTATGTATGTTATTTAAAAGTTACATCCATTAGTATTAAAAAATTAGAAAGGTTAACAGATAATTATTTTTTTATAAAACAGTTATTGGTTTTTAAATCTAATTTGTAATTTAAAGACTTAATTTTTAGATCAATAATTATGGTTACATGGTTTGAAATTCCGGTTATAGATATGGATCGTGCTAAATCCTTTTATGAAAAAGTTTTTGAAATAGAAATAGCTATCCACAAAGTAGAAGGGTTACAAATGGGTTGGTTTCCTAATAAAAATGTAACGGGTGAAGTTACAGGATCATTAATACTTGCGGGAGATCATTATAAACCTAGTGAAGACGGAGTTATGATCTATTTTTCTTGTAGTGATGTAGCTAATGAAATAAGTAGAGTAGAGGATGCTGGAGGGACAGTACTATCTAAGAAAACACAAATATCAGAAGAGCATGGATACATGGCTTATTTTGTAGATTCGGAAGGGAATCGAATATCATTACATTCCCTTCGATAAGATAATGTATTATTATTTTCTATCTAGAACTTTATACTCTTCATAGCATTCACTGATTGCATCAAGAATTTGTAAGTCATTAGCAAACTTTATGAAATCAGCAGAATAGTTGCAATTACGTAATATTTCATCAATATCGATACGTTCTACTTGAAGCAATGCCATAAGTGTAGCTCTATCGAATTTTGTTTCCAGTAGGTTCCTTATTTCATCATCTTTCTTCATCTTTCTTAGCTTACGCAGTTCATTAGACCGTTTACTAAAAATGTTATAGAGAAAGTCTGCGGGATTAAAAATAGCACCTAACACTTTATTAACAGCTCCAGGTTGTCTGCTACCTCCTTCATATCCAGAGTTTAAACCAGAAATGCTATATCTGTAATTATTATATACAGGGATTTTTTTCGCATCAATTTCTAAGTATCCAGTAAGTTGTACATCTGCAACGACAACTTCTTCAAGAGCGATACCAAGTTCAGTCATTTTGATTTTTACATCACCAAATTTTTTCCAGTCATTAGTAACTCGAACTCTAAGAGGTTTATATCCAATGTATGTAAAATATAGGGTGTCATTAACTTTAGCTTTAATCTCAAAATCACCTTCTTTGTTAGTAATGGTACCTATAACCTGACTTAGGTTTACTACGTGAACACTCTGTAATTTACTATCAGTAGAGGCATTCAGTACTTTTCCCGATACTGTTTGTGAATCAGTTTCTTGGGCATTAATACTGATGCCTACAATAAGTAATATGTATATTAAAAATCTTTTCAAAAGCTTATTTTTATAATTATTCTATATCGTTAACTACTATATATGACGACCAATCTATACGAACATAACATAAAAATCGGACCAAAAATCATATAATTTAGTTAATTCATAGAAAAATTATCTACGATCACTACGTTTTCTTCGGTCTCTTCTTCCATTACCTCCGCGGTCACCACCATCATTATCACGACGGTTTCTTCCTTTTGGTTTAAAACCATCACTTCTTCTCTTTCCTTTAAAACCGCCACCGCCGTTATTATCTCTTCTTCGTCTACCGCCTCGGCTTCGACCAGAATCTTTAGAGATCTCAACGTTAACTTTTCTACCTTCTATTCTAAAATCTTCGAAAACTGCAAGAATTGCATCTTGGTGTTCAGAGTCTGTATTAAAGAATGAAAAACTTTCCTTAACATCAACACGACTAACTCCATCTCTTCCTAATCCTAAGTTTTCTTTTAAGAAATCTTTTAGGGTCATCCAATCAAATCCATCTTTTTCACCTACGTTAATAAAATAACGCGTGCTTCCGTCTCTTCCTCTAGATCCATCTCCACCGCTATCTCTGGATGCATTTAGATCTTTAGAGTTTTTATAGTAATTATGAAAACGAGAGAATTCTACAGAGAAGAATTTTTTAATAAGTTCTTCTTTAGTAAAATCTTCTAATACCTCATTAATTGATGGTAAGTAGCTTTCAATTTCGTCATTAATTTCCGATTTAGCAATATCATTTGCTAAATGAAATAATTGTACTTGACATATTTCTTCACCACTTGGTATTTCTTTTTCTTCAAATTTCTTTTTGATGATTCGTTCTACAGACTTAATCTTTCTAAGTTCACTTTTAGAAACGATAACCATAGATACACCACTTTTTCCTGCACGTCCTGTTCTACCACTTCTATGCGTATAGGTTTCTATCTCATCTGGTAGTTGATAATTAATCACGTGAGTAACATCATCTACATCAATACCTCTTGCAGCAACATCGGTGGCCACTAACATCTGTATTTGTCGATTTCTAAAACTCTTCATCACCAAATCTCGTTGGTTCTGACTTAGATCTCCGTGCAAGGCAGCTGCATTATATCCATCCTCAATAAGTTTTTCTGCAACTTTTTGTGTGTCTCTTTTGGTACGACAAAATATTACAGAAAAAATGTCTGGGTTTGCATCTGCTAGACGTTTTAAAGCAGCATAACGATCTCTAGAACTCACTACATAATATTCGTGAGAAACATTCTTAGATCCTGTGTTTTTGTGTCCTACAGTAATTTCTATAGGATTGTGCATAAAACGTTTTGCAATTGTAGAAACTTCTTTTGGCATTGTAGCAGAAAATAACCAAGTACTTTTATCTTCTGGTGTGTGAGAAAGTATAGAAGTTATATCTTCATAGAATCCCATGTTAAGCATTTCATCTGCTTCATCAAGAACACAATAACCGATATTAGATATGTCAACCATCTTTCTATTGATCATATCCTGCATACGTCCTGGAGTTGCTACAATAATTTGAGCTCCACGTTTGATTTCTTTAGCTTGATCATGGATACTTGCACCACCATAAATGGCTACAGTACGCAATCCTTTACTAAACTTAGAATAGTTTTTTAATTCATTGGTAATTTGTAAACAAAGTTCACGGGTAGGAGATAGTATTAACCCTTGCGTGATTCTACTATCAATGTCTACTTTTTCTATTAAAGGAAAACCAAATGCAGCGGTTTTTCCTGTTCCGGTTTGTGCAAGAGCAACAATATCCGTTTCTTCATTAAGCAAAATAGGGATAGCCTTTTCCTGTACTTCACTTGGGGTCTCAAACCCCATTTCATTCACCGCCTTAATAATGGCTTCACCGAGGCCTAATGCTTCAAATTTGTTCATATAAATAAAAATAAGCCGCAAAGGTACGGTTTATTATCTGTCTATAATAATAACGAAGTACTTATTCTGATGTTACAAAAGAATTGTTTTAAATGTAAAATTAGATTAGGTGTTTGATTACTTAATTATCTCAATTTCAAAAAGTTTGTCCCAATTCTTGCCGGTAACAAATAATTGTTTCGTGTCCTTTTTGTAAGCGATACCATTTAGCACATCTAGATCAGAATGTTGACTCACCTTTTCTCTTAGACCAGATAAATTAATAACTGCTTCTACAGCTCCATTTGCTGGATTAATTACAGCAATTCCGTCTTTTTGCCAAGTGTTAGCATAAATTTTTCCTTCTATCCATTCTAATTCATTAAATTTTGACTTTACCTTGTTGTGAGTTGCAACTTCAATGAATGTTTTTTCTGCCAAGCTTTCTGCGTCTAATATCCAGATTTTTTCAGTACCGTCACTTTTATATATTTGATTACCATTATTACATAATCCCCATCCTTCTTTACTCTTATTATAAGCAAAGCTTCCTGTTTTTTCTAGAGTGTTTAAATCGTAGATAAAACCTTCTTTAGATTGCCATGTAAGTTGAAACACTTTATCATTAATAATAGTAATACCTTCTGCAAAATATTTCTTATCGATATCTTTTTTGATAATCACTTTTCCAGTTTTGTAATCTACCTTACGTAATGAGGACAATCCATTTTTACCAGTACTTTCATAAAGTGTGTCACCAATAAATTCTAATCCTTGAGTAAAAGCATTTTGATCGTGGGGATATTCTGCTATAACTTTATACTTATATAATTTAGGAGGGGCGTTGTTAAAAAAAGAAAGTTTTTGATAGATATCTTCCTCTTTTCCTTTATAATGAACAATAGCTTTTAGAAGGTGTTTTCCCAATCTCTCGTTATCGATTTTTTCTTCTAATTGATTCTCATTATTAGTTGTTAATCTAATATCTTCTAAAAAGTAAACGACAGAATCAATTTTGATGTTTTGGTCATTAACAATACTAGCTTTTATGGTTTCTCCAAGCTTATATTTGGTCTGGTTATTATCGGTTTTAATCGAAAAATGTTTTTTTTTCGTCTCAATATTACTACCACAAGAAAAAATAATAGCACATAATGTAATGATGACGAAGAGGTTACGTTTGTTCATGATATTTGGTAATATTTATAGCAAGATATTTATTTTAATTGGGTTTAAAAAATCATTGTTTTATATAGTAAAGATTGTATCTTTGCAGCGGCAAGTCCTACACAACTAGCTCCTGTTGAATCCTCCAGGGCGGGAACGCAGCAAAGGTAAACGGTTGTAGCAGTGTGATGTAGGTAGCTTGCCTTTTTTTATGCCTTTTAGTTTCGTCTTTTAAGTATTTTTAAGTTTATTTCGTAAATCTAAATTCATAATTCTAAATTCCGAATGTATATTTGCGAACATGAACGCAAATCAAAACTCTAAAGTTGTTTTAATAACCGGTGGTTCTTCAGGTATTGGAAAATCTATCGGTACATTTCTTACCAATAAAGGATATATCGTATACGGTACTAGTAGAAACCCTTCGCGTTTTTCGGATTTTAATGCTTTTACTTTGTTGCAACTTGATGTAGCGGATAAAAAAAGTATTTCTAATGCTGTTAGTATAATTGAGCAGAAACACGGACGATTGGATGTTTTGATTAATAATGCGGGAGCAGGAATTACAGGACCTTTAGAAGAAATACCAGAAGAAGAGATTATAAGGAATTTTACGACCAATTATTTTGGGCCTATCAATGTCACTAAAGCAGTGTTGCCTTTAATGAGGAAACAGCATAGTGGTTTAATTATTAATATAACTTCTATTGCAGGATACATGGGATTGCCATATCGTGGAATTTATAGTGCTTCTAAATCTGCCTTAGAGATAACCACAGAAGCCTGGAGAATGGAGTTAAAAGCATTTAATATTCATATGACCAATATTGCCCCTGGTGATTTTGCTACTAATATTGCAGCAGGAAGGTATCATGCTCCAGTTGTCAGTGGTTCTCCTTACGAAAAATCATATGGTGATTCTTTACAATTAATGGATGAACATGTAGATGAGGGTAATGACCCGGATGAGATGGCTAAAGCAGTGTTTAGGGTTATTTGTACTTCTAGTCCTAAGGTACATTATAAGGTTGGTGCGTTTATGCAGAAATTCTCTGTGGTTTTAAAGCGAATTTTACCAGATAAAGTATATGAGAAATTACTAATGAATCATTATAAGTTGTAATTTTGACCGCATATTTTAAAAACATATTATAGTTAATAATCATAATAAATAAATCATAAATTTAAACACAACAATATGAAGTTTTTTATTGATACTGCTAACCTTGATCAAATCAAAGAAGCACAAGATCTAGGTGTACTTGATGGAGTAACTACAAATCCATCATTGATGGCTAAAGAAGGTATCACAGGGAAGGATAATATTATAGAGCATTATAAAAAAATATGTGATATAGTTACTGGAGATGTAAGTGCTGAAGTGATTTCTACAGATTTTGAAGGAATCGTTAAAGAAGGTGAAGAACTTGCTAAACTTCATGATCAGATTATTGTAAAAGTACCTATGATTAAAGAAGGTATAAAAGCAATAAAATATTTTAGTGATAAAGGAATTAAAACTAATTGCACATTAGTTTTTTCAGTAGGACAAGCTTTATTAGCTGCAAAAGCAGGAGCAACTTATGTTTCTCCGTTTATAGGAAGATTGGATGATATTTCTACAGATGGTCTTAATTTAATAGCAGAAATAAGAATGGTATACGATAACTATGGTTTCGATACACAAATCCTAGCAGCTTCAGTAAGACATACGATGCATGTAATCGATTGTGCAAAAATTGGAGCAGATGTTATGACAGGACCTCTTTCTTCAATAGAAGGTTTACTAAAACATCCTTTAACAGATATCGGTTTAGCTAAGTTTTTAGCAGACTACAAAAAAGGAAACTAATTTTTTTTGAAATAATAAAATTCTAAAAACTGTTCTTTTAGTCGAGAACAGTTTTTTGTTTTTCGATACTTGCCATTCTGCTATAACTCATCAACTGTTTTTCGAAAATTGATGAGAATAAATCAGCATTTGGATTGATTATTTTTCCTTGTTGATTAACCAAAATTACCTTGTTAGAATAATGAATAACCAATTCATCAGAAGAACATTTAGGAAACTTAAACTCATATTCATTTGATAGATCGTAATTATGACGATTAATCGTTTTTAGCCAATTGTCCGTTTGTTCATCATCCGTATTAATAGCGATAAAATCAATATCTGGATATATTTTACTTAAATGATCAGTTTTCTTATGTGCTTGGATATAATGATCTTTTCTTTCAATAGACCAGAAATATAAAGCAGTAATAGGCTTTTCGAAAAGAGAGGATAGCTTAGTCATTTCTCCGTTGGAAGAAATAAGATCCTGATCAGGAATAATACTATTTGGTTTCAATCTAGCAGTAGCTTTTGCTAATTTCACCAGTTCTTTTTGGATCTTTTTATCGGTACTTATAGATAAGTAATGATTAAGTACTTTTTGAGAAGTATAGTCATTTTTATTATCTAAAATAAAATTAGTCGTTATACCTCTTAAAAGATTGTTTTTGATGTAAGAATGTTCGATTAAACTATCTACAAGATCCAACTTATACATGGTATACTCAACTTTACTTTTAGAAAAAGATTTTTTATTCATGTATTTTGTGTAGGAAGAGTTGGTGAAATAATGATTAAGGAATCTATTATACGAGTATAACCTCATTAGATCATTATCATTAAAATTAACCTGCTTTCTGTAATCGAAAAAATCTTCGGAAAACTCTTTGTTTGGATCAAGATTTTTAAGTCTGTGGTATTGGTATTTATATAAATATAATTCATATCTCGAAAAGAAATCATACTCAAAACTAGATCTACATATTTTTTTCGAAAGATCACTTATGTTGTATTTACTGGTAAGACGATCAAATCTTTTGATTCTTATGTCTAATAAGGAGTCTTGTTCTTTCTTAAAGAATCTAGGACTTTTTTTAAATTTTCTTTTTTGTAATTGATTGCGCTCAATTTCATTTTGCAAAAACATATCAATTAGAAAATTATTTTTCCTAGCTCCTTTTCCAGTAAAAACTAAAGATTCATCAAATTCTAATGTGTTTAGACGCATTAGAATACTATCTCCTTTTTCTAGTAATATCAACTGAAATTCTGGATTATGTCTAAAGGAGTATAAACCTTCTTTAATACCTTCTATCTTATGTAAAAACCTATTGTTTTTATCTAAATAAATCGTGTCCTGAAAATCTTTGTCTTTATAAAGAACAATATAATCAGCATTAGGGTTGATAATCTCACCACCGAAATAGATATGTTCATTCGTTATCTCTGTAGTTGTTGATTCACAACCACATAAACAAAAACCAATAATCGAGATATAAATAAAATATTTTATCCTGAAGAAATACATTTTGGGTGCTATTATTAAACTGACAAACATTCAAAAATAAATGGAATGACCTCTAAGATTTGTTAAGAATACGTTAATTGTGTTATTATTAGGCAATTCGTAGGGAGCTTTAATAATTACTTATGTTGCGAAAGTATGATATGACAAGAACTTTTATTTGACAAACTCTCATTTAAAATACTTTTATATTCTTTCAAGTTCTGGATCCATTTTTCTACTTTTGCCGAAAATACAATTTATACCTATGTTATCAGTTTCTAATCTTTCAGTACAATTCGGTAAAAGAGTTTTATTTGATGAAGTAAATACTACCTTTTCGCAAGGTAATTGTTATGGTATTATCGGAGCAAACGGGGCAGGAAAGTCTACTTTTTTGAAGATTCTTTCTGGTGTTTCTGAACCAACTTCAGGTCATGTTCACTTGGAGCCTGGAAAGCGCATGTCAGTCTTAGAACAAAACCATTATGCGTATGATGAATATACTGTGTTAGAAACAGTCATCATGGGTAATAAAGATTTGTATAAGATTAAGACTGAAATTGATGCTTTGTATGCTGATTATACAGATGAGAATGCAGAGAAAATAGGGGAACTTCAAGTACAGTTCGAAGAGATGAATGGATGGAATGCAGATAGTGATGCTGCAACTATGTTATCTAATCTTGGGATAAAAGAGGATTTACATTATACAAGTATGGCAGATTTAGATACTAAACAGCGTGTACGAGTGTTACTTGCACAATGTTTGTTTGGTAGTCCAGATGTGCTGATAATGGATGAGCCTACCAATGATTTGGATTATGAAACCATATCTTGGTTAGAAAATTTCTTGGCCAATTATGATAATACCGTAATTGTTGTTTCTCACGACCGTCACTTCTTAGATTCTGTGTGTACACATATTTCAGATATTGATTTCGGAAAAATTAACAACTATAGTGGTAATTATACATTCTGGTATGAATCATCTCAACTAGCTGCAAGACAAAGAGCGCAACAAAACAAAAAAGCTGAAGAGAAAAAGAAGGAATTACAAGAATTTATAGCTCGTTTTAGTGCAAACGTAGCAAAATCAAAACAAGCTACTTCTCGTAAAAAGATGATCGAGAAATTAAATATAGAGGATATTAAACCATCTAGTCGTCGTTATCCAGCAATTATTTTCGAAAGAGATAGAGAAGCGGGAGATCAAATCCTTAATGTAGAAGGGTTGGCAGCAAGTATAGAAGGAGATGTTCTTTTTAAAGGAGTAGATATTAATTTAGCTAAAGGCGATAAAGTAGTAGTTTTTTCAAAAGATTCTAGAGCGACTACAGCTTTTTATCAAATTCTTAATGAGAAACAAAAAGCAGATAATGGTACTTTTTCTTGGGGTATTACTACTACACAATCTTATTTGCCAGCGGATAACAGTGAATATTTTCAGAATGATTTAACGTTAGTAGATTGGTTGCGTCAGTGGGCAACTACAGAAGAAGAAAGAGAAGAAGTATTTATTCGAGGTTTTCTTGGTAAAATGATTTTTAGTGGAGAAGAAGCGTTAAAGAAATCAAATGTATTATCCGGAGGAGAAAAAGTTAGATGTATGTTATCTAAGATGATGATGACAAGAGCAAATGTATTAATGTTAGATGAACCAACAAACCATTTGGATTTGGAATCAATTACAGCATTTAATAATTCTTTGAAAAATTTTAAAGGTACTATTCTTTTCACTACACACGATCATGAGTTTGCTCAAACCGTAGCAAATCGAGTAATTGAGTTAACTCCCAATGGAGTAATTGATCGTTACGCTACTTTTGATGAATATATGAGTGATAAAAAAATTAAAGAATTACGAGATAAGATGTATGCCGTTAATGTTTAATGAATACGTTTTTACTAAGTAAAAAAATCTCGCAAACAACGAGATTTTTTTGTTATTTTAATACCAAACCTTCGAACTTTATGTACATATATTCTTTGATTGCAGATTCTAAAGTTTGCTGATTATTATTAAAGAAAGTATGATCAGTAATAAGCTGCATGATAAAATATTCATCCAGTTTGATTAATAATTCGGGAGAAACTTCCTTAAACATCTTATTCTCTATTCCAAAAACATAAAAATGTTTAAGGTCATCTAATAAACCCTGTAAAAAGTCATTTACGATACTCCAGGCACTAGGATAATGCGTTTGTAATTGCTTTAGATAAAAAGGAGAAATATCTTTAACTCCTTCAGCTAGAATCTTTGCTAAGGTTTCATAATGGTAGTTTATAGTAGACAGTTCGCCAGAAATTTCGTTTTTATAAGCTTTAAGGCGATCAACCCTTATTTGAGTGATGTATTCAAAAATTTCTTCTTTAGTAACAAAGTATTGATAAATCGTAGACTTACTTTTGTTCATTAGTAGCGCTAGATCATCAATAGTTAGTTCTCCAAGAGCCATATTACTCAGTTTAGGAAGTATAGCTTGAGTCCATTGTTCTACCTTTTTAGTTTTATCCTTTCTTTCTCGATGAATTGATTTTCTTCCCATATTTGGTATTCTCTAATAATCGAACTATATTTGATTAAATAGTTCGAAAAAATAAATATCTTTTTCAAACATAACCATTTGACCTGTGAAAAATCAAGCAGTTTGGCAAAAATATTCGGGAAAAGTAGCCTGGCCAACTATAATTTTGTTTTCCATTTTATGTATTGGATATATTTTGCTTTGGAATTTTTATTTATTAGGGTTCTCACCAATATGGACCTCTATTATTGGAGCTTTGATAGCTTATGGGATGTTTACAATTGCCCACGAAGCCAGTCATGGTAATATTTCTGGAGGAGTTCAGTCGTTTGTAAAATTAGAAAAAGCCTTGGGTTGGGTATCTAGTTTCTTTTTGATATTTCCTTTTTCTGCATTTGTAGTGATACATCTTAGACATCACGCACATACAAATGATCCGGTAAATGATCCAGATCATTATGTTAATGGTAGTAATCCTTTGTCAATTTTCTTTCGTTGCCTAACATTGATCGGCTATTATTTCGAATTAGCGTTAGGTAAGGACAGTAAAAAGAACGAAGCAATGAACAAAATTAGAGGTCAATCTATTTTATTTTTATTTTTTCTTACTACGATCTTAAGCGCTGTGATTTTTTTGGGATATGGAAGTGCGTTGTTTTTTGTTTTTATTTTATCAGCACTTATTGCGGCACCAGTATTGGCTTTTTCTTTTGATTGGTTACCACATTATCCACATAATAATTTAAGTAGGTATCATAATACACGTATCATTACGATTCCAGGCTTAGAGTTTCTGTCACTATACCAAAGTTATCATCTAATACATCATTTACACCCTAGAGTACCCTTTTATAAATATAGAAGTTGTTTTTTGGATATGGAATCCGAATTATTAGAAAAACAATCTGTGATTGAGGGTTATAGAGATCAGGATTTGAAATTGTTAGACAAGAAAAATACATATGTAGATATTCAATTAGGAAAAAAATGGAATTACGTTTTATTAGTAGAAGAAGTATATAGAGAAACATCAAACACTATTAAACTTGTTTTCAAAAATTTAGACCAGATTCCTTTTCTTTATGAAGCTGGTCAATATGTAGTTATTTCAGATTTCGTTAATGAAGATTTAATAAGTAGGTGTTATTCTATTTGTGAGGATCCTGTTACAGGAAAGCTTGCGGTAGCTATAAAAAGAATAGCAGGAGGAAAGTTGTCTAATCATTTAGTAAATACTATAAAGAAGAAGGATAAGCTAAGAGTTTCTGGTCCATTTGGTAAGTTTTTATTGCCAAAAAGTATTAGTAAACCATTTGTTTTTATTGCCGGCGGAAGCGGTATTACGCCTATCATGTCTATGATCAAATTTGTTTTAAGGACTTCAGAAGAAAAGGTGACATTACTTTATGGATCTAGGAATAAAGAAGAAGTAATATTTGATCAAGAACTTAAAGAACTTTCTTTACGCTATACAAACCGTATAGTTATAATATTAAGTTTCGAAATATTGAATGCAGATTTACAACACAAATATTTATCAAAGTTATCGGTAGATTCCTATTTTTATATCTGTGGTCCATCGGCAATGATGGAAGCTTCTAAGAAAGTGTTAGGTGGGCTTGGAGTTTTGGATAATTTAATTAAAGTGGAAGAATTTTCTCAGAACGTTAATAAACTTTCTGGTGTAACACGTAAAATTGATATAACGATGAGTGGCAATCAATTTTGTTTTAATACCGATAGTTCTGAAACAATATTACAAGGGTCAATGAAAACTAAAAACACATTACCACATGCTTGTAAAATGGGAGATTGTGGTACTTGTAAAGCTTTATTGATAAAAGGGGAAGTAAACTGGAATTCTAGAGAAGATATTGTTCTTTTAAAAAATGAAATAAATCAAGGATATATACTTACTTGTATGTGCACTCCAAAAACCGATATAATATTAAAAGTATGAATATTGAAAAAGAGTATGATTATGTAATAATTGGTAGCGGTTTTGGAGGATCAGTTAGTGCATTACGTCTTTCAGAAAAAGGATACAAAGTTTTGGTCATCGAAAAAGGAAGATGGTATAAACCCAAAGATTTCCCTAAATCAAATTGGAATCTTAGAAAATGGCTTTGGGTTCCTTTTTTAAGATGGTTTGGAATTATGAAGATGTCTTTTTTTAAACATGTTGTAGTAATTTCTGGTACAGGAGTAGGAGGAGGTTCGTTGGTTTATGCTAATACATTACCGGTCCCTAAAAGAGATTTTTTTACATCTGGTAGTTGGAAGGAATTAGCGGACTGGCAGTCAGAATTGAGACCATTTTATCAAACAGCATTAACCATGTTAGGAGCTCAGAAAAACCCATATTTGTTCGATGGAGATAAGGCACTTAAAGAATTAGCTGATAAAATGAATATTAAAGAGGGTTTTTCTAAAACAGATGTAGCTGTTTTTTTTGGAACTCCTGATAAAAAAGTACCTGATCCGTATTTTGATGGAAAAGGTCCTGATCGCACTGGGTGTAATTTTTGTGGTGGCTGTATGACCGGATGTAGGGTTGGAGCAAAAAATACATTAGATAAGAATTATTTATACTTGGCACAGCAATTAGGAGCTACTGTTCTTGCAGAAAATGAAGTTATCGATGTAACTCATTCCTTAGATGGATACTCGGTTAAGTATAAGTCATCTACCAGACTATTTGGTTCTAAAAAAGAATTAAAAGCTAAAGGGATTGTTTTTTCAGGAGGAGTTTTAGGAACAATAAAATTATTACTAAAACTAAAGAAAGAATCCTTACCTAATTTATCAGATCATTTAGGATCCGATATCAGAACTAATAATGAAAGTCTGATAAGTGTAACTAATTTAAATGGCAATAAAGATATGTCAAAAGGTGTAGCTATAGGATCTATTTTGACTACTGATAAGAATAGTCATCTAGAGATTGTTAGGTATGCTAAAGGTTCTGGATTTTGGAGATTATCACACTTACCTTTAACCCATGGTAAGAATACCGTTGTCCGGGTAACTAAAATGATCACAAGTTTTATAAGCCACCCAATATCTTATCTTAAATTATATACGGCTAAAGATTGGAGTAAGAGTACAGCTATTCTTTTGTTTATGCAAACATTGGATAGTACATTAAAATTTAAACGAAACTCCTTAGGGTTTATGAATACGAGTATTGCAGAAGGTAAAAAACCTAGTGCTTTTATACCACAATCACTTAGTTTAGCAAAACAATATTCTGAACTAACAGAAGGTAAAGAAACTGTTTTTGGACTAGAACCATTAGCAGGAATACCGTCTACAGCTCATATATTAGGAGGAGCAGTAATGGCTGCTACCACAGAAGATGGGGTGATTGATAAAAATAACAGAGTATTTGGATATAAGAATATGTATATATGCGACGGATCTATGATTTCTGCAAATCCAGGAGTAAATCCTTCTTTATCTATTACAGCTATAACTGAGCGTGCAATGAGTAAAATCCCGAAAAAGGGAAATTAGTCCGAAGTATTATTTTTATTTTGAAGATGTCTATAAATTAAAAAACCTCCATATAGGATAAATGAAATTGTAAGAAAAATTTTATAATTCCATTCAAATTCAACTCTTGTACGCTGGTATAACCGAAAACTTCCGAATAGGACCAATGCTATTCCGATCATAAAATCCCAGTTTTTCCTTGGGTTATTGTTTTCTTGACTCATAATACTTTAAGATAAACTTTTTTCTATAATAGGAATAGCCTCTTCTACGTCTGTCTTTTTTACAAATAGCTGAATGTGATCCGGAATTCCACCGCCAAAACCGGCTGCCATACCTGATTTCATGTCATCTCTAGTTATAGAATTAATACCGCTATCCTGCAGTATATTTTGAAGAAATTGTATATTAATTAGACTTCCCGTGTATACTCTTTCATATTCACTTTCTGGAAACATATGTGTTTTTTTATGCATTAAAATATTTACTATCCCAAATTGCAGTATTAAAATTCTTACCTAATGCGAATCCATAAAATAAAACTACTGCAGCAACAGATTTAAACATAAAAAAGAATATCATGATAAATTCTGAAGTATTACTTTCTTTGCTAAATAAACCTTGTGGGACCATAAAGGTAACTAAAAGACTTACTAAAAAGGTAAGAATTAATAAGTTTTCAAAACTCTTAAAAAACCACATCATTATTTTACGAAATGGATGAAGATCATCACCCCATTTATGAATTAAATAATAGTAATCATTACCCATTGGGGCAAATAATAAAGGGTCATCAGCATTAGCTAACTTAAATAGCTTTGACGGAGCTATAATTTTAAACCCTTTTAATTCTGTATTATGAGTTTTTTCTAACTCCTTTATTTGCGAAATAGCTTCTTGAGGAAGTTTTCCCTTAAAATATTTAGTATCTAAAAAACGCAATCGATAATCAACACATATTTTTTTAATTTGATCAATATGATAAATTTTAGAACTTTCTGTATTATCAAAAATGAAATCATTTGTTTCAGACGTAGTGCCTTTTTCTAGAGTTTTAAGAATTCGGTGATCTTTTTTCTCTTCTCGTTCAAAAATAGACTCAACTTGTTTTTCCCAAATAGAAGGATTAAACTGCTTGTTCTTAAGTTGAGTTAACTTTTTTTCGATATTGGTTTTTGGAAATAGCATGTCTTTTTCTTTAGCTCCACTAAATTAAGTATTTACGATATAGATTACAAGATTTCATTGTTTTTAACAAATGTTGAATTAATTTCTAGATTCACTTTCTTTATGGTTGTAGGGAACATAGTTTTGCCATTTCCAAGGGGTGTAGATGTCCCCTAATGCAACTTCTAGTAGTTCTTTAAAAATACTTTCTCCATTATCACTATTGGTCATTATCATGATTCCTTTTTTAGCTTTTGGGAATAATATAGAATAATGTTGAAAACCATCACCATGTCCTTCTTTAAAAGCTCCTTTGCCATATGGAGAATTTAAAACTCCCCAGCCTAATCCATAGCCTAATTGAATGGCATCATTAATATCACTCTTTTTATGGGATAGTGGGCCAAATTGGGCTAATGTTCGAATTCTTATTTGTGGCTTGAACATTTCATCCCATGAACTTTTTGTAATAATTTTGTTTTGTAATACAGCTTCCAAGAATTTACTGTAATCTTTAGTGCTAGTTTCTAATGTTCCTCCACCTCTTGGTTCATTATCTTTATCTTTTTTAAATAGTTTTCCTTCCTTAGAATGTCCATGAGCAAAGTCATTTTCGAATTTTTTATTCCATTGGTAACTAGAATGATTCATGTTTAATGGTTCAAATATTTTTTCCTGTGCTATTTCCTCAAGCCCTTTGCCAAGTAGCTTTTCTAATATTACCTGTAAATAGATAAACCCTTCTCCAGAATAACTATAACGAGCCCCAGGCTCAAAATGAACTCTTAATTTATGATCAGGTTCGTACCATCTGTAATTATGAAAACCAGTTGTATGAGCCAAACACATCCTTGCAGTAATTTTATGATATAGAGAATCTGTTTGTAAAGCAGAGAAATCATCATGCCATCTGGTCATTGGTTTGTATTCGTGTATTTTTTTTGGGAGGTAAGATTCTAAAGGAGTGTCTAGGTCAATCACATTTTCTTCTACGAGTTTCATTACTAACACAGCAAAAACAGCTTTGCTAAAAGATGCTCCATACATATTAGTAGAATCAGTTAGCTGCTTTTTATGGTTATAATTCTTATATCCGAAAGTTTTTTGATACGTAATTTGATTCTTATTAAAAAGAGTTATCGCAATACCATGGACATTCGCATCATATACTAATTGGTTTACTTTAGAGGTTAAGGAATCTTTAGTGATTACAGAGCCATCAAGCCTAACAATTTGTTTTGATTTGGTATCAGTACATCCTATGAATCCTATCGATATTAGAATGATCAAAAAGTTAATATGTTTTATTGATTTGTTTTTCTTTAAGAATGGAATTGATAAAGGATAATAAAATTTTTGAGAGTTTAGAACAGAAACTATATTGATAATCATTACAATAACACAAAAAGGAATAACCGCAATAAATAAAAAGAAGCCAACACCTTCAATTGTAACTAAACCGATAAATGATAATAGGAACAATATTGTCATTGTTATCTGGAAGTTTATAATTGCTCTTCCGTGTACATCGTAGATTTTGTTGTCTTCTCTTTTGTGGATCCATAGAAAAACGGGTAATAGAATATTACATAGAGGAATCATTAGTCCTAAGAAGGGTGTAGCATGCAATAGTAATAGCCATTTTTGTTGTATAGATTCTTCTTTTGGATTTTCTATGGGTAAGAGGTCTTCTACCTTAATTTCTAAAGCTGTTGCTAATAGTTTTATGGTTTGTAAATGTGGAGTTACTTCTCCTTTTTCAATACGCTGGATAGTTCTTATTCCTACGGTTGTTCTATCCGATAACTCTTCCTGTGTGTAGCCTTTTAATTTACGTTGGTATAGTAAGTTTTTAGAAATAGATTGATTTTCCATGATTATGTTTTTTGTACAAGACAAAACTATTAATTGCTATTGGTATTTAGTACGTCATTTAGGTGTCACCTATCTGTCATTTACTACTATTATTGAGGTTTAAGGCTAAAGGTATTGTTTTATTAAATAAATAGTGCCTTTAAGAAACTTAAAGGCACTATTGTGATTTTTATAATGAGATTGCTTTTTTATCGTAATTCTGCTCCTAATTTGTTCTCAAAATTATACTGAAGCTTATTCATGATTTTATCAATTTGCTTATCTGTTAATGTCTTATGCTCATCTTGCAATGTAAAACTTACAGCATATGATTTTTTACCATCAGGCAAATTCTTCCCTTCATATACATCAAATAAATTAATGTTTTTTAGAAGTTGTTTTTCTGTTTGTTTCGCAATAGTATGAATTTCTTCAAAAGTAACAGTGTTATCTAATAACAGTGCAAAATCTCTCTTAACTTCTGGGAATTTAGGAATATCTCTAAATTTAATTTTACTTCGTCTAGCGAACTCTAATATTGTATCCCAGTTAAAGTCTGCAAATAATACTTCTTGAGAAATTGAAAAATGCTTTAATACGGATTTCTTTACAATTCCAAATTCTACTAATTTAGACTTTCCTAGACTATAAGAAACTCCTTCAGAAAAAATATCATTTTTAGCTGGAGTTGTTTTGGATCTTTTAATCCCTAAACGATCTAGGATTGTTTCGATAATTCCTTTTAAATAAAAGAAATCACTTTTTTCTTGTCCTATTTTCCAGCTTTCTTTCGTCTTATTTCCTGTAACTAGTAAGGTAAGATGTTTGTTTTCAATTCTTCCATTTTCATAATTATGATAGGTTTTACCAAACTCAAAAAACTTGAGATCAGAACGTTTCCTATTAATATTGTAAGAAACTGCTTCTAATCCAGAAAATAACAAAGACTGACGTAATACTGCTAGGTCATTACTTAATGGGTTTAGCATTTCTACATTATTATCAGCATTTAATTGTTCTGATAAAGAAATATATTCTGGAGCGGTTAGAGAATTTGCTAGCATTTCATTAAATCCTTGACCTACCAATTGGTTAGAAATGGTGTTTTGTATATTATGATCAGAAAATTTATCAATATTAGAGATGGATGCATTTAGTTTTTGTGTAAACTTAATGTTATTGTAGCCATATACTCTTAGAATTTCTTCAATAACATCTGCTTCTCGCTGAACATCATTTCGATATGCAGGAATGGTAAGACCTAGACCACCTTCTGTGACACTATTTACTTTAATTTCTAGTGAGCTTAAAATATCTTTAATAGTTTCTTGAGGAAGTTCTTCACCAATTAATTTTGTTGTATTTTCAAAAGATAAAAATACCTGAAAGTCCTCTGTCTTTTTAGGATAGAGGTCTGTAATTTCACTTGTAATATCTCCACCTGCTAATTCTTGTATAAGTAATGCAGCTCTTTTTAGTGCGTATTCTGTGATATTAGGATCTATACCTCTTTCGAATCTAAAAGAAGCATCAGTATTTAGTCCATGACGTTTGGCTGTCTTACGAACACTTACAGGATTAAAATAAGCACTTTCTAAGAAAATTGAAGTGGTTTTTTCAGTTACTCCAGAATTAATTCCACCAAAAACTCCAGCAATACAAAGCGGTTTTTCTGCATCGCAAATCATTAAATCTTCCGAATGAAGCTCTCTTTCTACCTCATCTAATGTGGTGAACTTTGTTCCAGCTTTAAGAGTCTTAACTTCTATCTTATTTCCTTCTATGTAATTGGCGTCAAAAGCGTGTAAAGGTTGTCCTAGTTCGTGTAGTACGTAATTAGTAACATCAACGACATTATTTTTTGGAGTAAGACCAATAGCCTTTAATCGATGCTGTAACCAAGAAGGAGATTCTCCTACTTTTAATCCAGAAATAGAAACACCACAATATCTTGGTGCTAATTCAGGATTTTTTACATCGATATCAAATTTATGTAATCTGTTTTCTATTTTAAAATTACTAACAGATGGAGTGATCAGTTCTAAATTAAGATCTTTTTGCTGTAAACCCGCTTTTAGATCTCGAGCAGCACCCCAATGACTCATAGCATCCGCCCGGTTTGGTGTTAAACCAATTTCGAATACGTGATCGTTTTCTATATCAAAAATATCAGCAGCAGGTGTTCCAACGGGAATATCTTTGTCCAGAACCATAATTCCATCATGACTTTTTCCTAATCCTAGTTCATCCTCAGCGCAGATCATTCCATGGCTTTCTTCTCCACGAATTTTACCTTTCTTTATGGTCCATTCTTCTCCATCTGGATTATATAGTTTTGTTCCTATAGTTGCAACTGGAACTTTCTGACCTTCTGCCACGTTGGGAGCACCACATACAATTTGCACAGGTTCTCCAGTACCTAAATCTACTTTGGTTACTTTTAATTTATCAGCATTAGAGTGTTGTGAACAACTAATAACTTGTCCAACAACTACACCTTGTAGGCCACCTTGCACACTTTGATAGGTTTCGATTCCTTCTACTTCAAGCCCCAAGTCAGTTAGTAACTCCCCAGCTTTTTCTGCATCCCAATCAAGCTTAATAAATTGCTTGAGCCAGTTATATGAAATTTTCATTAATGATGATTCTGAAATTAGGCGGTAAAGATAATACTTTGGGTAAAGCTAACAAACAAGAAATTTGGGATATATTTATGGAAATTAAGTATATTTATGATAGTATTAATCTAACCCTTATTATATGAAAAATATCTTTAAGCTTTTTACTTTATTATTGTTTGTTGGAGTAATTTCTTGTACAGATAAAAAAAAGGAAGAAGAAGAAACAAAAGCTGCAGTCGAGAAAATTGAAGCGGTTGAGTCAGAGTTAGAAAGTGTTACAGAAGAAGTAACAAAAAAAGCTGACGAACTGGAGGACTCATTAAAAGATTTAGACAGTATATAAACCTTTTGTCTATTTTTAAATTATTCATACCCAAACTTTCAAAGTACTAACTATAAAATATTTAAAAATGAAATTAGTAAGAATTATTATGGTATTGATGTTGATTTCCATTTGTGGCAATCATACAGCGTTGTCCCAAGGAAAATCAAAAGAAGCTAAAGAGAAAGTATCTAAGAAAAAAGCTAAGGGACAGGAGAAAATGAAGGGAAATAAGGAAAAAGTTAAGGAAAAACTCGATAAAGAAAAACAAAAGGGAAAGGATAAAATAAAGGAATCTGAAGAGGCAGTGGAAAATGGACTGAAAGATGTTAAAGAAGAAGGTAGTAAGTTAAAGGGCGAGGCTAAGAAAGCCAAAAAGATGGCTGAGAAGGAAACAAGAAAAGCAGAGAAAAAAGCCGATAAAGAACTCAAAGGAAACGCATATGGTAAAAATAAGGATGGACTTACTGGTAGGGAGTATGGACAGGCAAGAGCCGCAGATGCTAAACTAATGGCGGCAAAGAGTGAAGAAAGTTTAAATAAAGATGAGGAACGGTTAAAAAAAGGAAGATCTAAAATTGATGCTGCTCGAGAACGATTAGAAAAAGCTAAGGTCAAAGAAGGTGAGGATGCAATGACACCAGAAGAAATTGCTGATAAAGAAAGTAAGATTGCTAAAGCTGAAAAAAAATTAAAAGCACTTGAAGAGTCCTTAGAAAATGGTAAGAAAAAAGTAAAAGAAGAAAAAGATAAACTGAATAAAATATATCAGGAGAAGCAATAAATATTGCCCTTTTTTTTAGAGCTTTTTTTTGCCAAAATAAAAAGAAGGCTTTGTTTATTGTATTAAATAATGTATAATCAATATAATTATTTAATATAATCAAATTATTACGTATTTTTGAATTTCAAAAGAGTACTTTAAAAAGCCCCCAAATGAAAACTTTTAAAATAATTATTCTTTTATTCTTTTCTTTTGTTTTAGGTAACCAAAATAGTGTTGCGCAAAAATCGGATAAAAGTAAATCAGAACAGTTTATACCAGATCAAGTAGATTCGAAATCTATAAAAAGAGCAAATAGAACTGTGAATTCTTCGGATAAAACAAGTTTATATTCGGAACGTGAAAAGACAGCGAGAGCCTTAACAGCAAAGAAGTCTAAAAACAGTGGAAAACCAAGTTTAACATCAGAAGAGGCAAAAAGACGCATAGAATCTAGAGTTGCTGAGATTAAGCAGGAAAATAAAACAAAAAGGAAAAAGCCTTTAAAGAGAAATAAAAATAAACAATAAATAGATTGTTTTACCACACGTAAAATAAATTGTAATTTATAAAACTGTCTAGTTAGATGTAACGATCTAACTAGACAGTTTTTATATTCACACAAATACCTATGAATAAAATCTTATTAATAGTAATATCTGGAGTACTATTACTTTCCTGTAAAAAGGAGAAAACAAATAACGAAGTTTTAATTAAAAGTGGCCTTTGGAAGGCTTCTTTAGAAGTTCAAGATGATAAAGAATTACCTTTCCTTTTTGAGGTTTTTGAAGATCAAACATTGAAAATTTTTAATGCAGAAGAAGTGATTGATGTTGATGAGGTGAGTATTAAAGGAGATTCTATATTTATTAAATTCCCAGTTTTTGAAGGATATATAGCTGCGAAATTTCAGGATTCTATGACGATTTCGGGAAGTTTTATAAAAGAAAGTTTGGATAGAATCGTACCTTTTAAAGCAGAATTTGGTGTTAAAGATAGGTTCGAAGTGATTTCAAAACCTGCTGCCAATATAAAAGGGAATTGGGAATCAATTTTTAGTCCCGAAACTCCAGAAGATAGATATATAGCTAAAGGTGTTTTTAAGCAAAACGGAAATGTTGTAACCGGAACTTTTAGAACGACAACGGGAGATTACCGATTTTTAGAAGGAGTTCTTAACAATAATAAATTAGAACTATCAGCTTTTGATGGAGCTCATGCCTTTCTATTTACTGCACAAGTTACCGATAGTACAATGAATGGTCATTTTTATTCTGGAAATCATTGGAAAGAACCTTTTACAGCCAAACGTAATGAACAGTATGAATTACCTTCTGCAGATTCTTTAACTTTTATCAAAGAAGGATATGATAAACTAGAGTTTAGTTTTCCAGACGCTAAAGGAAATCAAGTTTCCTTAAATGATGAACGCTTTAAAGGAAAAGTAACGATGGTACAAATCATGGGAACTTGGTGTCCTAATTGTATGGATGAAACCAAATATTATGTAGATTATTATAATAAAAACAAGGATAAAAATATAGCATTTGTAGCATTAGCATTTGAGTATGCTAAAACTTCAGAAAAAGCATTTAAATCTATAGAAAGGCTTCGATCAAAATTAAAAGTAGAATACCCAATTCTTTTAGCTCAATATGGAACATCTGATAAAGAAAAGGCTCAGGAAAAGTTACCAATGCTAAATCATATTTTGTCTTATCCTACTACAATTTTTGTTGACAAAAAAGGAGAAATACGTAAAATCCATACAGGATTTAACGGCCCTGCCACTGGTCAAAAATATATTGATTATAAGAATGAGTTCGAAGGTTTTGTTAATCAGCTGTTAAAAGAATAATTGATTTAACAATTATTAGGACTTGTATCGTTAGTTTAACACTACGGTAACATCTTGATTAAGAATATCATCTTATTATTGTTTGAAGTGTATGACTTTTCTTTCATACAGAATTCAAAATATAATTCAAACAATTCAAGTCATGAAACAGACCAAACTTATAAGAGCATTTTTTGTGAGTGCAATAATGTTATTATCGATTCCGATGAATGCTCAGCTAAAAACTCCAGAAGCAAGTCAACGAGCTCAAGTTACTCAAAGAGTCGGAATAACAGATATTACTATAGATTACGGTAGACCAAGTGTAAAAGAACGAGAGGTTTGGGGTAAACTAGTTCCTTATGGATATAATAATTTAGGATTTGGGACATCCACGGCAGCACCTTGGAGGGCGGGAGCTAATCAGAATACTACTATAGAATTTTCACATGATGTAAAAATAGAAGGAAAAGATATTAGAGCAGGACTTTATGGACTTCATATCGCTTTAAAAGAAGGAGGAGGAGCAACAGTCATATTTTCTAAGAATTCATCATCATGGGGGAGTTATTTTTATGATGAAAAAGAAGATGCTTTGCGTGTTGATGTGCAATCCAAAGAAGTAGGGCATACAGAAACGTTACTGTTTTTATTTCCTTCTTTTGATGCTACTAGTACTACTGCAGCTTTAAGATGGGAGAAGAAAGAAATTCCGTTTAAGATAGAGGTGGACGTTGATGATATTGTAATGAAAGGGATTAAAGATGACCTCAGGAGTAATGCTGGATTTACACAATCAAACTGGGATAATGCGGCTAATTATGCTTTTAATTCAGGAGATTTAGATCAAGCACTTGATTGGGTAAATGCCTCAATAAGTGGTAATTTCTTTAGCAAAGAAACTTTTGGTAACCTATCTCTTAAGTCTAGAATTTTATCAAAACAAGGAAAGACAGTAGAGGCTATGGCAATAGTGGATAAAGCAACAACCAAAGGAAACGCTTCTCAGGTATTCCAATTAGGGAATGGACTTATTGGTCAAGGACAAAAAGATAAAGCTTTAGAGGTTTTAAAAAACAATGTAAAGAATAATAATGGCGTTTGGCCTTCTAATTATGGATTAGCTAGAGCTTACTCGGCAACTGGAGATTATAAAAATGCAATTAAATCAATGAATACTGCTATGAGTAAAGCTCCTGAAAGATTTAAAGGAAGATTATCTGGAGAATTAGAAAAACTAAAAAAAGGAGAAGATATTAATTAATGTCTTCCTAAAAATATAGATCAGTAATAAAAGGATTAGAGTTTTTCTGATCCTTTTTTTGTTGATTTAAAAGAAATAAAGTTAATGTTTTTAAAGCTTAATCTATTGATTATTTCTTGTTATATTACCTAGTATTATTACCATATCTTTGTACCACCAAATTTATATACATGAGTAAAGCTGTTTATATCGCTACTATCGAACCGAATAGTGGTAAATCAATTGTTGTTTTAGGGTTAATGAGAATGTTGCTGGGTAAAGTGGCAAGAGTAGGATACTTCAGGCCTATTATCGATGACCCAAAAGAAGGTGAGATAGATAATCATATCAATACTGTAATATCACATTTCGAATTAGACATTAATTATAAAAACACCTATGCTTTTACAAGAAGTGAGGTTCTTCAAAAATATAATCAAGGAAGATCTGGAGCAATTATAGATGGTATTATCCAAAAATATAAAAATTTAGAAGAAAAATTCGATTTCATTCTTGTAGAAGGAACTGATTTTTCCGATGAAGGTTCTATTATTGAGTTTGATATAAATGTAATTATAGCAAAGAATCTGGGAATTCCTTCGATTATTGTGGCTAGTGGAGTCGATAAAACTAAAGAAGAAATAACGGGGAACCTTAAGCTGGCATATGATACATTTACGAGTAAGGATGCAGAAGTATTAGCAATTGTTGCTAATAAAGTGGTTAATGGTTGTGAAAAAGAATTGAGTGCAAAATTAGATGATGATTTTGGTGCTGCTGTGGAAAAAATTATCATACCTAAAATTGGTTCCTTAATTAACCCAACAATAAGAGAAATTGTAAATGAATTAGATGGAAATGTTCTTTTTGGAAAAGAATTCTTAAATAATCAAGCAGGTAGTTTTGGAGTAGGAGCGATGCAGTTAAGAAATTATCTTACACATCTTAAGGATAATAGTTTAGTTATTACTCCTGGAGATAGAGCAGATATTATTTTAGGCGTTTTACAGGCAAATATTTCTGATAATTACCCTAAAATTTCAGGTATTATTTTAACTGGAGGAATAATTCCAGAAGAACCAATTCTTAAACTAATAGAAGGTGTTTCTCTATCTGTGCCTATTGTGTCAGTATCACAAGGCACTTTTTCTATAACTAATAGAATAGGTGCTATCAGATCGAAAATACACGCAGATAATTTACAAAAAATTAATACTTCTATTAGCACTTTTGAACAGTATGTAGATGAAGATCGTTTAGTAGATCCATTAATTACTTTTGAATCCGATAGTTTGACTCCAAGTATGTTTCAGTATAATCTATTGAAACGGGCATTAAAAAACAAAAAACACATTGTATTACCTGAAGGATCAGATGAGAGAATATTGAGAGCAACTTTTAGGTTACAGGCGTCAAATGTAGTTGATATTACTTTGATTGGGGATGAAAAGAAAATCAAGAGTAAAGCAGTTAAACTAGATATTCCTATTGATTTTAGTAGGGTTAAAATTATTTCACCTATAAATTCACCACATTTTGACGATTACGTACAAACATTTTATGAATTGCGAAAGCATAAAAATGTGAATTTAGACATGGCAAAAGATATGATGGCCGATGTATCATATTTTGGAACTATGATGATTTATAAAGGTCATGCAGATGGCATGGTTTCTGGAGCGGTACATACAACACAGCATACCATTCGACCAGCATTACAATTTATTAAAACAAAACCGGGAGTAAAAGTGGTTTCTTCTGTCTTTTTTATGTGTTTAGATGATAGAGTTTCGGTATTTGGTGATTGTGCTATTAACCCAAACCCAAATGCAGAACAACTAGCAGAAATAGCAATTTCTTCAGCTAAATCGGCTGCAGCATTTGGTATAGAACCTAAAGTCGCTATGTTATCATATTCTTCTGGAACATCAGGTAAAGGAGAAGATGTGGAAATAGTAAGAGCTGCTACTAAAATTGTAAAAGAGAAACATCCAGAGCTTAAGATAGAAGGTCCTATTCAATATGACGCTGCTGTGGATATGAGAGTAGGTCAGAGTAAACTTCCGGATTCTGAAGTAGCTGGACAAGCAAGTGTATTAATATTTCCAGATCTTAATACAGGAAATAATACATATAAAGCTGTACAACGAGAAACTGGTGCTTTGGCAATTGGTCCTATGCTACAAGGATTAAATAAACCGGTAAATGATTTGAGTAGAGGATGCACGGTAGATGATGTTTACAATACAGTAATTATAACAGCAATTCAGGCACAAGGATTATAAATAGTAAGATAATAACATGCGAATACTAGTATTAAACTCAGGGAGTTCATCAATTAAATTTCAACTCTTTAATATGCCTTCTGCTGAGGTTCTATGTTCAGGACTGGTAGAACGTATTGGTTTGGAGAATGCCAAAATAAACTATAAAACCAGCACCGATGATATCGAAAAAGAAGAGGCTATAGAGAATCATAAAATCGGACTTCAGTTAATTGCAAATTATTTATTAGACGCTAAAATTGGGGTAATAACTACAGCTTCAGAAATACAGATAGTTGGTCATAGAGTAGTTCACGGAGGAAGCACATATGCGGAGACTGTTTTGATTGATAATGAAGTAAAACAAAAAATAGAAAAACTTTCAGCATTAGCACCTCTTCATAATCCAGCTAACTTGCAAGGAATTTTGGTGTCAGAAGATATTTTTAAACAAGCTAAACAAGTAGCGGTATTTGATACTGCATTTCATCAAACAATGCCCGTTGAAGCTTATAAGTATGCTATTCCTAACTCTTTTTTAGAAGAACACAATATAAGAGTGTATGGATTTCATGGTACTAGTCATAAATACGTTTCGGAAAAAGCAATTGATTTTTTAGAAAAAAAGAATACTAAGATCATTACTATACATTTAGGAAACGGATGTAGTATGACGGCAGTTAAGGATGGTAAAAGTATAGATCATACTCTAGGCTTTGCACCAATGAATGGGTTAATTATGGGTACTAGATCAGGCGACATAGATCCAGCAGTTATCTTTTATATGGTTAATTCATTAGGGTATTCTTTAGAAGAGGTTAATTCATTATTGCAAAAGGAAAGTGGAATGCTTGGGTTAACAGGCTTTAGTGATTTAAGAGATATAGAGTCTGCAGCAGAAAAAGGGAATATTAACTGTCAGCAGGCTTTAGAAATGAACGCATACCGTATTAAAAAATTTATTGGCTCATATGTTGCTGTTATGAATGGTCTTGATGCTATTGTTTTTACAGCAGGAATAGGCGAAAATTCGGAGGTGGTAAGAAATTTGGTTTGTACTGAATTAGAATCTTTGGGAATTGAATTGGATCAAGATGAAAATGCTATCAGATCTAAGGAGATAAGGGACATAAGTAAATCTTCTTCCAAGGTTAAAATATTGGTAATTCCAACGAATGAAGAATTGGAGATAGCTAGACAGTCCTTTAATTTAATTTCATAAAAATAAAAACGATTACCCGAGAACTGTTCGGGTAATCGTTAAAGTATTAAAAACATTGGTTTTTTGGTTATGCCCAAATACAACTTCCGTTAGGTTGACAATAACCAAAGTCGCAAAACTCAAAACCGTTGAACATTTGACAACATTTTCTAGGAGGTCCACAATAAACGTAGTTACTCCAAGAACCTTTTATTTGTTCTTGATCCTTTTTCGTTAATTTTTGAATTCCTTCAAGGTTTAAGATTTTTTTCATTGTGTAAGTATTAAAGTTATTTTATATCT
This sequence comes from Aquimarina sp. MMG015, assembly GCF_018100855.1. Taxonomy (NCBI): domain Bacteria; kingdom Pseudomonadati; phylum Bacteroidota; class Flavobacteriia; order Flavobacteriales; family Flavobacteriaceae; genus Aquimarina; species Aquimarina sp. MMG015. The sequence continues at coordinate 31,400 of NZ_JAGJEB010000015.1, forward strand.
ACAAGATAGGGTGTTAATGAATTGAAATACAAACTGAATTACTTGATATTTATAAATTTCAAGAACTTTTGGCTATGGTTCAAATCCATTTAAAATTGAGTGAAATATAAAAAAGAGGCAGTTTTCCTAGCCTCTTTTTATTTTATCTTTCAATATTATTGATACGCCGTTTAATAAAGAATACAACCTCCAAAACTTGTACATCTACCTGGTTCGCAAAAGCTACCTCCTGGGAAACTAATACGGCATCTGTTTCCACTACCATTAATTGGATTTGGATTGCAACAAGAGATATATGTATTTGCCCCTTTTATTGATCTTTGTTGTCCTTTACTAAGTTCTTGGACACCTGTTAATTCTAAGATTTTTTTCATTGTGTATTATGTTTGAGTTAAAAATATTAAGATGTGTTTTTGAGAAAGGCATACTAGTTTTACGTGCCTATAAATCTTATTCTAATATAGAATACATCTTCCGAAGCTATATGGATCACAATAACCAGGTTCGCAAAAACTTCCACCTGGAAAACTGATTTGACAACCTCTTCCAGAACTACAGCAGGATATATTACCCCATGCACCCTTGATAGATCTTTGTTGTCCTTTACTTAATTTTTGAATTCCTTGTAAATCTAAGATTTTCTTCATTGTGTAAGATATTTAAGTTAATCTCTTAAAAATAAGTGAAAATTCCCTAATTGCGCTAGGTTAAAAACATTAAATAAATGCGGTTTTGTAGTAGTTTTTATGTTGAATAAATTCTGCTTGTTGATTTTTGAACTGTTTTTGAAGTATTATTCTGATGTGTTATTGTAGGTGATAACTTATTAACAAACATGATTTTGTGTAAAAAACTGACTATCAGTAATTTAATCTTGTTTTCAGATCTAATTGATACATTTTCAACAGGTTGGGTAATGATTTGGTAACATAACCTTCTAGTAAATTAAACAAAATAGTTTTAGTTTCGAAACTGATAAAACTTACTAACTTAACTCACAACACTCAATGAAAAAAATAGTACTATTACTAGTAATGGGGTACTCTTTGGCTAGTTTTGGCCAAATTCCTTCTTACTATAATGATGTCAATCTTTCTTTATCTGGTCAATCACTAAAGAATGAATTAGCGACTAAAGTAACTAACACACAAACAAATACTCTATCTTATACTCCTGGAGTTTGGGATGCTTTAAAGCAAACTGATCTTGATCCAACAAATTCTTCAAGAGTTATTTTAATTTATGGGTATAATGATACGGATGGAAATACTACAACGGATAGAACTAGAGGTGTAGATAATAATGGAGGAGGTTCTACGGATTGGAATAGAGAACATGTGTACCCAAAATCATTAGGTAATCCAAATTTAGGAACTTCTGGACCTGGTGCTGATGCACATCATTTAAGGCCTTCAGATGTACAAAGAAATTCTAGCAGAGGTAGTCGAAAGTTTGCAGATGGTTCTGGTAATTCTGGACCAACCTCACAAGGGCATTGGTATCCTGGAGACGAGTTTAAAGGTGACGTAGCTCGAATGATGATGTTTATGTATATAAGATATGGTAATCGATGCTTGCCATCTAACGTAGGTATTGGTACAGCTGTTTCTGGAGATTCTGATATGATCGAGTTGTTTTTAGAATGGAATGCAGAAGACCCAGTTTCTACCTTAGAATTACAAAGAAATCCAATTATAGAAAATTTACAAGGTAATAGAAATCCATTCATTGATAATCCTGCTTTTGCTACTCAGATATGGGGAGGACCACAAGCTGAAGATCGTTTTGGAAGTACTGGAGGTGGTGGGAATACATTGTGTAGCTCTACAGTAACTACATTTCCTTATAATGAAGGGTTCGAAAACACATTTGGAGCATGGAAGCAAGCTACATCGGGAGATGATTTTAATTGGGCTACTCGTTCCGGAAGCACTCCTTCTTCTAATACTGGTCCGAGTTCGGCCAATGCTGGTTCCTACTATATTTATATGGAATCTTCAAGCCCTAATTATTCAAATAAAAGGGCGATATTATATTCTCCTTGTTATGATATTACGAGTGCTACCCAAGCAACTATTTCATTTAAGTACCATATGTATGGAGCTTCTGCTATGGGAAGTCTCGCATTGGAAGCTAGTTTGGACGGAACAAGTTGGACCTCTATATGGAGTAAATCAGGAAATCAAGGGAATTCTTGGGAAACAGCTTCTGTAAACTTAGCAGCTTATTTAGGTGAAAAAGTACAATTACGTTTTAATGGAATTACAGGTACTACTTGGCAAGGCGATATGGCTATTGATGCAGTCAGTATATCTACTTCGGGAAGTACAGGAGGAGGATCCACAACTAGTGATGTAAATCTAAGAATTACTTTTGATCAGTATCCAGAAGAAACTAGTTGGGAAATAAGAAATGAAAGCAACCAATTAGTTTTTTCTGGAGGTACTTATGGGTCTCAGACTGATGGTTCTACGATTAATTTATCAAGAACGTTAGATGTAGGATGTTATACATTAGTAGTAAAAGATTCTTATGGCGACGGTATCTGTTGTAGTTATGGAAATGGTTCTTATGAATTAACAGATACTAGCGGTAGTGTATTGGTTTCAGGAGGTTCTTTTGGTTCTCAAGATACTAAGAGTTTCTGTGTTACTTCTACATCTAGAGTTGGGATTGATACTATTGAAGAGAAAGTAGAGAAATCAAATGTCTTTGATTTTAGTTTTTATCCGAATCCTGTGAAAGGTAATTTGAACTTACAACTGAATGATGCTGTTGAAGCAAACTATCAAATTGTAAATTATGTAGGTCAAGTTATGAAAAAAGGAGAGCTTACTGCAGAATCAATTCAACTTAATGGATTATCATCTGGGATGTATTTTATAATTATAGATACTGGAGAGCAAAAAGTAAGTAAGAAATTTACTAAAGAATAATTAGTACAAAAACATATTAAATAGTATCAACCTTACTTTTTTTAAGTGGGGTTGATTTTTTTATGATTATGATAAAACTATGTTTGGTGTTTTTTATTAGTTAATTTTTGCCATATAAATATTAGTATTTTATAAAGTAAGTAAAATAAAGGAATTCCTATAACTAAGCTAAAAATGATTAATAAAAAAGCAAGTTTACCACCTATAAATGGAATCTTACTTACTTTCGAAATAAGAGTTACCTCGCTATACATGTAATATGCACTTATAACCGATAGTGTTCCTAAGGTAACATACAGGAGGTCTTTTGAGAAATTAAAATTACTGTAAATATCTGCAATTGTAACACATTGATAGATGTGGTATAATAAACCAATTCCTAAACTGATAGAAAGGATATATATAAGTTCTTTCTGGTTTTTATATTGACTACCGGTAATAAAATTATTTTTTAAACAAGCTGCGCATAACGTTGGATTATTGTGTACGCAAGTATGACACATACCTTTAAAACAATTATTACATCTACTTTGCGCAAAAAGGTTACGATGCGTATGGCAAAAATATTTTTGTTTCTCCTCCTCTGTCATGTGTTTTATTTTGGGAAATAAATGTGATGTAAAAATATTAAAAAAGCGCAAAATAGTTAGTTTTGCGCTTTTTGATTTAGTCCAATGTATGTTATGAGTTTGTGTTACTTCAATTGGCCTAATAATTTTTCTGCAACGAGTTCAGAAGAAGCAGGGTTTTGTCCAGTAATTAACAATCCGTCTTCTATTGCGTATGGTGCCCAATCATCCCCTTTGGAGTACGTTCCTCCATTATTCTTTAACATATCCTCTACTAGAAAAGGTACTACATCGGTTAATTGAACTGCAGCTTCTTCTGTATTAGAAAATCCAGTAACTTTTTTTCCACTGACTAAAGGTGATCCATCATTTGCTTTTGTATTCTTAAATATAGCAGGTGCATGACATACCGCTGCAACAGGTTTAAGTTGTTCATAAAAAGTTTCAATCAATTTGATCGAATTTTTATCTTCGGCTAAATCCCACAATGGTCCATGACCACCAGGATAAAATATAGCGTCGTAATCACTAGCATTAATGCTCTCTAGTTTTACACTGTTTTTTAAAACATTTTGAGTTTCTTGATCTTCGTTAAATCGCTTAGTAGCTGGTGTCTGAAAATCTGGAAGTTCACTTTTGGGATCAATTGGTGGTTGTCCTCCTTTAGGAGATGCGATGGTGATATCTATACCTTTATCTTTCAAAAAATAGTAAGGTGAAGCGAATTCTTCAATCCAGAACCCTGTTTTTTCTCCTGTATTTCCTAAATCACTATGACTTGTTAATACAAATAATACTTTTTTCATTTGGTTTTTTTGTTTTGATATTTTCTTACTTCCTGTTTCTTTCCCGCACGAAGCAAATAATACAATTATTGCGGTAAGACCGATGATCTTTTTCATGAATAAAATTCTTCTGTTGTTTATTAGAAACAAAATTAGAATATCAGAAAAACCAAAAAAATGATCTATGGTAAGAAAAGTATTTATTTTTTGGCAATCTCTTTTCGAATTCTACTAAGACTTTCTGATGTTATTCCTAAATAAGAAGCAATATGATAGTTCTTTACTAATTGCTCGATATTAGGATATGTATTTACGAATTCGATATATTGTTCTTTTGCTGTTTTTGATAAATCTCCAATGATTCTCTTTTGAAAGGAACCGATATACGATTCAGTTTTTATTCTAAAGTAACGCTCTATTCCAGGGATCAAATCAAAAATTTCTTTCATATCATCTCTAGAGAGTCTTAAAACCGTAGCATCCTGAATACATTCAATCTGAAGAATTGCTTTTTCTTTCTTGAAAAATGCAGTATAATCACTAATCCACCAGTCTTTTATTGCAAATTGTATGGTATGTTCCTTTGCTGATGTATCTGTAAAAAAAGATCTTAAACAACCGCTTTTTACATAGTATTGATAAAAAGTGGTATCATTTGGATGTAATAAAGTTTCTCCTTTATTTATGGTTGTTTTCTTAAGCTTTTTACTGATGATATTTTTATGCATTTCACTCAATGTTAAACCCTGAAAAATTTCTTGGAGATGCATATGGTATAGGTTCTAAATACGTTTTTTACTACTGTAAAAATATTAAAAAAGAATAAGCTTTATGAGCTAGGTATATACAAAATAAAAGAGTCTGACTATAAATGATAATCAGACTCTTTTTATGTTGTTTTCAGGTAATATGTACTAGTTGTTTAGCATTACGGGCATTACAAGCATGGTAACGCTTTCACCTTCATCTAATCCATCAGTAGGAGTTAAAATTCCGGCTCTGTTAGGTAATGACATTTCTAGCTGTACATCATCTGCATTAAGATTATTCAACATTTCACTTAAGAAACGAGAATTGAAACCAATCTGCATATCATCTCCTTGATAATCACAAGTAAGACGTTCTTCGGCTTTGTTAGAATAGTCAATATCTTCTGCTGAGATATTTAATTCTGCACCTGCTATTTTTAATCTTATTTGATGTGTAGTTTTGTTTGAGAAAATAGAAACCCTACGTACAGAATTTAAAAATTGAGTACGCGCAATTGTTAATTTATTTGGGTTTTCTTTAGGGATTACTGCTTCGTAATTAGGATACTTACCATCGATCAATCTACAGATTAACTCTGTATCTTCGAATGTGAATTTAGCATTAGACTCATTGTATTCTATTAATACTTCTGTATCACTACCAGCTAAGATACCTTTTAAAAGGTTTAAAGGTTTTTTAGGCATAATAAATTCAGCAGATTGAGATGCTTTTACATCTTCACGAGAGTATTTTACTAATTTATGCGCATCCGTAGCCACAAACGTCAAACTTTCTGTAGAGAACTGAAAAAATACTCCACTCATAACCGGTCTAAGATCATCATTACCAGTAGCAAAAATAGTTTTGCTAATCGCAGTAGCTAAAATATCTCCTAATAATGTTGTAGAACTTGGATCTTCTAATTCTACAGCTTTCGGAAATTCTTCTCCATCTGCATATGCCAATGCATATTTACCGTGATTAGAACTGATTTCTATAGTATTATTATCTCCTGCAACAAAAGTAAGTGGTTGCTCAGGAAACGTTTTTAAAGTTTCTAATAATAATTTTGCTGGTACTGCAATAATTCCTTCATCTGATGACTCAACCTCTAGTTTAGCAGACATAGTAGTCTCCAAATCAGATGCTGAAACTGTCAAGGAGTTATTATCTAATTCAAATAAGAAGTTATCTAGGATAGGTAGTGTATTACTATTATTGATAACTCCACCTAATACTTGAAGTTGTTTTAATAAATACGAACTGGAAACTATGAATTTCACCCGTTTAATTTTTTTAGATTAGTACTGTTTTTACAGTAGCCATATATTAATGGCTAACGCAAATATAATTGTAATCTACAAGGATTTCATTATGCCAAAAACGTTAGTTATTAACAAACAGCTAGGAGTTATTGACTATGCTCGATGAGATGTAGATATTACCTTGAATATCTTATAAGATGATTCTTCAAAATAAACCATCGTTTAGTGTTAGTTTTTACGATAAATATCGACGTATTAAGCAAAATTTTTGCTGTGATACTTATGAAATCCAAGATCCAATTTATACTATGTCTGTTACTTACAAGTAACCTTCTTTTGGCTCAGAAAACAACTGATCCTTATAATCAAAATGAAGAATTAGGAAAAGTACGATGGTTGCGTGATTATGATACCGCAATAGCGTTGGCAAAAAAGGAAAATAAAGATGTGTTGATTTTATTTCAGGAAGTCCCAGGTTGTAGTACTTGCAGAAATTATGGACATAATGTTTTAAGTCATCCTCTTATGGTGGAGGCTATAGAAAATTCATTTATACCTTTAGCCATATTTAATAACAAAGGAGGAAAAGATGCACAAATACTTCGTAAGTATAATGAACCTAGTTGGAACAATCCCGTAGTTCGTATTGTTGATAGTAATGGAGATGATGTAGTAAAACGCATAGGAAATGACTATTCTGCGTTGCGTTTGTGTGAAAGTATGCAACAAGCTATTGAAGAAAAAGGGCAAAAAATTCCTAAATATATCAATTTATTAGCACAAGAATTATCTGTAAAGAAAGCACATAAAGCTTACTATAAAATGTCGTGTTTTTGGTCTGGTGAGAAAGAGTTAGGTAAATTAACAGATGTATTAAATACAGAATCAGGTTTTATAAATTATAGCGAAGTGGTAGAAGTTACCTATGACCCTAAGGAATTGACCAAAAAAGCATTAGATACATATGCAACATCTAATGGGATGATCGTAATTGATAATCAACAATCGTATCAATCTTCATCAAAGGATATACATTACTATCTACAACAAACAAAGTTCAAATATATACCGTTGACCACGATTCAGCAAACGAAAATTAATAGTGCTTTGGGTGATGGTAAGCCTACATTACATTTCTTAAGTCCTACTCAGTTAAAATGGTTTAAAGCGATTAAAAATAATACAGATGAGGTATTGTTTCATATAAGTTTTGCTAAAGCCTGGACCAAAAAAAGCAAAGGAAAAGGAGCTATCTAATACTTGTTATAGTCTGGTAGTTTTATGAAAGAGAGATTTATAATATCACTTTTATCTTGAGGATATGATATTGTTTTAATTTATTCACCTTTCATCAACTTATCTGTATAATGTACTTTATGTTTTGGTTGGGCAAAACGTTTTGTATTATAAGATTTAGAAGCTCCTTTAGCTATAGAGAGTGTTTTCCAAGACTGCGTACTAACCATTTTTCCTATAAATACGATTTGACCAATATGATAAGAATAATGAGCAAGTTGTCTATTGATTGCCTCTGTAATGGTGTGCTCAATATTTCGTATATATATTGTTTGATCGAAATTGGTTTCATTAATAGTGTCTAAGGCATTAAAAAGACATTGCCATCCCTCGTTCCATTTGATTAATAATTCTTCTTTAGATCTTATGTCATTTTCAAACTCTTTATCACGCTCTCTCCATTTTTTTTCTCCATCAGAGGTTAGAAAATCTGTCCAGCGAGATTTCATATTACCCCAAAGATGTTTCACAATAATTGCAATACTATTGCTGTCTTCATTATGCTGCCAAAACAAATTTTCATCAGAAACTTGATCAATTGTTTTTTCCCCTAGAGATTTGTAGTACAGGAACTGTTTTTTGATTCCTGATATATATATAATAGTATCCATTGTTCTTATTTAGTGATTATAATATAATAAATTTTGAGCATATAGGTTTATAATGCTATATCATATTTTTTGATAAATAACGGTAAAAAAAAGGCAGGATGGTTAGTGGTGATTTTGGTTAAACAACAGATTTATAATACTTTATTTATTTTTTAGATTGTAATTTTAAAGGGAAAAAATATGTTGATTTTAAGATTAATGTAGCGCAGTTTAAAATCTTAAAACCTTTATTATGAAAAAAATGATGAATTCAATTTCAGGAATTAAAACATTACCTAAATCTTCTCAAAAAGAAATCAAAGGAGGAATGCCTATTTTGTCTGATTGCCAAAGAGGATGTTACAGATTTTATCTTGTAGATATTGATGGAATCAATTGTGCAGTTCCAAGTCCTAGTGGAGCAGTTTGTTTTGGTACCGTACAAAATGGACAGTGCTGTATTTAATTGATTAAATTAGTTGTTTTGATCAGAAAGTTCTTAACAAAGGGTTTTCTGATCGATTTAAAATGTAGCACTATTTTTGATACTTTCTTTTTCTAAGAAAAGAAAACCCAACTCCAAATAGCCCTAAAATTATTAGTGGAACCACGATGTTGATTATCTGCCAAAAACTTCTAGTTGCTACTACTTTTTCTATATTTAAGAAGGCAATGTTTATTTCTTTACCTCTTACTTGGGTTAGTCCAGAATCATCTAGTAAATAGTTAACGGTGTTTAATAAAAACTCCTTATTTCCGTATTGCAGATTTAAATAGGGGTCATATCCTAAGGTGATTGGCCTTCCTTTTCTAATGCCATTTTTAATCACATCACCATCCGCAATTACTACCATTTTAGTTTCAATACTGATATCTTTTCCATCAATAATTTTAAATGGCTTTACACGATCTTTATATGCAGATTTAAAACTTCCCTCTAACAAGACAGCCAGGTTATGATTTCCTTCGGTATAACCAGTAATATCTGGTTTTTGCCCGATAATATTGTCAAGTCTTATTTCTGTTGGTATTCCTTCTAATTTTGATCTTTCAGAACTGGTTAATAATATGGTCTTAGTTAGATCATTTTTTAAAGTATCTATTTGGTTCGAAAATTCAAACTTCACAGATTCTATGTTTTTAACAATAGGATGATTTCCGCTGTTTTTTGTTAACGAAGCATAAAACCATGGATGTGGAGTAAATTGAGTATCATTTCCTTGGCCAGAGGCAAGCATTAATGGAGCAGAGTAGAGGTCATTTACTATAACCGGATTAATTCTTACTCCATAAGAAAATAATGCATCTCCAAGTTTTAAATCTTGCATAAATGCTACAGCCGATCCTTGAGATTGAGGTGTAAATAAGCTGTCAATCTCCATGCCAACTGATTCTACTAGCCACAGCGATTTTCCACCGTTCATAATAAACTGATCTAATACATATTTTTCTTTTTCAGAAAATGATTTTGTTGGTTTTGCATTAATTACGAGATCAAACTTTTGTAAATCTTGTAATGTTTTTTCGGGATTGGAAGCAACCGAATCTAAAGTAAAAGCCCCAACAAAATAATACTCCTGAAGCGTTTTTACAAAATCTGCTATTTTTACATCAGGTAATTGTCCATTCCCCTTTATTACGGCAATTTTATGTTTTTTGGGATGGATTAGCTTTTTTAGAGCATCAGCAAAAACATATTCTAATTGTTGAATAGAGTTGTTGACTCTTTCTTCGGTAGTGGCTCCAATTGTATTTTTTACCAAAGCTACTTTAACACTTCGATTTTGATAATTCATAATGGCCCAAGGAACAACAGTTTCAATTTCAGTTTTCCCGCTTTCTTGGACACTAACTTCCATAGGAGTCAATCCTAATCTTTGTAATTCCTCTAAGGTCTCTTTTCTAAATTCTTCTTCCTCTATTGGGTTTGTAAAAACATACTGGATATTAGAGTTTATAGCATTAAACTCTTCTAGAATTTGTTTAGTTTCTCCTTGTAGCTTTCTAAATTCTGATGGAAAATCACCTTCTAATAAAACGTCTATAGAAATTGGGACTTCTGCTTCTTTTAGCAAGTTTTCGGTTGCTTCAGACAGCGTAAAACGATTATCCGCAGTAAGATCAAAACGATTATACAAAGAATTTCCTCCTATGTTAAGTATAATAACTGCAATGGCAGCAAAAGAGGCAAATTTTAGAATAGTTTTTAAAGGATATTGTCGTAGTATAATGGTTGTGAGAAATACGAAAAATCCAATAATACTGATAAAATACACAATATCTCTTGTATCTATAATCCCTTGACTAATACGCTCGTAATGTAATTGAATTCCGATTTGTTCGATAGTGTAATCCGTAGCTCCAAGCAATTGGTAGTCTGCTAATCCATTAAATCCAAAATAAAACAGAAAGCATAAAAATACACCTACTAAGAATGCTACAATCTGATTGTTTGTTATGGAAGATGAAAACGTCCCTATAGCCGTATAAGCACCGCAGAGTAATAAAAGAGCAATATAAGATCCTATCGTACTACCAATATCTATATTCCCTATTGGATTTCCCAACTGATGTACTGTGATTACATATAGTAAACTGGGGATTAGAGCAATAATAATGAGTAAAAGACTTCCAAAATATTTTCCCAAAACTATCTGCCAGCCTGGGAGCGGTTTTGTTATTAGAAGTTCTAAGGTCCCTTGTTTTCTTTCTTCTGCAATACTTCTCATGGTTATTGCAGGAATCAAAAACAACAAAATCCAAGGAGCAATCAGAAAAAATGGCGAAAGGTCTGCAAAACCACTATCCAAAATATTAAACTGCCCTTTAAATACCCATAAAAAAAGTCCATTAAGAACTAAAAATATACCTATTACTAAATACCCTACAGAGGAGGCAAAAAATGTATTGATTTCTTTTCTTATAACTGCAAGCATATTTTTGTATTGTCGTTTTTTATGAATTAGTTTACGGTGAAAATAAGAATTTAGTAGACTCTTTTTACCAAAGGTAGAAAGATACTATCTATATTTCTTGAACACTCCAAGCTTCTGGTTTTTGGTTAAACTTATTTTTGGTATTTGCCCAAACACCTTTAAATAACGAAGAGTTTCTGTAGTTATTGAGATGTTCTTCAGATTCCCAATGACTGTAGGTGAAAAATTGATTGGTTTTATGGATATCTCTTATTAGTTTTAAGTGTGTGCATCCTTCAAAATTTCGAATTTTATCCTTGTTTTGATGGAAATTCTCCAAAAAAGCATCGATTTGTTCTGGAATGAAACCTAATTTCACGATTCTTATGATCATTGTTATTTTAGTATTTTAAAATTTAAAAGAATTATGGATCATTCAAAAGTAATACTTACTGTATCTCGAAAGTGCAATCCAAACAGACTTGAGGCACCTCCTACAGTTTTTGGGTTACTTTTATAAATTGCTAATTCTAAATATCCAGATGAATTAAATACAGCTAATTTTTTTCCATCTTCTTCGCGTTTGCTTTTTTCTATATTGAAATTTATGGCATCACTATAGCGTTCATATATTGTACTAAATACAGCACTTCTTGCTGTAATTTTAAACGCTCTTCCTTTACCTATATCATCGAACAATTTGCGGGTAATATTTGTAATTAAGTTCCCGTAATTATCAATATATATTATGCTTCCTACGATCTGCTTATCACCAAGATTTACAATAGGAGTGATTCCTTTAATTAGTTTAATATCAGAAATAGATTTCCCAATAACCTCTAGTGTTCCCCCACGTGCAATATGACAAGCCACAGCAACAAAAACATCTAATACAGGGAAATTGGTTCCAATAGCATCATGTATATTTATCTCTACTATTTTCTCGGGTCTAAATTCTGAAGCAATTAATGAAATCAAACCGTTATTAGCACAGATGAAATAATGATCATCTAGTTGTACTGCAATGTGTTTGTTCTCTGGATTAAGTTCGCTATCGATACCAACGATATGAATACTTCCTTTCGGGAAGCTTTTATAAGCGTTTTGGATAATATAGGCAGCTTCAGTAATATGAAATGGTGAGATTTCGTGAGAAATATCAACAATTGTAGCTTCAGGTAATTCCGTATAGATAGCACCTTTAACCGCAGACACAAAGTGATCTTTGATTCCGAAATCAGTAGTTAAAGTTATTATTGGCATCTATAAGAATTGTTAATATCTTTTAATTATAAGCGCTTAAAAATATGTAAATTTGCTATGAAGTTATTCAAAGTTTTTTTGAATCTAGAAATCAACCAATAAAAACATATGAGTTTATCATTTTAGACCACTAATATTCTTTATGATCTTTAACAAAATCCAACTTGTAATACGTTTTTCATTTTTGATTCCCCGACAAAAACTTCAAACAATCCCAATAGCTATTGGGAGCACAAACTTAGTCAATCCAAAAAACAAATCATACTAAAATTTCTATAGCTTTTGAACGAACTTATTATTGAACTGACAGAAATCAATCCACGGGAGTTTTTCGGACTTCAGAATAGTAATATCCAATTATTGAAAAAATACTTTCCTAAGTTAAAAATTGTAGCTAGAGGAAGTAAAATGAAAGTATATGGTGATGAGGAGATGCTCGAGGAATTCGATGCACGCCTTAATATGCTTTTGGAACATTTTGGAAAATACAACAAACTTGATGAGAATGTTATAGAACGTGTACTTACTAGTGATACTAAGGCCGATTATGAAACTTCTGCTGTTAGTGGAGAAACACTTGTTCACGGAGTAGGAGGTAAGGCGATTAAAGCGCAGACAGCAAATCAGCGTAAGTTGGTGGAATTGACGTATAAGAATGATATGGTTTTTGCTATTGGACCTGCAGGAACTGGTAAAACATATACAGGTGTTGCTTTAGCTGTGAAAGCATTGAAAGAAAAACAAGTAAAGAGAATCATACTTACACGCCCTGCAGTAGAAGCAGGAGAGAATTTAGGATTTTTACCTGGAGATTTACAGGAAAAATTGGATCCGTATATGCAGCCATTATATGATGCATTACGCGATATGATCTCTCCAGAAAAACTAGAAAGTTTTATAGAAAAAGGAGTGATACAAATTGCTCCGATGGCATTTATGCGAGGACGTACTTTGGATAATGCGTTTGTAATTCTAGATGAAGCACAAAATACCACGCATGCTCAAATGAAGATGTTCTTGACCCGTATGGGTAAAAATGCAAAATTTATGATTACCGGTGATCCTGGACAGATTGATTTACCGCGTAGAGTAACATCTGGTCTAAAAGAAGCATTATTAGTGTTAAAAGGAGTTTCGGGAATTGGAGTAATACACTTAGATGATAAAGACGTGATCCGTCATAAATTGGTAAAAAAGGTGATTGCGGCATATAAAGAAATAGAAAACAGAAACGATTAATTTAGAGGTGAATATGTGAGTTTTTGAGAGGTGAGCCTTTCAATAAAATATATTCTAAGTTTTGTAAAGATTGTTGTATTATTTTGATATTAAAAGGAGATACATTGAAAAGTAAGTATCATTTTAAATTTGAAGATTTAATTATTTACAATAAAGCTATTGAGTTTGGGGAATCGGTAAATAATCAGATAGCTTCTTTTCCGAAGGAAGAAATGTATAGATTAGCTTCTCAGTTCATTAGAGCAGCGGATTCGGTAGCATTAAATATAGCAGAAGGCTCTGCAAGTTCTAATGCTCAGTTTAATAGATATCTTCAAATGGCTTGGGATAGTGCGCATGAATGTATTGTTTGCAGTACTAAAGCAAAATTAAGAGGTTTTATTAGGGAAGATCAGGATGAAAGAAATAGATCAGATATTACCGAATTATCCAAAATGATAACCTCATTTAAAAGACATTTAAAATCAAAATCTAACGAGTAGTCACCATTATTTATTTTTAAGATACTCACATACTCCACAACTAAGATACTATTATGAATACGATTACAGATACAAATTATAGTTTTCCTCGACAGAAATCTGTTTATAAAGGAAAAGTAAGAGAAGTATACAATATAAATGATGATCTGTTGGTAATGATTGCTACAGATCGTTTATCTGCATTTGATGTAGTCATGCCAAAAGGGATTCCTTTTAAAGGACAAATACTGAATCAGATTGCTACTCAGATGATGAAGGCTACAGAAGATTTAGTACCTAATTGGTTAATCGCTACTCCAGATCCTAATGTAGCTGTAGGGCATCTTTGTGATCCTTTTAAGGTAGAGATGGTGATTAGAGGATACCAATCTGGTCACGCTGCTAGGGAATATAAGGCTGGTAAAAGAATTTTGTGTGGTGTTGCCATGCCTGATGGGATGAAGGAAAATGATAAGTTTCCCGAACCTATTATTACTCCATCGACTAAAGCTGATAATGGAGAGCACGATGAGGATATCTCTAGAGAAGAAATTTTAGCAAAAGGCATTGTTTCTGAAGAGGATTACATAGTTCTTGAGGATTATACTAGAAAATTATTCCAGAGAGGAACAGAGATTGCTGCAGAAAGAGGGCTGATCTTGGTAGATACCAAATATGAATTTGGAAAAACAAAAGATGGAAAAATAGTCTTGATAGATGAAATCCATACTCCGGATTCTTCGCGTTATTTTTATGCAGAAGGATATGAAGAAAGACAGCAAAAAGGAGAAGCTCAAAAACAATTATCCAAAGAGTTTGTAAGACAATGGTTAATCAGTAATGGTTTCCAGGGAAAAGAAGGACAACAAATTCCAGATATGAGTAATGAGTATATAAATTCTGTATCAGATCGTTATATTGAGTTATTCGAGAATATAACAGGAACTTCTTTTGAAAAAGCGGATGTTTCTAATATTGATAGTAGGATAGAAGAGAATGTGTTAGCGTATTTGAAGACTGTTTAATTTGTGCAGCTAAGTTAAAAATTATCGCAGAACGTGAGCATATGTCATTCCGGACTTGATTCGGAATCCACAGAAAATGATAAGGATTCTAAATAAGTTATGTCATTCCGGACTTGATCTGGAATCTATTGTAGATAATAAACTGATTGGTTTAATTTTTAATTCTCAATTCTTGTCTACGCATTGGCATTTGATCGATTTGGTCAAAAATTTGTGTAGATAATAATACCTTGTTTGACTTTAATTTTATACCGCCATCTAATCCAATTAGGATAATTTTAAAGTCTTCATTAGATGGATTATACCCCTTGTAAACAGCATTACTTTTGGTAGATGTGTTTTTATCTATTCCTGTTTGATAGGAGTTAGGTGTTATCTGATATACTATTAGCTTTCTATCCTGTAGATTTTTCGATTTGTTTTTAAATTCCTTTAGTTGTTTAACTAATTTGGGGTTTTTATAGGAGTCTGATAATACCAAAATCAAGCGATCCTCCCATCGGTGTTTATCAAGATCTTGGGAGAAAGATAGAATTGGTAATAGCGTCAAAAGGAATACAAAAGTCTTCATGGATAGAAGGTACAAAAAACTTAGCGACTCACTTCTAGATTCTGTTTGTGATTCCAGATGTATTAAAAAAACGAGGACTGAGCGTAGCCGAAGTCCAATGAACACTTTTTATATCTCTTCTAGCCCAAGTTGAAGTTGGTGCAAGCATGTCTAGTATACCTACCTGTTAAAAAATTAACATAACATGGTTGCCTAATGGGGTGTTTCATATGTACCCTCTCCCTACTATCGAAGTACCAAGTGGGTACCTCAAACACAGGTTACACTAAGCTCTGATGAAAGTACCACTTAGCTCTGACAGAAGTGGTACTTCTGTTTTTACCTAGTCATGCCTCTGTTTGACGTACCTCTATCCTGTTTTGGAAGTACCCCATGCCTGATTCTCTGTTAAGAGTACCTATTTGCATAAGTACCCAACACGAAGGTTTTATGTTTACGTACCCACTTATGTAAGTACACCCTGAGTACTTACATAAGTAGGTTTCGCTTGTTTTTAGCAAATTTTGTTATAGTAGTGTTAAAGTTTTATTTATTAATCATACTGGATTGTAAACCAATAATAGGATTAAGAATAAGTTGTAAATCTATTTTAGATAATTATATAAAATATGTAAACTTTTTTTAGGACGAGACAGGAGCTGGTATTTTCAAAACTATACTATTGAAGGATTATACGAGAGAATCATAAAAGTTGATGTGTTTCATCCTTTTGAATTAGATTTTGATGATCTTAATAATATTAATGGTCTTACTAATTTTAGATGTCTAGTAAAAGGAAAAACAGAAGGTATAGTTAGTAAAGTAAAAAATTATTCATCTAGAATATCAGGTATCAAAACTGTAATGGAAAATAACGAGGTAATTGGTTTGAACCTCGATAATATGACGATACTTCATTATAGTTAGAACATAAAAAAAACCGCCACTTGGACGGTTTTGATTTTAAAATTTTATGAAAATTTCTATTTTAGGCCTTCTATTTTATTGACTCTATCTATTCTATAATAATCTAAAAAACCATCCTTATATTCTTGTCTAAGTAATACAAAATCTTCATCATAATATCTGTAATTCGATAAACCATCTGTTATAATTTCGGTAATTAGAAATTTATAAGAATTATCATAAGCCATATCTGTCAAGTTTAGCTTTGACTTACCTAAATAACAAGATTTATATTCATTATTTGATGTGCTAAAATGAGAATAACAAGAGTCTTTTTTACTTATTATTAATAAATCTCTCCCATTAGAGGATTTTACAACTCCTTCTTTTATACTAAATTCCTCAAGGCGAGTATTTTGTAATTCTTTTTGTTTATCATAACGAAAAATTGAATCTACTCTTTTGTTTTTGTTATTTGTTATAATTCTTTTAAAATAACCTTTGACATTATTTTCTTCATCAAAGATGCTATAATAATATGTTTCATTAATTGTAGTTTTCTGACTACAAGAAAAGAACTGAATAATTATGAAAATGGATAATAAATATTTCATTCTAATTTCTTCTTCTTTCTAAATTCTTATTATGTGCTTTCAAAGCTTTATTAACGCTTGATGGATTTAAAACCTTTTTTAACTGAGTTAAATAAGTTCTCATTTGTTTAAATTCGGATTTACTATCTAGAAAATCATTGTGTTCAGATCTTCCTCCACCGTTTCTTGCTATTGCCTTTCTTTCTTTAAAAATTTCATTAACTCTATCCATATCACCACTATCAAAAGCTTCTATCAATTCATCAATATATTGTGAATAATGAATAAATGCTTCGTGTCCATTAGTTATCGCATTAGATGCTGTTGGGTCGATACCATCACTTTTTTGATCACCTCGATAAGCTGAATTAAGTGTCCACTCAAAGGTTAGTTTATCATCTCCATTTTTTTGCTTAGCTTTTGAAGAACCACTTGCTCCACCATAATAGTTGAACTCTCCAAAAGACAACTCGTGCTTTGCATATTGACCAGTTTCTCCAAACTCAACATCACCTATTTTATCTCCTTCATTTGCGAAATTAGACAAGAAGCTAAAACCTTCATCGGTTTTCGCAAAAGCAGTCAAAGATTCTTGAACTTCTTTACTCAATTGATCAAATTGAACTTGTTCCCATTCTCCATCATCATTTTGTTGCCAGAACAATAAATCTCTACCATCAGGATCTACAAAAGATATAGGGTTATTTGCAAAAGAATTATAAGGACTTAAAGAAGAATAATTTTCAGAGTGTGGATCAATATTCATCCAGCGTCCAACAGAAGCATCGTAGTTTCTCCAACCAAAATCATACCAATCAAGACCAAGTTCTTGCTGATGCTCTTTACCATTATATTTATAATTGTGTGGAACTCCAGATATCACATTATTGTAACCCTTATGTTCGATTCCAAAAGGATAATAATTTTTTTCTTCTATGATTTCATTCTCCGCAGAACCCGAAATTATATCAATATCTCCATCTTTATTTTTATCTGAGTAAGACAATCTAATATTTCCTAAATGGTCCTTGTATTGGTAGATATAATCGAATCCATTGGTTCCATTAGGCTCTACATACCCTTCTGGGTGATTCATAAACTCTAAACTGGTGATAATACCGCTATTTGATGCTCTAAAAGAGCTAGAGCCGCCTCCGCCAGTTTGATTTCCTTTATAGATATAATTACCAGCGTATTCTGTTATTATAGTATTGGTACCATATGTAGGAACGACTCCGCTATTATCCAAAATTACAGCTTCTTGTACTTGTTTTTCTAACTTAATTCCAGTTGCATCATAGATATACGCAATATACTTATCAGGTTCTGTACCAAAGGATTGAAACACAACCCTTGTCGGTAGATTGAGATGATTGTAAGTGATTGCAGTAATATTTTTGTTACCGTCCTTAGTCATATTTCCATTATCATCATAAAGATAATCATTTTCATTTGTTAGACTATCTTTAAAGCCTTGCAAATCATTTGCTGCATCAACCACTTTTAATAATTGATTTCCTATTCCATTTTCGTTGTAGGTATAGGTTAAGTTGTCCATAACACCAAAACTAGTAACCGCTGTATTAAGGTTTCCTTTTCTTTCTAGGTTTAAGATATTTCCGTTTTTATCATATGTAACATTGGATAGATCATAATTACCTGTATTGTCAATAGCGGTTTTAATACGGTTTAGTGCATCATAGCTATATATATATTGGCTGCTTTCTGGATTGCTAGTATTATTAACACTTGCAGTACTCCAACTAGTTTGACTTATATTACCATTATATAGTTTTTTAGTCACATCCGTAATATCGTTATAAGCGATACTAAAATCAAACAAATCATTGTCATTTTTGTTGTCATTATTAATCTTGTTTAACCATCCTCGTACATTATAAGTGTAATCTACATCTTGTAATCCACCGCCTACTTCTTTAGACTCCAATTGCCCTAATTCATCATAAGTATTAGCTATGAGGTGTTCTTCTGCTTGATTATTAATGGTTTGTTTTTGATCTAACAATCTACCCATATGATCGTAGGTAAAGGTATCAATTGTTCGTATCTCTGCTTGACCTGTTTTACGATGTATTGTTGTTGTTTCTTCTACTTTTCCTGCAAAATCTAACTTGCTACTTACAATATCTACTGTTCCTAAGTATTCGTTAAAACTTGCAACATAGATGGGTCTGCCCTTTTTATCATATAAAGTATAAGAGACAATCCATTTATCCGTTCCTAATATGCGAACCTTGGATCCTGTTGCTAATCCTTTTAAACTTGTGGCGTGCGGTTGATCATATGCATTATTAAGATCTGGATGATATATAAATCCTCCTCCATAATCCCAATCAAAGTCATAATTATCATAGTAATTGATCGTAAGAATATCGCCTCCACCAGGAAAAGTGTTATTACTATAATACAATTTTGTTCCATTTACATCTATAAAACCATCAGTTCTATCCTCATACTCTGGTATCGTATCGTTGTCAAGATTGTTTTGTAAGCCTGCTCTAGTCGTATCCCAAGGAAACTTTTCTAGCCCCGTAAATACGACCCTACCAAATGCATCATATTTGGTACAAAGCCATTCTCTTTTGGGTCGTTGTACTGCATCTTGAGTAAGAATCGGCTGATCTAGTTTGTTATAGATAATATATTCCCATCCTTTACCTGGTATTTTCTTTTCTACCAATCGATTTCTACGATCATATTTATATTGATAACACAGTTCGGAAAGTTCTTCTGGAGATACTCCGTCTGTAATATCAACCTTTGGTGGGATTACATAGGTCAAATTCCCAAAATCATCATATACATAATACGTATCGTGCGATACTCCTTGATCAAAAGTACGTTTCAACGCTACTCGTCCTAATTTATCTGTATACTCTTTGGTTGTATGATCTTCTGGGTATGTTTGTCCAGGTTGCCAATTTTCATCTTTGGTAATGGTAACCATTAGTTCATTAGGGTCATAGTACGCATCTTTTACTAAGATAGGTACCTCTGTGTTATCTAGATGAAAATTTACTTTAAAATAGACCACTTCATCTGCTTCATTGGTAGTCCAATCAAATTTAATCGTATGATCAGTATCCACTTGATCATCTGCTTTCCAATCTTTTCCTGGAGCTCCTTGTTCTAAAACTCTGTTTAGTGGAGATGCTTCAAAAATACTTTCCGAATAGGCATTAATATTCGCTGTAGTTACTCCCGTGAAATCTTCCTGGTATTTAGTCTGATAATATATATTAATATTATCAGTAATATCCACAGTAGTATAACTTCCTACATCTCCAGCTTGTCTTTCGAAAGGTAAATATTGTTTGTCCTGTCTCCCATAGTCATCATAATCAATATGGGTTACAATATCTTTTTTATCTGGAGAGGCTTTGATATCAACTTGTTGTTTATCACGACCTAATCCATCAAAATACGTGATATTTTCTATTACATCACTATTGTTTTTGATTCCAATAGTAGGATCCAATAACATAGTTTCTGTGATCGGTGATTGAAAAGCTCTAGTAAATACATAATTTTCGTCTGTATTTAAAATATGTGGTATATATGCGTCTGCTGTTACAATTGCTGTAAAAACAGTTCCTGATTGTATCCAAGTGTTTGGCTTAATTGTGATCGATTGACCAGCTCTTACATTCAGCAATGCTGGATCACTGGATGCATTTATGGTTTCATCTTCTATTATTACTGTATCCGCTACCTGAGCAGTAGCAGTCATACCTACTAAAACTAGTAGGGCCATTATACTATGTTCTATAATATTTTTCATCCGTTACTTAGTTTTTGTAGTTATATTGATTTTCTGATACCAGATTACCATCTGCATCTTTTACGAATTTTAATCTATTAAACTCGTCATAATGATAGGTCATGGTATATCCTCGTGGATCTGTCATACTGGTGACGCCTATTAAAGGTTCATATAGATAAGTACTAACCATAGCATTAGGTAAACTCCTTAGTCTAGTTTCCTGAACAGCAGTTAATCCGCCGGATCCCGTATGGAAATCAGCTCCAAATCCGGATAGTGCTTCGATTTCAGCTCTAGTAGCATTTTCTACTTTTGCTACCGGATATTGTTTGTTGTATCCCCAGATATAACTGATATGAGCACCATCAGCTTTAGAAACTTCTAATGGGTTTCCTTGATCATCATAGTCGTAATACTGAAGACGATTTTCTAATACATTTTCATTTTTAGACGATTTTATATATTCTGGACTTATAATATTACTGCTCCATTCACGATAAGATGTTTCTTGATTAGATAATGGAAAATCATTTTTTGTAACTGTTATTTTTAGTGGTGTAGCTACTCTATTTTTAATTATCAAATCATTATTTATAGTACTATTTAATGTATATGGGTATTCATAACTAGTTTTATAAGATTCATTTCTACTATCGATTACTTCTTGTTCTTGTATATGTCCTTGAGGATTCGAATAGTTATAATTTTTAATACGGATAAGGTTAGAATTGTTTAATAGTTCTGTGCTTATTTCAGTAGTTAACCATTCACGATCTATATTGTTTCTAAAGATGGTATTGTTACTTGTATATCCATTTGAACCAGACTCAGTATTATTAGCTGTGGATACACCAATATTAAGGATGTAAACACGTTGATTTATACTATTGAGAGGGGTTCCATCACCATCAAAGTCATACCTATATTCTTTAGTAGAAATAGGAATGGGAGAAGAGTTATTATAAATTTCTTCTTTTAATGGTTTTCCATTTTTAAATTCTTTATTATCAACATCTAAAAAAGGGAAAGTTAAGTTTTGTTCTACTGGACTACATATAAATTCTTTTTTAGTAAAACCTAGGTAACTATTGTTGCTTCCTTTAATCCTTTCAATAACTGTATCATAAAAAACATGAGAGCCTGTAAAATATCCTAAAGGGACATTACTACTACTAGAATACACATCATAAATAGCGCCGCAAACACCATTTCCAATCGTGTTATTTACTTCATTTAATCTATATTTTGTTATATTTCGTTTTCTAAATAACTTCCCATAACTTGTTCCATTCTCGTCTTCATATAGATATTCTTTTTCGATGCATTCAGAATTACTATTATTTGGACAGTTTTTTATTTTAGAAATTCTTATACCAGCAGTCTCTGTCGTCGTTTCCTGGGCAGTTTCTTTTGATACAGTAGCAGAAGCTGTTATAACCATTCCTGTATCAAATTGGACACCATAATTTTGAACTTCTACCTTTAAGATGTATGTTCCAGGTTTTAATCTATAGCGTCTACTTAAACTTTTTTCTCCAGGAGAAAAATGTGTTGGTCCTCCGATAGAACGAAATACACCATCGCATCCATCTTCGCCTGGAGGGCCACTATAACATTGTATGTCTGCACAACCTACATTTACACCATCTATATTTGTTAAGGATGCACTTGCTTTTCCGTATACAAAATTTTGAAAAGGATTATTACCATTAGCTATTTTTTTAAGATTCATATAGATTGAAACATATTGAAGCCCTTCTTCAACTGTAAAAGTTAAGCTCTCAGTTTTGTAACTTTCTCCTCCATTTTGCTCTAACCAATTTAACCCAACATATCTACTACCCACAACTTCTAATTCAGCATTTTGACATGTATAAGGAACACTATTAGTTTCAGCTTCTACTGAGTTGAGTTCATATTCAATTTCTGAAGAACCTTTTGTAGGGTATATGATTTTTTTAAGAGCACCTATTCTTGTTTTTTCAAAATCTGGTTTTCTTCCTCCATAAACATCGAATGTATTGTAAGAATTAATCAAAAAATTATTTGGATTTGAGTTGTAATAACCCCAAAAATCTTGCTTGTAAAAATTAATGTTATCAGGTGGTGACCCATAGTATTCAAAATCATATAAATTCTTAGTATCGTTATTAATCCTAACTTGAGTTAAAAGCTTTCTTGTTTTGTTTAGATCATCATAATAAAAGTCATAGGTGTTTATTAGCTTATCACTTTGATTAATAATATGTATTTTATCAAGATGAGATAAATATCTGTTTTTATTATCGTTGTTGTCAGAAAGAGTTACAATAGTATTTTCAAATTCTATTTTTCCTTTTGGAAACGTTATGTTTTTTATGATTTTAGAAGTTATTTCATAATTACGTGTTGAGGTAGATAATGGACTACCGAAGCAATTTGAATCTCCTTCGATCCATTCTTTAAAACTTTGAGATTTCGTACTTTGATAATGTAAGGTCGCATCATAATTGAAGGTTATCTCTTCATTATTTATTAATACAACTCTCGATAACTTCCATCCAGATGTATAGCCATCCCTCATTGAACCTGCAATTTCACCTAAAGATATTGGTAGTGTACGTTTAGTTGTTTCTTTTTCTTGGAAAAAATATTGAATACCATTGTCATCCGTTATTTTTATGCCCTGATTTAACGAGAAATCATTATTTATGAACTCAATTTTATATGGTTTATAAGGTTTTATGACAGGATTTCTATTTTCATCAAAATAGAACGTGACGTTCATATTCCCTGCACTTGCAATAAATTTATCGGGTTGTAAATCGATAAGATTTTCTGATGCTAATTGATTAACATCACTTTCTCTTTGTGGAGTTAATAGATTATTGATGTAAGGAATTACTATATTTTTCCCTGTCATTTGATTCCCTATATATCCAGCAGGATCTTCATCCGGACGTCCTTTCATTTGTCTAGTGATCATTCCACCAGAACTTAAACTCCATCCCATTCCCAAATGTCCCGGTATTTGATCAACAACTAAACCATTATGTTGATAATTCACAGAAATAGGGAGTTGAAAACCTGGTTCCTCAATGGTATATACAGGAACAGAAAAGTTAGCCATCCCCACTGATAAATTTACTGGTATCTCTCCAAATCTACCTAAATTAGATGCTTCTGGAGAAGCAGGGAAAATTTTAGGAATATCATTCGGATCTTGGGAAAATAATAAATCACTAATTAATAGTAGTACTAAGGTAATTATTAAGTTAATTGGTTTTTTCATTGATATAACAGTTTTGTTAATAGGTAATATCGTTGGAAGTACTCTGTGCTTTTTTAAAGCACAAAATAAGTTACTTTTCTAAAGCCATGAACATGGCTTCTAATTTTGAAAGCCTGTCTTCTAAATGGACATTTTCAAGTTTTAATTTTTTAATAGCTTCTTTAGACGATTTAGTTACATTTTTAAAATATTTCAATTGCTTCTCCTGCGCAATAGTATACAAGGTCAATTCTTCAATTTTCTCTAGAAGTTTAGTATTCATTTCTCCTAATTGGATACCATTTTCTGCTACTTCTGCCGCGGATGGTATATTGATCAAGTGACCTTCATTAGAGATATGGTCTTCTACTTGTTGTAGGGTAGGGAGGTTGTAATCTTCTTTAAACACATAATCTGCCCAACCGATTAAATCTACTTTTACTTCTTTGGTGTGGATGTTTCCATTTACGGCTAGTTTGGCATCTGGAGTTGTGGTGCCTATACCTACATTACCTGTTGAACGTTGAAATGTCATTATTTGATATGACCAACTAGCTTCTCCATTATCTCGTTGTGTTCTTATACCGAAAGTATTTCCATCATTATGGGCGTTAAAAAGCCAATCATTTTTCGCTTTACCATTTATAATTAAAGCACCCCAATTATCGTCTCCAACTCTAACTGTACTGGTAACATCTAGTTTATAAGCAGGAGTTATTGTTCCAATACCGACATTACCATTTGCACCTACTTGAAATAGAGTGACTCCACTTTGAACTGTAGTCCCATATCCTTTTCTTTTAATCTGAAAAGCATTTTTCTCCGTATTTCCATACATCCATACAACTGGAGAAATTTGATTAGAGCCCGTAACAATACCAAATCCACCTTGCGACTGATTGGTATCATCCGTTCCTTTCTGAGCTCCTGCAAATTGCATCAATGTGCCAGTACCATTTCCAATGGTCATTGCTCCATTATTCTGTGCATCAGTATCTAAACTTTGCGCAATAATACTCGATGTAAACAAAAAGCTTACTACAGAAATTCTAATTATCTTTTCAATCATAATTACTTCGTTTTTAAAAGGGTATTTAATTTTTGTTCCAATTCATTGATCTTGGTGTTTTGTTTTTTGAGGACTTCTATTTCTTTTTGTTGAGTGTATAGCTTTTTCTCCTGCGCAATAGTATATAAAGTCAGTTCTTCAATTTTCTCTAGAAGTTTAGCGTTCATCTCGCCTAATTGGATTCCGTTTTTCTCTACTTCTGCCGCTGACGGGATGTTGATTAAATGACCTTTTTCTATGATATGATCTTCTACTTGTTGTAGGGTAGGGAGGTTGTAATCTTTTTTAAATACATAATCCGCCCAGCCGATTAGATCTACTTTTACTTCTTTGGTGTGGATGTTTCCATTTACGGCTAGTTTAGCGTCTGGAGTTGTGGTGCCGATACCTACATTACCTGTTGAACGTTGAAATGTCATTATTTGATATGACCAACTAGCTTCTCCATTATCTCGTTGTGTTCTTATACCGAAAGTATTTCCATCATTATGGGCGTTAAAAAGCCAATCATTTTTTGCTTTACCATTTATAATTAAAGCACCCCAATTATCGTCTCCAACTCTAACTGTACTGGTAACATCTAGTTTATAAGCAGGAGTTGTGGTTCCAATTCCTACGTTTCCTCCATTGAAAAATGTATTTCCATTTGACGCAATCAGAAATTTATTTTCAAAACTAGAATTTCTTCCTGTAATATATCCGTGCTCTTGTCCATTAAGACTTACTAAATAACTACCTCCTTTTTGAACACTTAGAAATTCTTGACTAGCTATTGAGCCGTTAACATCTAATTTTTTGGTCGGATTAGACTTGCCTATACCTAAATTCCCATCATAACTTAAGTATAAATCATTTTCTCCATAATTCAATCTTCCAAATTTTGCAGTTAGTAGTACCGTACCTGAGCCAACGGGAAGTATGCCTTCTAAAATGTCTCCTCCTATCCAAGCAGATTGATCCAAATAGACTTTTAAAACTGGTATTGCGCTAGTAAAATTAATTTCTAAATAGGCTTTTGTACTATCATAAGTAATTCTTGCATCAGACCAATATCCATTGTCACTGACTGAACTAAGATTTAGACCACCATAAGCAGACCAACCTTTAAACCAAGATATTTTAGCGACTCTCGGTGTCGATGAACCCCCAGTAGTTAAGAGTGTTACTTCATTGTAACCTCTTCCATACGCTCCATCAAGTCTTGCAACTTTTTTCCAACCAGGTCCATCTACAGAAACTGTTTTGCTTATTTCATTTTGAGCGTTTAATCCTAAACTGGTAATACAAAGTATCAATAAGATAATTTTTTTCATGCTTTTAAGATTTAGTTATTTTCTAATACTTTATTTAATTTGTCTTCAAGGGATTTAATACGTTTCTCTTGTGAAATCGTGTACAAGGTCAGTTCTTCAATTTTCTCTAGAAGTTTAGCATTCATTTCTCCTAATTGGATACCATTTTCTGCTACTTCTGCTGCGGACGGTATGTTGATCAGGTGTCCTTTTGTATTGATGTGATCTTCTACTTGTTGTAAGGTAGGAAGGTTGTAATCTTCTTTAAACACATAATCCGCCCAATTGGTTTCTACTTTAATTTCTTTAGCTCTAATATTTCCGTTTACGGCTAATTTAAAACCAGATGAATTTGTTGTACCAATTCCAACGAATCCTTCAAAATAGGATGGTTTACCATTTCCTCTTAAACTAGTTTGCCCTCCTAAGGATAAATACCCATATTCACCACTTGCGTTGTCCGCAAGATGAAGGTGAATTTTCTGAGAGTTATTTTTTTCAGTAATTAGTAGTCCTTTGTCTTCATTTGGATTATCGTCTTGAGCAATTTCTATTCTACCAGACGGAAAATACCAATCGCCTTTTGTTGGAACATCTTCTAATGAGTCGATGTTTAAAGATTCTATAGGAGTATCTGCTATAGTGACGATAAACGGAGCTTCTTTAGTAACCACAGCTGTAAAGGAAAGATGCCCCCATCCACTTTGAGAAAATGCCCACAATTCAGATACCTTGGTAGATATTTTTTTGAATTTTAAAACAGGCATATTTGTTCCAGAAACCTTGTGTTGCCAATCATTAGTGGAATTTTCTCTAAGTCTTAAGATTGCAGTACCATTATATTTTGTCCAAGTGTTTACGTAGTGAAAATTAACAGAAATGTTTACTGAATTATGATTTCCATTTCCGTTTAAATCAAAATTCATAAGCTTGTACCATTTACCTCCAGAATGTTGACCAAGTGAGTACTTCTTTTCATAATGATCTTGTCCAAAAACACTAATACTAGAAATTAAAACACACAGAAAAAACAATGACTTACTCATAATTTAAAAAAATTGAATATTATTAATTGACTATATTTAAATCTTCCATTTTGGGGTTTATACCTTTTGGTATTTAAAAGAAGGGCGCAAATATAATATGAATAAGGTAATCCCATAGTTTAAATAACTGATTGTTAACAACTTCTTAATGTCATTAAACTATAATGTTTTAATAGTTGTTTGGTAATGAGCTTTTCAGTTTAAAATCCCTTAATAATTTTATATTTTTATTCTTCTAAAGTTCCCCGTTTGGTTTTATTTTATAATATATAGTGTCTTGAGATTGTAATATGTTACTATCAAAATTCATTTTTTTTGAAATAATATGAAAACTGACCCTTCGACTCTGCTCAAGGTTCTCTATGTGATAGAAAAAAAGTTAGGGTTGAGTGTAGTCGAAGCCAGATACATGATTCTTCGGCTTCGAGAGCCTCAGCCTTCGGAGAAGTATATGAGAGTATACTGTATAGTGTATGAGGGCTGTTTTTGATAAGCTTAATATCCATATAGTCCAAGCCCAATTAAGCTTGATGTTTAAAACAATTATAAAAAATAAAAGCAACCAGATGAAACCACCTGATTGCTTTTTAAAAAAATATATAACTAATATTATATGATCGTAGATTGTCCTACGTGTATATTTTCAAAATTGATATTAGAATCTTCTGGATTTAGTATGTAATCATATATAAAGTCTCCAACTTTTTCGGTAGTTAAAGGATTTAGACTATTAAGATCAGGAGTGGTAATGTTTAGCTCTAGTGCCTTTTCTACAGCTTCTTTTATTGCGTTAGCTTCGTCCATAAGATCAAAATGCTCCAATAACATAGCTGCAGAAAGAATTGCCGCGATTGGATTAGCAATTCCTTTTCCTGTTGCTTGTGGATAGGATCCATGAATCGGTTCGAACATACAACAAGTGTCACCAACAGAAGCAGACGCTAATAAGCCAATAGAACCACCAATTACACTGGCCTCATCAGAGATAATATCTCCGAACATATTTTCTGTCAAAATTACATCGAATTGGCTAGGATTTAAAATCATTTGCATAGCAGCATTATCTACGAATAAGAAATCTAAATCTACATCAGTATATTCTTTTGCAATTTCTGTAACTACTTTCCTCCATAGACGAGAAGATTCCAGTACATTAGCTTTGTCTACTAATGTTAATTTTTTTCTTCTCTTTTGAGCTGCTTTAAACGCCAGGTGAGAGATGCGTTCAATTTCTTCCTTGGAGTACTCACATAAATCTGAAGCAACTGTTCCTTCTTCATTTAGCTGCTTTTTTCCAAAATAGATACCACCAGTAAGCTCTCGGTATATCGAAATATCAGTACCTTCTATTATTTCTCTTTTAAGAGGAGACTTGTCTAACAAAGTTTCATATGCTTTTACCGGACGTATATTTGCATATAAACCTAATTCTTTTCGTAATCTCAATAATCCTTGTTCTGGGCGTACAGGAGCACTGGGATCATTATCATATTTGGGGTCTCCAATAGCACCAAAAAGTACTGCATCGGTGTCTGCACAGAGTTGTAGTGTTTTATCTGGTAATGGATTGCCAGTTTTATCGATAGCTATAGCTCCAACTAAAGCATCTTTAAAAGTAAATAAATGATCAAAACGATGCGCAATGGCTTCCATTGCTTTTACGGCTTGACCAGTAACTTCTGGTCCAATTCCGTCTCCTGATAATACAGCAATTTCTAGTTTCATAAGTAGTTTGTTATATCATAATGAGCTTTATAGTTTTCTATGAACTAATTATGATCTTTGTATATTATATCCTTGCTTTTTCGAAAGCTTCAATTTCTGATTGATTACTAATTAAGAAATCAATGTCGTCATAGCCATTCATCAAGCACATTTTTTTATAATTATTAATTTCAAAATTGGCTGAAGATCCTGAAGAAAGAATCGTAATTTTCTGTTCTTCTAAGTCTACTTCAATAGACGTAGAAGGATCTTTTTTGATTTCTGAAAATAGTTCCTGAAGATATTCTGGCGATACCTGAACAGGTAATAGTCCATTGTTTAGTGAATTTCCCTTAAATATATCAGCAAAAAAACTGGATACAACCACTTTTATTCCATAATCATGAATAGCCCAAGCTGCATGTTCTCTACTAGAGCCGCAGCCAAAATTATCGCCCGCTACTAGAATACTACCAGAGTAATTGGTGTTATTTAGTGCAAAATCGGTATTAATACTTCCGTTTTTATGAAAACGCCAATCTCTAAAAAGGTTTTCTCCAAAACCTTCTCGATCCGTTGCTTTAAGAAAACGAGCAGGAATGATTTGGTCAGTATCTACATTTTCTATAGACAATGGTATTGCAGTGGATGTTAGTTTGATAAACTTATCCATAATTTTAATTTAGGTGTTTAGTGATATCAATAATTTTTCCTTCAACTGCTGTCGCGGCGGCAATTAATGGACTTGCAAGAATTGTTCTAGCTCCTTGTCCCTGACGACCCTCAAAATTTCTATTAGATGTAGAAACACAATATGCTCCTTCAGGTATTTTATCGTCGTTCATCGCTAAGCAAGCAGAGCATCCAGGTTGTCTTAGTTTAAATCCGGCTTCTTCAAAAATATCGTGTAATCCTTCATCAACAATTTGAGAAGCTACTTGTTGTGATCCTGGTACCAACCATGCTGTTACACTTTCTGCTTTTTTCTTACCTTTAATATAGTTAGCTGCTACTCTAAAATCTTCAATTCTACTGTTTGTACAGCTTCCTATAAAAACGTAATTAATTTGTTGATTGATTAAAGATTGTCCTTTTTCAAAATTCATATATGCTAATGATTTTTCGAAAGAAGCGTTGTTTTCTGAAGGTATATTTTCAGTAACCTTAATCCCCATTCCAGGGTTGGTTCCATAGGTAATCATAGGTTCTATATCAGCTGCATCAAAATGGTATTCTTTATCAAAAATAGCACCTTGATCTGTAGGTAGTGTTTTCCAATACGCTACTTTTTTGTCATATGCATCTCCTTTTGGAGCGAACTCACGTCCTTTTACATATTCGAAAGTAGTCTCATCAGGAGCAATCATACCTCCACGAGCTCCCATTTCGATACTCATGTTACATACGGTCATACGACCTTCCATCGACATCTCTTCAAATACATTACCTGCATATTCGCAGAAATATCCGGTACCAGCATTAGTTCCTAGTTTCGCAATTATGTACAGTATAACATCTTTTGGTAGTACACCAGATCGTAATTTTCCATTTACGCTTACTCTAAGGCTTTTAGGTTTTTGTAGTAATAAACATTGACTAGCAAATACTTGGGCTACCTGGCTGGTTCCTATTCCGAAGGCAATAGAACCAAATGCACCGTGGGTAGAGGTGTGGCTATCACCACAAACCATAGTCATGCCTGGTTGTGTAATACCAAGTTCTGGAGCCATTACGTGAACAATTCCATTATACTTATGTCCAAGACCATAAAGAGTGATATTGTTTTTCTCACAATTCTTTGTGAGTTGCTCTAGCTGATTTCGAGATAACGGATCTTTTATGGGTAGATGCTGATCTACGGTTGGTGTATTATGATCAGCAGTTGCAACGACTTGATTAGGTCTTAAAACAGGAATTCCACGCTGTTCAAGTTCATTAAATGCTTGTGGACTTGTAACTTCGTGGATAAGATGTTGGTCTATATAAAGTATTTGAGGGCCATTCTCTACTTCTTTGACGACATGAGCGTCCCAAACTTTATCAAATAATGTCTTCTTCATATGTTATGTTATTCTGGAAGTAATCAGGAAAAAAATTATGCTACTGCGACAGCTTCTACTTGAACAGTTTTCATAATTTCATGAATATCATCATTAATTACTTCTTTCTTTCTATCAGCATAGCTTAAGAATTCTTTGTACACTTGATCTAGTTGAAGTTTTGTTAATTCGTATCCAATTTTTTTCGCTCTATAGGCTAATGCCGCTCTACCACTTCTAGCAGTAAGTACAATGGCGGATTCCGTAACTCCAACTTCTGCTGGATCAATAATTTCGTATGTTTCACGATTTTTAATAACTCCATCTTGATGTATTCCTGAGCTATGTGCAAAAGCATTTGCTCCAACGATAGCTTTGTTTGGCTGTACTATCATTCCCATACTTTCAGAAACCATTAAACTAGTGTCGTATAATAATCTAGAGTTAATATCAGTATTAAGGTGTAGATATGGATGTTGTTTCATAATCATTACCACTTCTTCTAGAGCAGTATTTCCTGCACGTTCTCCAATACCGTTAATGGTACATTCTATTTGTCTAGCACCATTGATAGCTCCGGCAATAGAATTAGCTGTTGCCAACCCAAGATCATTATGACAGTGACAAGAAATAATAACATTATCAATACCTTTTACATTTTCTTTTAAATATTTTATTTTTTCACCATATTCTTCTGGTAGGCAATAACCTGTTGTATCAGGAATATTAAGTACTGTTGCTCCAGCTTTGATCATAGCTTCACAAACTTTGGCTAAAAACTCATTATCTGTACGACCAGCATCTTCTGCATAGAACTCCACATCTTCAACAAAAGATTTAGCATATTTTACTGCGGCAATTCCTCGTTCAATTACCTTGTCTTGAGTGGAATTAAATTTGTATTTAATATGTGATTCTGATGTTCCAATTCCTGTATGAATCCTTGGTTTTTTGGCATATCTCAAAGCTTCTGCCGCCACTTTAATGTCATTTTCTACGGCTCTTGTTAATCCACAAACAGTTGCGTTTTTTACAATTTTTGCAATTTCATTTACAGAAGTGAAATCCCCTGGACTGGAAACTGGAAACCCAGCTTCTATTACATCAACTCCTAGAAGATCTAATCGCTCCGCAATCACTAACTTCTGTTTCGTATTTAATTTACAACCAGGGACCTGTTCTCCGTCTCTTAACGTGGTGTCAAAAATTTGGACTTTATTATCGCTCATAGGAATTATGTGAATTGTTAATTTTGATAATTTCTTTTGAAAATATATTCTAAGATGTTTTAGTATTCTCTTACGAATTTATATTTTGGTTATTCAAAAAGAAGGGATTTAGCTACATGTTTTACAATGTTGAAATGTTTTTAAATAAACTTAACTCTTTTTTAATCAGTTAATTACAATATATTTTCTTACAATGACTAATGATCAAAAAGATCCTTTGTTTGTTTTAGTGAAGTCACTATCTAAGTCCGAAAAACGACAGTTTAAGGTATATGTTGGCAGGCTTGGTGTAAATACAGATTCTAAATTTTTAGCGCTTTTTAATCATTTAGATAAGAGTGAAACTTTAGACGAAGAATTAATTGTGGCTAAAGGGATTGTAAAAAAACAACAATTATCTAATCTCAAAGCACATTTATATAAACAAATTTTGATCAGCCTTAGATTAAGTCCTTTGCATCAGAATGTCAGGTCACAAATAAGAGAACAACTTGATTTTGCTACTATTTTATATCATAAAGGATTGTATAAACAAAGTTTAAAGATTTTAGATAAAGCAAAAACTTTAGCAAAAGAAAACGAAGAGAATAATATTGCCTATGAAATAGTAGAATTAGAAAAGGTAATAGAAACTCAATATATAACAAGAAGTATCAATAGTCGTGCAGATGAGTTAACCATAGAAGCAAAGATGTTGAGTATGAAAAATGTGCTTACAAGTCGATTGTCTAATCTGTCACTTCAGTTGTATGGTTTGATGATAAAAAGCGGGTATGTGCGAAATGATAAGGAACATAATGTAATTACTAATTATTTCGAAAGTAAATTGCCCAAGTACGATTGGAATATTTTAGGTTTTAGAGAAAAACTATGGTTATATAAAGCTCATTTGTGGTATAGTTTTATGGTTCAAGATTTTTTATCTTGTTATAAATATTCTAAAAAATGGGTTGATCTTTTCTATGAAAACCCAAAAATGATCATTCTTAATCCGGTATTTTTTCTTAGAGGAAATCATTATTTGTTAGAATCCTTATATCTTATTCAGGATAAAACACAATTAAAATTGACATTGAGTAAGTTTGAAAAAACTATTAAATCGGATGATTTTCCGATAGATGATAATATTGAAGTACTTTCATTTCAATTTATTTATAATAATAGATTAAATGTACATTTTCTGGAAGGTACTTTTGATGAAGGAGAGTATTTAGTTAGTGAGATTTTAGATGGTATCACCGAGTATAAAAACCGTTTGGATGATCATCATATTATGGTTTTATATTATAAAATAGGTTGTTTGTATTTTGGGATGGCAGATCATCGTAAGTGCATAGAATATCTAAGCAAGATCATTAATAATAAGTCACTAAAGATGCGTGAGGATTTAATGTGTTTTGCTAGAGTATTAAGTCTTGTGGCTCATTACGAGGCAGGTATGGATTATCATCTAGAAACCCAGTTAAAAGAAACTTATAGGTTTTTAATTAAAATGGATGATCTTTATGAGGTACAAAAGGAGATGATTAAATTTCTGAAAAACCTTGGAGATATATTTCCACATCAAATTAAGGATGAGTTTAGAAAACTCCATAAAACTCTAAAACAATATGAGGATCATCCTTACGAAAAAAGAGCATTTTTGTATTTAGATATTTTATCTTGGCTGGAGAGCAATATCGAAAGTAGACCAGTTGCAGATATTATTAAAGAAAAATCAAAAAAGTTAGTTCGCTAACTATATAATTTATGCCAAAAAATTCTCATCATCTACGTAATATTTTAGAATTAAACCTCGCCATGCTTTTTATAAGCACTTCTGGTGCATTGGGCAGGTATATTGATATGCCAGTTCCAGTAACTATTGCCTTTAGAGCTATTTTGGCTGGAGTTATACTGTTTTTGTTTTGCAAATGGAAAAAAATATCTTTTGGAATCGCTTCTTCTGATCGATTTACAATTATTATCGGAGGTGTATTGATGGGGTTGCACTGGATTACATATTTCTATGCTCTAAAAATGTCTAATGTTGCTATCGGTATGTTATCTTTATTTACATACCCTGTAATTACTTCGTTTTTAGAACCAATACTTTTGAAGACTAAATTTCAGAAAATGCATTTGGTTTTAGGAGCTTTAGTGTTATTAGGAATTTATTTTTTAGTTCCAAATTTTAGTTTAGATAACTCTTATGCCCAAGCCGTTGGATTTGGAGTAGTATCTGCATTATGCTATGCACTACGTAACTTAATCATGAAAACTAAAGTAAGTAATTATCATGGTTCCGTGCTAATGTGGTATCAACTTGTGATTATTAGTATTATGTTATTGCCAACACTCTTTATAATGGATAGTTCAGCGATTGTAACACAGTGGCCTTGGACATTAGTACTAGCAATTCTTACTACAGCAATTGGTCATACACTATTTTTGTTTAGTTTAAAGCGTTTTTCTGCAACAACAGCGAGTATTATAAGTAGTATACAGCCAGTATATGGTATTATTATAGGCATAATTTTTCTTAAAGAAATACCTGTTTTAACAACAATTATTGGTGGGATGTTAATTCTAACTTCAGTGGTAATTGAGAGTGTGAGATCATATAAATAAATCATTTAACTCGTAAATATGTGTTATCACGAATTATAATTTTTTTATTCGACTAGTTTTGGGGACGTATCTTGGAGCGATCCATTTTTTGTAAATAAAATATTCTAATAGGGGAGTAATTAGAATTAGAAATAATAGTATTAATAATGATTTTACCATTCCACTATATTGCGAACTAATTGCTAATGTAAACCATTCATTTAGTTTGCCTAAAACCACTTTTTCTATATCCCTATATCCTACTTCTAATAATAAATCCATTACAGTACTAAACTCCTCATACGGTAATGCTTCAGAAAAATCGATATGTCCTCTTCCTGCGGATGTTATAAATGCATACACTGTTAATTTATAAAGGTCATCACTGTAATGATTAACAATATATTTTGCTAATTTGTTTTTTGTTTTATTGAGAACAGAATTTCCCGTATTATGGTTTTTTAGATAGTTTTCGAAAATGACTGCATAATCTTGCGAACCTGATTTTGCTTGTATAGCAAGTCCTTGTATGGAAATTATAAATTTATTTTTGGCTTCTTCGGATTCAAATACTTGAGACATAGATCCTTCGTATACTTCTTGTACAATAACCGCTTTTTCGTTATCTAATATTTTATATATACCTCTTAGAAACCCCCATTGTCCAAAGATGTATAGTATACCAATTAGCAATAATGGAATATATAACTTTACTGCCCAATTGTAATACCGCGGAGTTCTTTTTAAAATACCTTTACGCCATAATAAAATACAGTATATAGTTGCGATAATCAACCCTAGAAATAAAAATAGGATGATATTAAAAATCAAAATTCCAGAATTAGGAAGTACAATATCCCTAATAATACTCCAGATAAAATTCCAATCAATGTTTTTAAATAATTCTGATGAATATGAAACATACTCCATGTATTCTTAATTAGCAATGAAATAAAAAAATGAGTTTTCTTTTGCCTATTAGTATAATAATTATTGGAAATGTTACTACGAATAAAATATAAGTAAAAATACCTTTAAAAACAGTCATTCCATATAGAATCCAATGGAGGAGGAGCTATTATGGTGAGCGCTTCTTTTTTTACAGGATGTATAAATGTAAGTTTTCTTGCATGTAAATGGATACTACCATCTTTATTGCTTCGATCTGCTCCATATTTTAAATCTCCTTTAATTACAGATCCAATATATGATAGTTGAGATCTTATTTGATGATGTCTACCAGTATGAAGGTCGATTTCTAAAAGACAATAGTTGTTTAGTTTTTTTATGATTGCATAGTCTAAAATTGCTTTTTTGCTATCCGTTACCTCATTTTTATGAGCATATGATTTATTTTGTTTAGGATTACGTTTCAACCAGTGTATAAGCCTATCATTTTCTTTTGGAGGAGGTTTTTTTACAATTGCCCAATATGTTTTTTTAGCTTCCTTATTAGCAAAAAGTTTATTAAGTCTTGGTAATGCTTTACTTGTTCTTGCAAATACTACAATTCCACTTGTTGGTCTATCAAGTCTATGAACTACGCCTAAATAAACAGCACCTGGTTTATGATACTTTTCAGCAATATATTCCTTAACCACTTCACTTAGAGGTTTATCTCCTGTTTTATCTCCTTGCACAATATCTCCAGCTCTCTTATTAACGATAATCAGGTGATTATCCTCATAAAGAACCTGAAGATTAGTTTTGTTAGAAATTATTTTTTGAGACAATTTTCTTAGGGAATAAAACTATTTTCGACTAACAACTAATACTGTTCATTATCATTAGGGAAGTCTAACGATTTTACATCAGAAACATATTTTTGAAATGCATTTGTCATTTCTGTATATAAATCTAAGTAACGTCTTAAGAAACGAGGGTTGAACTCGTGAGTCATTCCAAGCATATCATGGGTGACCAATACTTGTCCATCGACACCATTTCCTGCACCAATACCAATAACAGGGATGGTAAGGCTTTCTGCAACTTCTTTTGCCAATTTTGCAGGTACTTTTTCTAATACCAGTGCAAAACACCCTGCTTTTTCAAGCATTAAAGCATCTTCTTTAAGTTTTTTGGCTTCTTCTTCTTCTTTGGCACGAACAGTATAAGTACCAAACTTATAAATAGATTGTGGTGTTAACCCTAAATGTCCCATTACAGGAATACCTGCGTTTAAAATTCTCTTAATCGATTCTTTCACCTCTTTTCCACCTTCAAGCTTTACTGCGTGTCCTCCTGATTCTTTCATAATTCTTATAGCAGAACGTAGTGCTTCTTTTGGGTCACTTTGGTAACTACCAAAAGGTAAATCTACTACGATTAACGCTCTGTGTATTGCTCGGATAACAGAAGAAGCATGATATATCATTTGGTCTAATGTAATCGGTAATGTAGTTTCATGACCCGCCATAACATTCGATGCAGAGTCACCTACTAAAATTACATCAACTCCAGCGCCATCTACAATTTTTGCCATAGTATAGTCATATGCAGTAAGCATTGAAATCTTTTCTTTATTGGCTTTCATCTCGACTAGAGATTTTACAGTAACACGCTTGTAATCCTTTTTTGCTGTAGACATTTTATAAGTTAATTTAGTGTCGTAAAAGTAATCAATTAGAAAGATCGTAACAAGAGTATATTATTTTTGATTTAAATTTATTTAAAAGAAGTATTACTTATATTTTTAATAGAATAATTAAAAGCCTAATTTTAGGTAAATTAAAGTTCGATTTGTTATGTGTAGATTCTTAATTATATGTTTTTTGTTAGTTTCTGGTAATGTTGTTTTTTCACAGAAAGATTTAAATACGAATCATAAAAATGCGAAACAAGCTGTATTAGATTTTTTTGAAGGATTTCATAAAGGAGACACTTCTATGATTAGAAAAACGATATCTCCAAGTATTGCTATGCAAACAATTGCTAGAACAAAAGAAGGCAAAACAAAGGCTATTAATACTGATATGGGTAAGTTCTTAGCGGTTATACATAATAGACCAAAAGATCAAAAGTGGTTAGAAAAATTGTTGGACTTTAGGATTGATGCTGATGCACATATTGCGCAGATCTGGACTCCTTATGAATTTTATGTAAATGATCAGTTTAGTCATTGCGGAGTTAATATTTTCCAATTATTTAATGATGGAGATACCTGGAAAATAATAGCTATAGCAGATACTCGAAAAAAAGAAGGTTGTAAATAACTTAGTATCTGCTACTTATTATTAAAAATACAACTCCATTATTAATAGCATGTAAAAGTATCGGCCAAATCATATGGTTGTTTTCTATTTTTATCTTACCAAACATATGGCCAGCAATAATTCTGGGAACAATTAATAAAAACAAAATACTATCTATTCTAAAAGAATCCACGTAGTTAAAAATGTGGAGGAAACCGAAAATTATTGATGTAACCTGGAGTGTAATTGATCGATGTCTATTTAAGTAAATAATAGCTTTTTCTAAAAAAGAGTTAGATATTACTTTCTTATAAGAAAAAAATAATACGATTACTAAAAAGGTTAATAAAAGGAATCGGTAATACCATTCAAATTCAATTGTAATAAACAGTCCGGTTAGAAAAAGAGACCAAGAGGTTAAAAATAATATAAGATCCGAAGTTTTTGGTCTTAACAATGTTCTAAACATCAATTCTTCTATAAAAGGAGCAAAGATCACCATTGCGAAAAACGCTTTGAGCTTGTTTTCTTTTAGAATTTCGAAAATACCATCTTGAGAATATTTTTGTAAATCTAAATATGGGAATATGCTCTGAAGTAATGCTACGCAGATAAAGAATAGTATGTACAATCCGAATAACCGAAAGTAGCTGACAAGTAATTTTTTTATTTTATAAAATAAAACTTCTTTAGACATTAACTTATATTAACAGTCGCTTAAACTTACTTTAATAGCTAAACCTCCTTCACTAGTTTCTTTATATTTAGTATTCATGTCTTTTGCTGTTTCCCACATAGTTTCTATCACTTTATCCAATGGGACCTTGGCATTTGCTGCATCAGAGTCTAAAGCCATTTCGCAGGCATTGATCGCTTTTATGGCTCCCATTGCATTACGTTCGATACAAGGAATTTGTACTAATCCACCTATAGGATCACATGTTAATCCTAAATGATGTTCCATGGCAATCTCACTAGCCATTACTACTTGTTCAGGTGATCCTCCCATTAATTCGGTCAAAGCCCCTGCCGCCATTGCAGACGAAACTCCAATTTCTGCCTGACAACCACCCATCGCAGCAGATATTGTGGCTCCTTTTTTAAATAAACTGCCAATTTCTCCTGCAACTAGCATAAATTGTTTTATATCATCAAAATTGGCGTCATGATTTTCAATAACCATATAATACATCATAACTGCAGGTATAACTCCTGCACTCCCATTTGTAGGAGCAGTAACTACTCTTCCCAGAGATGCATTTACTTCATTTACAGCGAGAGCAAAACAAGAAACCCATTTTAATATCTGACGAAATTTCACTTCAGTATCTCTAATAGATTCAATCCATTCTGTTGGATTCGTATAGGTGGCAGAATCACTAATTAATTTCTTGTGTGTATCAAATGCCCTGCGTCTTACATTTAATCCTCCAGGAAGTGTTCCTTCAGTATGACAACCGAGGTACATAGATTCTAGCATAACATTCCAAATATCACTTATTCTAGCATCTATTTCTTCATGGGGCTGAAGAGAAAGTTCGTTTTCTAATACAATTTCGGATATCTTTTTATTTTTCTTTTTACAATATTCTAAAAGATCTGTAGCTTTTTGAACTGGAAGAGGAAATTCTCTAAATGCTTCCATTTTTTTCTTTTCTCTTTTTCGGGTTTCCTGAACTACAAAACCACCACCAATAGAATAGAAGGTTGAAGCTATTTTTTTTTTATCCTTGAGAGTAGCTGTAAATGTTATGGCATTTGGATGAAATTCTTTAAACTCTCTGTTAAATACAATTTGAGTTTCAGGATTAAAGCTAATAGCTAATTCTTTATTAAATACTAAAACTTTATTCAGTTTTATATCTTCAATAATAGAAGAAATAGCAGCTACATCAATTGTTTGGGGATCATAACCGCACAAACCTAATATAGAAGCTATATCGGTAGCATGACCTTTACCAGTAAGGGATAAAGATCCGAATAGATCAACTGTTATTGATTCTACCAGATGAAACTGGTTGTTTTTTTTAAGTTCCGCAATCCAACGTCGTCCGGCTCTCCAAGGGCCAAAAGTATGGGAGCTAGAAGGGCCTACACCGATCTTTAACATATCAAAAACACTGATACATTCCATAATTCTTAATTGAGTGTAAAATTATGTTGGTAAATATAATGTATTGATAAAAAAGAACGCTTTTTTTTATTAAATAGTTAGATTGTTTATTTGGTTTTATTTTTTGAAAGTATTTCGAATATTATATTACTTAGAATAAAGTAATGACATCCTGTCAGATAAATTGTCGTGGCATAATCATTGACTTAAGTGGAATAAATAATTTAGAACAACACTAAAACATTTATATACTAATATGAGTAAGATAATAGGAATAGATTTAGGGACAACAAACTCTTGTGTTTCTGTGATGGAAGGTAATGAGCCTGTTGTTATCCCTAATGCAGAGGGAAAGAGAACAACTCCGTCTGTAATTGCATTTGTAGAAGGAGGAGAAATTAAGGTGGGGGATCCTGCAAAGCGTCAGGCAGTAACTAACCCTACTAAAACAATCTCTTCTATTAAAAGATTTATGGGGAATAAATTCTCTGAATCCGCAAAAGAAGCAGATAGAGCTGCATATAAAGTAGTAAAAGGAGATAATGATACGCCTCGAGTTGATATCGATGGTCGTTTATATACACCACAAGAATTATCTGCAATGACACTTCAAAAAATGAAGAAAACTGCAGAAGATTATCTTGGACAGGATGTAACCAGAGCTGTAATTACTGTACCGGCTTATTTTAATGATGCGCAGCGTCAGGCTACTAAAGAAGCTGGAGAAATTGCTGGTCTTAAAGTAGAAAGAATAATCAATGAGCCTACTGCGGCTGCATTGGCATATGGCCTTGATAAAAAAGGTACTGATCAGAAGATTGTAGTATTTGATTTTGGTGGAGGAACTCATGATGTATCGATCCTTGAATTAGGAGATGGTGTATTCGAAGTATTATCTACTGATGGAGATACGCATTTAGGAGGAGATGATGTAGATCAAAAGATAATAGACTGGTTAGCAGAGGAATTTAAGAGTGAAGAGGATATGGATCTACGAAAAGACCCAATGGCACTTCAACGTCTTAAAGAAGCTGCAGAAAAAGCGAAGATAGAATTATCTTCTTCTTCTCAGACAGAAATTAATTTACCA
This sequence comes from Aquimarina sp. MMG015, assembly GCF_018100855.1. Classification (NCBI taxonomy): domain Bacteria; kingdom Pseudomonadati; phylum Bacteroidota; class Flavobacteriia; order Flavobacteriales; family Flavobacteriaceae; genus Aquimarina; species Aquimarina sp. MMG015. The sequence goes on from NZ_JAGJEB010000015.1 coordinate 72,939, forward strand.
TATGTAACAGCTACTGCTAGTGGTCCTAAACACTTAGTAAGATCATTGACAAAAGCTAAATTTGATCAATTGATTGATGATTTGGTAAAACGTACTATCGATCCTTGTCGTACTGCACTTGATGCTGCAGGTTTATCTACAAGTGATATCGATGAGATTATATTAGTAGGAGGTTCTACTCGTATTCCTGCAGTTCAGGAAGCAGTGGAAAAGTTCTTTGGTAAGGCACCAAGTAAAGGAGTAAACCCGGATGAGGTAGTTGCTGTTGGAGCTGCTATCCAAGGAGGAGTTCTTACAGGAGATGTAAAAGATGTATTGTTATTAGATGTAACACCACTTTCTCTAGGTATTGAGACAATGGGTAATGTTATGACTAAGCTGATTGAAGCAAATACAACGATTCCTACGAAGAAATCACAAGTTTTTTCTACAGCAGCAGATAATCAACCTTCTGTAGAAATTCATGTGTTACAAGGAGAGCGTCCTATGGCGGCGGATAACAAAACGATAGGTCGTTTCCACTTAGATGGAATTCCACCTGCGCAAAGAGGTACACCACAGATCGAAGTTACTTTTGACATAGATGCTAATGGTATTATCAAAGTTTCTGCTACTGATAAAGCTACTAATAAGTCACAGGATATTCGTATCGAAGCATCTTCTGGATTAACAGAAGAGGAAATCGAGAAAATGAAGCAAGAAGCAGAAGCGAATGCTGAAGCAGATAAAGCAGCAAAAGAAACTGCAGATAAGTTGAATGAAGCGGATGGAATGATTTTCCAGACGGAAAAACAACTTAAAGAGTTTGGCGATAAAATCTCTGATGATAATAAGAAACCAGTAGAAGAAGCTTTAGAAGAATTAAAGAAAGCTTACGAAACTAAGGATCTTGCAATTATACAGCCAGCACTTGATAAAATGAATGAAGCATGGAAAGCAGCTAGTGAAGAAATGTACAAAGCACAAGCCGAAGCGCAAGGTGGTGCGGCAGGTCCAGAAGCTGGAGCACAACCAGAAGGAGGAGACTCTGAAGGAAGTGATGTAGAAGATGTAGATTTTGAAGAAGTGAAATAACATTTGTTATTCTATATAAAAAAAAGCACAGTGAAAACTGTGCTTTTTTTGTGTTTATATTTATGAATAACAAAAAAAAGTTTACTTTTATCAAGGCTTAACAATACCCCTGTTTATAATTTTATTCACACACAGTTATTCTTAATAGAGGAAATCGCTATACTACCTATATATAGGGTTAAAGTAATGGAATATACTAATGAATCTATCACAAGTTTTTCGTAGAAAAATCTTTTGGTTTTTTGATATTCTTAAGGGAAATGATATCAAAAGCCATTTTAAGGATATTAAAGAATTGATTGAGAATCCAAATTCTCAATCGGTTCAAGCTAAAAAAGATAGATATCTTCAGAAAATACTCAAGCATGCTGTTAGTACTACCTGGTTTTATCAGAAATATTCAGGTTATAATTCAATTTTAGATTTTCCAGTAATTAATAAAAACATAATTCGTGATAATTTTGAAGAATTTAAATCTTCTAAATATAAAGCGAAGAATTGCGTGTTAGTTTCTACTAGTGGTTCTACGGGAGCTCCATTTTCTGTGTTACAGAATATGAGTAAACGCTGTCGTAATACAGGGGATAATTTATATTTTTCTTATCAATCGGGATATGAGATCGGGCAAAAATTAATTTATGTAAAAATTTGGCCTGATAATTACAAGCATAATATACTTTCGAGATTTTGGTGGCAGAACATATATCCTAAAAGTGTTTTCCAACTTTCGGATAAAGAAATAGAAGTTTTTATAAAAGAATTAAGATTAAATTCTTCAAAAAAGAGTTTTCTGGGATACACTTCTGCGTTTACTAAAATTTGTCAACACCTTGATAAGGTAGAGGCAGATCCTGTAGATACCAATGTGCAGTCAATTATTACAATGTCAGAAGGGCTTAATGATTATGTGAGAAATCGTATGAAAAAGTATTTTGGAGTTTCACCAATTTCGAGATATTCTAATAATGAGAATGGAATTTTAGCCCAAGAAGATAGACAGGGACGTTCTAAATTTATTATCAATTCTGCAAGTTATTTTATTGAGGTTTTTGATTTCTATAAAGATGTTCCAGTGTCTCCAGGTGAAAGGGGGAGAATTATTGTTACTGATTTACATAATTATGCAATGCCAATAATTCGATATGATACAGGAGATATAGGAGTTGTAAGTTTAGATAAAAATAATATCAGTTATCTCTCGTCAATTGAGGGTAGAAAATTAGATTTGATTTATGATACTAAAGGAGGTATAGTTCCTTCTCATGTTTCTTATAAGCTATGTAAATATGGTGATTATAAACAGTTTCAGTTGGTTCAGTATGGTGAAAAGAGCTATAAGATCAAATTAAATACGGATAAGAAAGTGGATGAAGCTACTATGTTAGAAGAATTTAAAGGGTATTTGGGTCAAAATGCTCGTATAGATATATTGTATGTAGATGAAATCCCCTTGCTTTCTTCTGGAAAAAGAAGAGAAGTTACAAACACCTATCATTCGAAGTTATAAGGTAACAGCTGCTTTTCGAAGTATTGAATTCATTAAATAGATAATGTTTTACGATAAATAAAGCCAATGAAATACATCATTGGCTTTTTGTTTATTTTTTGACCTTAATATTTTTTAATTCTGTTATATTTTATCTAATAAATTTTAAGAATTTCGAATCAGATCGTGCAATATATAACCCTTTTGGGAGCGTTGATAAGTTGATGTTTGTGGTGTTTTTTACATCTTCAACTTCATATACTTTTTTACCTATAATGTTATAAATACTTAAAGACTTTATTTCATTTACATCATTGATTACTAAAGATGCCGAAGTATTATTAAAGTATAATTTATCTCTATCGAAAGTGGTGAAATCACTAGTGCTAAGTACAGGTGAAATAGTAATTTCTGGATATTCTCCAGATATGCTCCAATCCGCATCAGAACTAGCATCTGGATTATCTGCAGAAGACAATTTTCCAAAAATGTAATACTTGGTTCCTGAAAGTGATGAACTTATTGGGAGGTCTGACGGTATGTCAAGAGTAACTGTAGTTGATATATCTGTTCCTGCTACAACAGTCGGAGTAACAATTACAGCAGTACCGTTTGCAGTAGTTCCGCCAAAAATACCTGGAACATCAGCCTCGAAAATTTGAAATTGTGTAGCAACATCCATAGATGCTGTATATGTATAATTTAATGTAATAGATTCTCCAGCAGCTACAGTAACTGGATTTGCAGAGTCGTATGTTATTGAATAAGGAGGAGATGTAACTATTATTGAAGGATATACTCCTCCAGTATCCCAGGTTACATCCGCTGTAGCATCAGAATTTGCTTCGGAAGATAGTTTTCCGAAAATACGATATTCCGTTCCGGAAAGAGAAGAACTTAATGGCAAATTCGCTGGGATATTAAGAGTAATTGTACCCATAACATCTGTTCCTGCATCTAGCGTAGGAAATTCAGCTACTGCAGTTCCTATAGCGGTAGCGCCTCCGAAAATACCTGAATTATCAGTTTCAAAAATCTGAAATTGAGCACCAACTTCCATAGATGCCGAGTATGTATAATTTAATGTTATAGATTGACCGGCAACAACAGTAACAGGATCTGCCGAATCATAACTAATCGAATATTGCGCGGTTACGCTAAAAATAGAGCATAAGCATAGTAGGAGTGAAAATAATTTTTTAATCATAATTACATATTTTAAACATTGTATTTTTTTAAAATCTGTTTACGTTTTAACAATGTTAATTAAGTTTCCACTAATGTATTCTTAAGGATAAATCTCTAGTGTAATAATTGTTGCAATTAATGATAATATTGTTGCATTAGCTCTGAATAAAGGGCTATGAAGTTTGTTTTTGTTATGATAATTTAAATTTTTTAACTTTTTTTATAGTAATAGTGGTATTTTATAGTTAACAAGTTTAGAATAATATATGGTTTTTGTTTTTTTGGTAAAACGAAGATTTGATTTTAAAATCCAACTGCCGTATCATCTCCGCGTTTATCAGCACCTCCTTCTAAAGTTCCATCAGATAATACTAAAATGCCATCTACTTTACCAATAATTCTACTTTGTTCTTCGTTCGTCTTGTATCCTTTGCTTCTTAAGCTATCTAGCACATTTTTGTCAAATGAATTAGGTTCAAAAATAACAACATCTGGCAGCCATTGGTGATGAAAACGAGGTGCATTTACTGCGTCTTGCATGGTCATTCCATATTCTTTAACATTTAAGATAGTTTGTAAAACTGATGTGATAATAGTAGATCCTCCAGGAGTTCCAACGGACATCCATAATTTACCATCTTTTTCGACTAGGGTTGGAGTCATTGAACTAAGCATTCTTTTTTCTGGAGCAATTGCATTAGCTTCAGCTCCTAGAAGCCCAAACATATTAGGAGTTCCAGGTTTAGCACTAAAATCATCCATTTCATTATTTAGAAAGAAACCTAGTTCAGGAACAAAAAGTTTAGAGCCATACGCGCCATTTAATGTTGTAGTTACAGAAATTGCATTTCCGAATTGATCAACGATAGAATAATGAGTAGTCTCACTACTTTCATATCCAGGAATACTTCCGTAGCTAAGATCTGTAGATAAAGTAGCTTTATCCATATCGAAATCATTCATTCTTTCGGATAAGTATGCATCACTTATTAAAGTGTCGATTGGAATTTTTACAAAATCTGGATCACCTAAATAGAAGCTTCTATCTGCATAAGCTCTTCTTTCTGCTTCTGTTATTACTTGTATCGATTTTAAAGAATTATGTCCGTACGTACTAAGGTCGTAGGGTTCAATCATCTTCATGATTTGCGCTAAGCATACTCCACCACTAGAAGGAGGAGACATTGATATGATATTTAAATCTTTATATGAGAATTTAACTGGATCCCGCCATTTAGCTTCGTATTTATTTAGATCCTCCATAGTCATTATTCCACCTTGTGATTGGATATATGCAACTAATTTTTCTCCCGTTTCTCCTTTATAAAATTCATTTTTTCCATTCTTAATAATTCGTTCAAGTGTTTTTGCTAACATTGGATTTTTTAGGGTGTCATTTGCTTTAATTGTCTGAGCATAAAGAATGGTGTCTTTATTAGTTTCAATAAACAGGTCTTTAAAATGGTTAAGCCGTTTTTCTTGATTTTCTGTAATTATATACCCTTTTTTAGCAAGTTTTACCACAGGAGTTAACAGCTCTTCTATAGAGAGTGTTCCAAATTTTTCGTGTACTTCGAAAATACCAGCGATTGTGCCAGGAACACCTACAGCTAAAGAACCTAGTTGACTTTTTTCTGGGATTGGATCTCCATTTTCATCGAGATACATATCTTTAAATGCGGCGAGAGGAGCTTTTTCACGATAATCAATAGCGCCAGTTTCTCCATTAGCTTTTCTATATACCATAAACCCACCACCTCCTAGATTACCGGCATACGGATAAGAAACTGCTAATGCCATTTCTGTAGCTACCATAGCATCAAAAGCATTACCACCTTTCTGGAGAATATCTTTACCAATTTTAGAAGCTTCTTCTCGTGCAGATACAACCATCGCATTTTTTTCAATTACACCAAAAACAGGTTTTGTTTCAGAAATAATTTCTTGTGCTGATTCTGGATTGGTCTTACATGAGATAACTAGAATAAAAAGTAAGAGATAAAGTAATCGCATAGTGTTAGATGTTTTATTAGTAATTAATTTCTTTAATTGTGTTGTTGTTTTTATCATAAAATTTCCAATAACCCGAAGGTTTGCAATTATCTATATGTCCCTCAGACTTTACATTTCCATTGGTGTGATATTCTTTCCAATATCCTTGTTTTTTACCATTTTGATAATGCCCTTCAATTTTAACACTTCCATTTCGATAAAAATATTTCCAAAAACCTTGTTTAATTCCGTTATTATAATGGCCAAGACTTTCTAAGTTTATTGAATTAGGGTAGTAATTTTTAGTATATCCATTTTTAGTAGTTGTAATAACGTCTTCATTACATATATTTTTTATTGAAACATTGTGTTCTCCTGTATTACAGGAAAACATCAGAAATAATAAAAAAAGATATAATATTTTCACAGTGTTCTCATTTCATTTTTTGTAAATAATTCTAACTCCTCAAAGAAAGATCGGAATTCTATTTCGAATTTATCATAATACTGTTCTAGTTCTACAACGGCAAAGTTCATTTTTGATTTGTTTTTAGTGCGATGGTTCATTTGATAAAGAATTCTTCCTATCCCTGGAATTGTAGCATAACTAAGTAGCCAATTGTCACGAAACATATAGGGAAGAAAATCCTGTACTCGTTTTGGAAGAACTTCATAATATTCTTGTAATAACGTATAGAAATCAGAGACATATTTATCTAATGGAATTTTAGAATAATCACTCCAATATGCAGCTAAATAATGATCATATAATATGTCCACGATAACAGTGCTGTAGTGTCCATATTTTGGGAATAATCTCAAAACACTTTCTCTTACAATTGGATGACTATCGGTATATGAGTCTATTTTACGATGTAGAGTAATACCTTGTTGTATCCGTTCTGGGAATTGAGCAAACTTTTTTCCTTTAACAGAATCGGCAATAAAATTACCTATTTTAAGTTCTTGATCTTCTCCAGAAAGGTAGATATGGGCTAAAAAATTCATTATGTGAATTTACAATTTTTTGGAAAGTTGTTATTGTTTTTATGTAAACTTTAATCATAGGGTTGTGGTAATGACTTGTAGCACGTACATTTGTTAAAAACAAAAAATAATCAATCGATATATGACATTAATCAAATCAATATCTGGTATTCGCGGAACTATTGGGGGAAAAGTAGGAGATAATTTAACACCTATAGACGCAGTTAAATTTGCATCAGCGTATGGAAGCTGGCTAAAAGCAGAGACCAATAAAGAACATCCTATTGTGGTTGTTGGTAGAGATGCTCGTATTTCTGGATCAATGATTCAGCAATTAGTAATGAATGGATTAATAGGTTTAGGTATTCATGTTGTGGATTTAGGATTGTCAACCACTCCTACTGTCGAGGTAGCAGTTCCTTTAGAAAAAGCAGATGGAGGAATTATTTTAACCGCAAGTCATAATCCAAAACAGTGGAATGCACTTAAGTTATTAGATGGTAAGGGAGAGTTCTTGAATGCAGAAAACGGAAAAAAGATTTTAGATATAGCAGAAAATGATGACTATCAGTTTGCAGAAGTAGATGATTTGGGTTCAATAACTACAAATGATACTTATATTGATAAGCATATTGAAGAGGTGTTGAATCTTTCTTTAGTGAACTCAGAAATCGTTAAAGAAGCAGGTTTTAAAGTTGTTGTGGATGCTGTTAATTCTACTGGAGGAATAGCTATTCCGAAACTACTTAAAAAGATGGGGGTTGAGGTAGTAGAACTTTATTGTGAGCCTAATGGCCATTTCCCACATAATCCAGAACCTCTAAAAGAACATTTAACCGATTTATCAGAACTTGTTGTAAAGGAAAAAGCAGATTTTGGTCTTACTGTAGACCCTGATGTTGATCGTTTAGCATTTATGAGTGAAGATGGAGAAATGTTTGGAGAAGAATATACATTAGTTGCATGTGCGGATTTCGTACTAGGTAAGACGCCAGGTAATACAGTATCTAATTTATCTTCTAGTAGAGCATTAAGAGATGTTACCGAAAAACATAATGGTACTTATGAAGCCAGTGCAGTAGGAGAGGTGAATGTAGTTTCAAAAATGAAAGCTAATAATGCAATCATTGGGGGAGAAGGAAATGGTGGTATTATTTATCCAGAGTTACATTATGGAAGAGATTCTCTAGTTGGTGTCGCATTGTTTTTAACACATTTGGCTGAGAAGAAGTGCAGTGTAAGTGCGTTGCGTAATAGTTACCCATCTTATTTTATGAGTAAAAATAAGGTGCAATTAACTCCAGAATTAAATGTTGATGAAATTTTAAAAGGATTTCATAATAAACATGTTGCGGAAGAAGTTAGTACGGTTGATGGTGTAAAAGTGGATTTTAGTGATTCTTGGGTTCATCTAAGAAAAAGTAATACAGAACCTATTATTAGAATATATACAGAAGCTTTAAGTCAGAAAAAAGCGGATCAATTAGCAAATGATACAATTGCTACTCTTAAAGAAATAGCAGGAATTTAATATTATTTCAGAACACTCTTGTTAATCCAATTAGCAAGAGTGTTTGATTAATGTATTGTTGCATCTTTAGGTATTTCTGCATTACGATGTTTCCATCGCTTGTGTGTCCACAAATAATATTCCGGAGCTTTACGGATTTGTTCCTCTACCATTCTTAAGTAAGTTTCCACAATATAAAAATCTTCGCAGTTTTTTGCATTTTCTGTAATTGGAATAAATCTAGCTTGGTAATACCCTCTCTTTATTTTTTCTACCTGTAAATAGGCAACGGACATGTCTAGTCTTTTAGCTAATACAGCTCCACCAACATGGGTAGGTACTTTGATATCCATAAAATCGGTCCAATATGTTGCTTTTGTCAAACTTGGTGATTGATCAGATAAGAATGCATAGGAACATAATTTACCATTAACCTTATCTCTTGTAATTTCTTTCATAGCGTTATAACTAGCAATAAGTCGTGCATCATATCGCTTTCTTATGCGATGTACAAGTTGGTCAAAGTATTTGTTTTTAACTTGTTTATAAACACCGACTGTCGGGAAATTAATTAATAATTGTGTAACTGTAGCCCATTCATAACTGGCATAATGTGCCATTAGGACTACTATACTTTTGTTTTTTGCTTCTAGTTTTTTAAGAGATTCGATATCAATAATTTTAAACCTATCCAGAAGGTCCTTATCACTTATAGAAATTGATTTAATCATTTCTAAAAACATATCGCACATATGTTTATAAAAAGCTTTTCTTATTTTGGAGATCTCTTCAGAAGATTTTTCAGGAAAAACCAGTATCAGGTTCTCTGTTACAGCTTTCTTTCTATATGCAATAATGTGATATACAAGAATGTATACACCGGTAGAAAACATATAAAACAGACGCCACGGTAGTTTAGAAATAATCCATAAAATTGGATACACAAGGCGATATACCAATAGTTGCATTATGTTAATTTAGCCTACAAATATAAAATTATTTGAGGTTCAAAAATCTTAGTATAATCTTAAATAAAAGTGAAATTTTAAGCAATTACAGCATCCTTAGGAGGTTTAGCATTGCGATGTTTCCATCGTTTATGAGTCCATAAATAATTCTCTGGTTTATGCTTGATTTGTTCTTCAAGTAGTTTTGTGAATTTCTTGGTAATAGCATATTCATCTTCATTTTTTGGATCTTCAGAAATTGGAATCAAAGTTGCCTCATAATACCCTCTTTTTATCTTCTCTACGTGAAGATAAAATATACTAAGACCTAATCTTCTAGAAAGAACTTCTCCTCCTACAAATGCCGGTACCTTTATTCCCATAAAGTCTGTCCAGAATGTTGCATTATTTAGTTTAGGTGATTGATCAGAAATTAAACCATATAAACTTAATTCAGGATTCTCCTTTCTTTGATCCATCGTCATTTCTCTGAAAACTTTAGCGCTTGGAATTAATCTAGAGTTAAATCTGCCCCTAATTCTATGTACTAACTTGTCAAAATATTTGTTCTTGATAGGTTTGTAAATCCCAACGCATCTAAACTTACTTATTAAATCAATCGAATTGGTCCATTCATAACTATTATAATGCCCCATCATCGCAATGATACTTTTATTTTTATTCTCTAAGTCTACTATAGCATCTAGGTTGGTAATATGAAAACGTTTTACGATTTCTTTTTCACTTATAGATAAAGAACGAATCATTTCTAAGAACATATCACACATATGTTTATACGAAGCTTTTCGAATACGATTTATTTCCTTGGTATCCTTATCGGGAAAAGCTAAGTTTAGATTTTCTGTTACTGTTTTTCTTCGATACCTTACAATATGATAAGTAAGGATGTAAACACAAGTTGAAAACAAGTAAAATAATCTCCAAGGTAGTTTAGATATGATCCAAAGTATGGGATATACTAAACTATAAATCACTAATTGCATTAAATTCTATTTTTAGCGGCTAAAGATAATCTATTTTAGCTTACTATTACTAAACTATAAAATCATCTTATTTCTAAATAAATTCGGTACTCATTGGGTTGAAATATATATTATATTTGGATGATAAAATATTATGTATGCTAAATCTTGATGTAGTAGTAATTGCCATTATATTGGTAAATGTGCTAGTTTCTTTAAAGGGATTAAATGATTTTTCTTTTTTGGAACGCTATAAGTTTAATATTGGAGGTATAAGACGTGGTGAGCAAATACGAATGCTTACTTCTGGTTTTTTGCATGTAGATCATATGCATTTATTTTTTAATATGTTTACCTTATACTTTTTTGCACCAGTAGTTCTTAATGCATTAGGAAATATTAAGTTTCTTGTAATCTATTTTTGTAGCTTGATTGTAGGGAACTTGTTTTCTCTCTTTTTTCATAAGGATGAGTATCATTATAGTGCTGTTGGAGCTAGTGGAGCTGTTTCTGGAATTATTTTTTCTGCAATATTATTTCAACCAGGAATGAAATTGTATCTGATGTTTATTCCTATTCCTATTCCTGCCTATATTTTTGGTATTGGATATTTGCTATATTCAATTTATGGGATGAAGAGTAGGTCTGGTAATATTGGACACGACGCCCATTTTGGTGGAGCAGTTGGAGGATATGTAGTGACATTAATTCTTGCCCCTTTTTTGTTTCAAGAAAACCTTTTAATGATAGGGTTGTTAGCAATCCCCATAATTGTTTTGTTTGTCATGCAACGACTCGGGAAACTTTAAATAAAAAAAGATCTGATTATCAGATCTTTTTTTATTTAAATTGTTATCGTTCCGAATCTACAGAGATTCTTCTCCTAATAATTCTGAAATTTTTGTTTCTAAAGCAGGACCTCTAAGGTTTTTAGCAATTACGTTCCCTTTATCATCGATAATAAAAGTAGCGGGGATTGATCTTACTCCATAGGCTTTTGCTATTGGATCTTGCCAAAATTTTAGGTGGGATACGTGATTCCATTCTAAATTATCTTGATCGATTGCTGTTGTCCAATGGTCTTTTTTTCTATCCAGAGAAACTCCTATAATATTTAATCCTTTATCATGATATTTATTATAAACTCTAACTACATTAGGATTCTCTGCTCTACAAGGTTTACACCAAGATGCCCAAAAATCAATTATAGTAATTTTACCCATGGATTCTTTAAGAGAAACCATTTTTCCCTCAGGATTAGGAGCAGAAAAATCTTCAGCCTCACTACCTATATCTATTTTACCAATAGAAGCTGTTATTAATCGATCTAGGTTTTTACCTAATCGTGATGTTTTTAAGGTATCCTGGACAGTAGCATATATTTTTTTAATTTGTTTTGCGGGAGCAGCTTTTAGATTTAATAAATCTGTAAGCGCCATTACTGCTACTAACGAATTTGGATTGTTTTCAGCAATTTCTCTTCTGTATTTATTTTCGTCAACACGTATCTTTTGCAATTTTCTAGATAAGTTAACTGTTTTTCCTGTTTCTTTTAACTTAGAGGCTATCTGATATTGATTACTAAGTTCTTGTTTTTCTTTCCCAAAATCAGTCATCTTACTTAAGTACTTGAAAAATAATTGATTTTCAGGTCCTCCCTTAATAATTGAAGATCGCAAACTATCCTTGTAGATAGTCATTTTAATGGGATTGTTTTCAGCAAGGAATAATACATTTTGCGGCGTCCCATTAAAGGTTAAATAATTAAAATCATTATCTTCTACCACAGGTAATGATATCGAAAATTTACCTTGCTTTATCGTAGTAGAATCTATGATAGTAGGTCTGTTTGACTGGTTTATTGCATTCACATATACTGTAACTCCATCTTCAAACCCATTTGTTTCAGCTGTAATTGAATATCCCTTTTCCTCTTTTTGACATGCTGCAATTAACAATACGAGAGCAAGCAGTACTATTTTTTTCATTCTATTTCTTTTTTGATCTGTAAAAATATGTATTATGGACCTTAAACCCCAAAAATTAACTTTTAAATATAAGTATTTGTTAATATTTAATTTGTATTCTGAAAATAAAGGAGATAAAAAAATGTAATAGGTGTAACAAAAACCATTTGTTTGGAGTCTAATTAGATAGATAATATGGGGTTTTGTTCTGAAATTACTAAGAAAATTATTTTTTTGTTGTTTTTAGTCCTAGTTGAACATTAATATTCGTCTATTAATTATTGATAAATGTCTTATAAAGTAAGCTTTTCAATTAATTAATTGTTAATACCGATATTAAGTGACAAGGTTTTGTGTTATTTTTGTTAAACTACCGTAAATAAACCGTTATGAAGGTGCTGGAGCATGAATTTCCGTTGGATATTAGGATAAGTTTCTCTTCATTCTTTGACCAATACAGAGAGTTTTTAAAAAGTGATAATAAATTACTGCGTGATCGTGCGGAAAGTATTTTAAAAATTGCTGAAGATTATCCGGAGTTAGAAGAAGGGATAAGAACAGAAGAACGGGTGCAAGAGTTGTTGCCGCAAATAGAATTCGTTTTGGAAGATTCTTTTGCTCAAATTTTACAAAAAAATGAAATAAAGATTGCAACAATACCTTTTAATAATACAGTAGTAAAATCTACTGAACGTTACAAGAATATTGTAAAGGCAGCGGGTTCTGATTTTGAACCACAAATTAAAAATTTAGATGAAGACCATTATTTTATAATGGGTTGTAGTATAATTTTGAGTCAATATTACGGTTATAAAATTGATTTTAGAAGACCTTTCTTTTATGATATACCAGATGCATCTGGTATAATGCGTCATTATAGAATTTTGTACAACGGTGATTTTATTGAAGTAATTAAAACAGATAATGCAAGAGATATTACTGATGAAGATGTTGCTGTTTTAATTGATAATTTTGATAATGTAGAGATTTGGAAAGAAAAGTTTCCTCCTAACAGTTGGATATTTAAAGGAATTGTTATCGCAAATTTATTTGATGTAACTGCCGATGTTTCTTTATCAGAATTTAAAACAAGTCTTTTAAAGTACGATAAGACACAAGGAGATTTTATAGGAAGTTTTCAGAATATTTTTAGAGGAATATTTAACCTTCCTGAGATTAAAGTTGGTTTTTCTAACTATAACGAGGAAGAAAGAGTTTTAGAACGAGTTCCTTTTAAAACTATAGATAGTTATATTCTATATGATAAGTTTTCTGACTGTTGTGAGACAGCATTGTGTAAAGGAACTTATCAATATCTATTTGAAAAATCAGAACCTTTCGCAGTTTCTAATATTCAAAAAATACACGATGCTTATCCAGATGAACTTATGTACAGCAATCTGGCAAAGCAAAATATTAAAAGCGCAATTATAGCGCCAATCGAGGATAATGGAAAGCTTTTAGGAGTTTTAGAAATTGTTTCGCCTAATATTAAGGAGTTAAATAGTATCAATGCCAACAAACTGTTAGATATTATGCCGTATCTAGTAGATTCCGTTTTAAGATCTAAAGCTAAAGCCGAAGATGAATTAGAACTGGTTATCCAACAAGAATGTACTTCTATACACCCAAGTGTATATTGGAAATTTAGACAAGAAGCTAAGCGTTTTATTTTATCCAAAGTAGAAGAAAATCCAACTTCTTTTAGAGAGGTGGTTTTTGAAGATGTATATCCTTTATTTGGACAGATTGATATCAAAGGATCTTCTGAGGCACGAAATGGTTCCGTTCAAAAAGATTTAATACTTCAATTAAAAGCTATTGCTAAGGTTATTAATAAGGTTAGAGAAACAGATTCTTTACCAATTTATGATCAAATTAAATTTAGAATAGAGAATTATATAAATTCAGTTTCTTCTCAGTTACAGGTAGATACAGAACAACGAATTCTTAATTTTATAAAAAATGAAATTAAGCCGTTATTCAAACATTTAAAGGGAACTAATATCGAACTAGAGGGATTGATAAATCAATATAATAATTCATTAGATAAAAGTACTAAAATGCTATATAAGCATAGAAAAGCGTACGATGAATCTGTTATGTTGATTAATAAAAAGATGGCAGCATTGTTAGATGAAAAACAAAAGGAAGCCCAAAAAATGTACCCGCATTATTTTGAACGATTTAAAACTGACGGAGTAGAGCATAATATGTACATAGGTGAGTCTATTACTAAACAGAATAGTTTCAATAAAATATATCTTTATAACCTTAGGTTATGGCAGTTACAGGTAATGTGTGAAATGGAGAATGAGTACTACCAACTAAAACAAGATTTACCTGTTCCGTTGGATGTAGCTTCTATGGTACTGGTTTTTAATGCTTCATTATCAGTAAGATTTAGAATGGATGAAAAGCGTTTTGATGTTGATGGTACTTATAATGCAAGATATGAAGTAGTTAAGAAAAGAGTAGATAAAGCTAAGATTAAAGGTACAAACCAGAGAATCACTGAAAAAGGAAAATTGGTTGTTGTCTATTCTCAGCGTACTGATGAAAAGGAATACATCAAATATATCAACTTCTTACAGTCCAAGAATTATTTAGAAGATGAGATAGAAGTGGTAGAATTGGACGATTTACAAGGTGTTACTGGGTTAAAAGCATTGAGAGTGAATATTCTTTATAACAAGAATAAAGAGGATAAAGAATATTATACCTATGAAGATTTAATGAAAGAAATTAATAAATAACTTCTTTTATTGTAATGTGTTGAATGCAATTACAAAGGATAATGCCGAAGTAATAAAGCCAATCATAAAAACGGTATAAGTAATTCTGAGGATTTTATATTTTCTATGTAGTACCTTACCTAAAAAGTATAAATCTTTTATCATTGTATCATAAATATACTCCTTGTCATCCATTAGTTCATGCATCGCCGATTTGTAATCATTAAGAGGCATTTTATGAAAATTACCAAAGAATAAAAGATTAACCTTCTTTTCTTCTATTTCCTTGCGTGTAAATTCTCCACTAGTAACATTAGGTCTTGTAGCCAATACCGATAATAACATCGATATTATACTAAATACGATAAATATTAGTGTTGGATAAATTAAATATTGGTTAGAAGGATTATCTAGTTTAGGAATTAAATTAGATAGTGCTAATGAAATGATAATAGCATTGACAGATAATAAGATATTCGCTTTGGTATCTGCAATATCACTTAGTTTTAAATGGTTTCTAAGAGTTACTCTAAACAGGGTTTGGATGCCTTTTTCAGGACTTTCTTCTTTAACTAACTTTTTCAACTTGGCTTTTTTCTTTTTCTTTTTTAAAGCTGTTTGTTCATTAAGTATTTCTAATAGATGTTCTTCTTTTTTTGGTTGCCAATTCTTTAAAGCATATTCTGTGTAAAATTCGTGTTTGTTTTTTAAGAAATCGATATTAATCTTTAACCAGTCAGCGCTACTATATTTTTCTTTGTTGTTAAACTCAAATTCCTGTCTTAAAAATTCACTAGTTTCCTTAAAGTACCCCTTAGCCAAGTGAGAAGCATCGGCATCTCTAATAATTTTCTCTAATAAATTATTTGGCTTGTGCTCCATTTTTGTTGCCAATATCAAAGAAGATACTTTATTAATAATATCGTCAGAAATATTTTGTTCTTTTAAAAAGGCTTTAGAGATAATAACACTGTGTTCCTCGTGATTATCAAGGCTTTCAGAATAGCCTGTATCGTGAAGTAATGCGGTCAATAATAATATATCTTTATCTTCTTCTGAAATATTAGTATTGTCAATGATTTCTTTCGTACTTTTAAATACTCTTTTGGTATGTGTATAATTATGATAGATACAGGTTTCAGGAAGTTTTTTAGTAAAAAGTTCAGAAACAAAATTATCAGTTTTTTCAACTAACTCGTTCATGTTATAATTTTTCAGTAACCAAAATAATTAAAAAAAATGAATGTACTCCATTATGAATAAAAATATACAAACGTTCTTAATCATTTCAATTTTATTATTAAACTCTTGCGCAACATATCAGACTCAATATTTAGACGAAAATTTCCCAAAAAAATTACCTAATAAAGAAATAGAAAAAAGTTTCTATTTGGTTGGAGATGCAGGAAATGCCTCAATGAACCAAAGCACAGCTGGATTAGAAGCGTTAAAACAAATTGTAGAAAAAGAAAATACTGTTGACGATTACCTTATTTACCTTGGGGATAATATATATCAGAAAGGGATGCCCGAAAAAGGATCAGAAGATAGAGCCTTGTCAGAGCATAGGATAGATGCACAGGTAGAAGCTGCTGATTCTTTTAAAGGAGATGTAGTTTTTATTCCGGGAAATCATGATTGGTACAATGATGGGGTAAAAGGTTTAAGACGAGAAGAAAAATACGTAAGAAAAAAGTTAAGTAATAAAAGATCTTTTTTACCCTCAAAAGGATGTCCTATTGAGAGTATCGAAGTAAGTGACCAAATTCAATTACTTATTTTAGATACGCAATGGTATCTTGCTGATTGGAATAAAAATCCTACAATAAATGATAATTGTGAAATAAAAACTAGAGATAAGTTTTTAAATGAAATACAAGGTGAGCTTAAAAAGCATAATGGAAAAACTGTTTTAGTAGTAATGCATCATCCGATGTTTACAAATGGCCCACACGGAGGGAAATACAGTTTTAAAAGTCATATATTTCCTTCTAAAAAGAAAATTCCTCTTCCTATCTTAGGTTCTTTGGTTACTCAAATAAGGTCACAAGGAGGTGTTTCTCCTCAGGATAGGTATAATGAAAGTTATAATAAATTAATGAGAAGATTATCCACTATGGCGAGGGATAGTGAAAGAGTTATTTTTGCTTCTGGACATGAACATTCATTGCAATATATTGACAGTAAAGGGTTAAAGCAGATAGTTTCAGGATCAGGATCCAAAGCTTCTGCAGCTACTTTGGGAAAAGATGGATTGTTCTCTTACCCAAATCAAGGTTTTGCAGTTTTAGATGTTTATAAAGATGGCTCCTCAAATGTACGTTTTTATGGAAATGAAGAAGGAGAAATAAAATTGGTATATCAAATAGATGTACATAAACAACCAGAAAATTATGATAGTGGTAATTTGAGTAATTCTTTTGATAATGATATTTCTGCAGCCATATATAATAAAGAAGAAACAGCAAAGTCTAATTTTTATCAATCTTTATGGGGAGATCATTATAGAAAGGTTTACAGTACAGATATTAAAATTCCTATTGCTACACTAGATACGTTGTTAGGAGGATTTACTATTGATAGACGAGGAGGAGGACAAGTTACTAGATCACTACGTCTGATAGATAGCACAGGGAAACGTTATAGTTTAAGGGCTATGAGAAAAAGTGTTACTCAGTTTCTGCAAAAAGGAGCATTTAAAGATACATATTTAGAAGACGATTTTGATGACACTTTTACAGAAGAACTTCTATCTGATTTCTATACTTCTAGTTATCCTTATGCATTTTTAGTTGTTGGCGGATTGGCGGACGCAATCGACGTATATCATGCAAACTCGAAAGTGTATTATATTCCTAAACATCCAGCATTAGGACAGTACAACAAAGATTTTGGTGATGAAATGTATTTTCTAGAAGAAAGACCTGGAAAAGAACACAAAGATTTAGCGTCATTTGGTAGGCCAGATGATATAGAAGGCACAGATGACTTACTTAAAAATTTGAGAAAAGATGAAGAGTATCAAATGGATGAAGCACATTATATCCGAACAAGATTGTTTGATATGATTTTAGGGGATTGGGACAGACATTCTGATCAATGGAGATGGTCTCGTTTTGATACAAAAAAAGGAAAATTATATCGTCCAATTCCTAAAGATCGAGATCAAGTCTTTTCTAATTACGATGGTGGACTTTTAGGTGTTATAAAATTTATTGTTCCTATTACGCGTAAGTTTCAAGTATATCAAGGCGAATTAAAAAATGTAAGATGGATTAATGAGTCAGGAATTAGATTAGATCGAACTTTTGCACAAAATTCTGGTAAGAAAATATGGCTAGAAGAAGCAAATTATATTAAAGATAATCTTAATGACGAAGCTATAGATAAAGCGTTTAGTAACCTGCCTGTAGAGTTACAGGATGCAACGATAGAAAGAATTAAAGGCTATTTAAGAAAGAGAAGAGATAATATTGAAGATATAGCAGAGAGATATTATAAATACCTTTCTAAACAGGTGATTATTAGAGGAACGGATAAAGACGATCGTTTTGAAATAATAAGAAACGATAATAGTACAACCGTTAAAATTTCAAGGATAAAAGATGGAGTTCCTCAAGAACCATTTTATGAAAGAACTATTTTATCTAAAGAGACTAAAGAAATATGGATATATGGTTTGGATGATGATGATGAATTTATAGTTACCGGAAAAGGAAGTAACCCTATTTGTACGAGAATAGTCGGAGGACAAAATAATGATAAATACACAATAGAAAATGGGCGGCAAATAAGAGTTTATGATCATAAGTCAAAACCTAATACAGTTGTTAAAAAAGGTGGAGCTAAATTTATCTTTAGTAATAATTATAATCATAACACCTATGATTATAATAAGTATATAGATAAGACAAATACATTGACACCACTAATAGGGTTTAATCCAGATGATGGAGTTAATATAAACGTTACTGATGTTTATACAGTAAGAGGTTTTAATAATAATCCCTACCAGAGTAAGCATACGATTAAAGCAGCGTATTATTTTGCTACAGAAGGATATGATATCTCTTATAAAGGAGAATTCTTAAATGCAGTAGGAGATTGGAGGTTAGTAATTGGTGGAAAATATACAAGTGAAAATTTTGCGCAAAACTTTTTTGGTTTTGGTAATAATACAGTGAACCTTGATGATGATCTTGGCTTGGATTATAATCGCGTCAAAACGGGTATTTGGGGTCTAAATGTTGGAATTGGTAAAAATGGTAGATACGGTAATGGCTTTACTGTTACAGCATCCTACGAAGGCGTAGAAGTACAAGATTCTCAAGGACGATTTATTACTTCTGGATTAGGTTTAGTAACATCGGATCCTGATTTTTTTGAAAGAAAGTTCTTTGCTGGAATTGATGTTAATTATGAGTATAAAAGTTCTGATATTAGTGCTAATCCAACTAGAGGTATGTTGTTTAAACTTCAAGGAGGTTCTAAAATGAATTTAGATGATACTGATAGAACTTTTGGATATATAAGTCCGAAATTAGGTTTTTATAACGCGATTACTAAAAATCGAAAATTAGTATTAAAAACTGATGTACAAGCAGAATTTCTGATCGGAGATGATTTTGAATTTTATCAAGCGGCTACTTTAGGAGGAATCAATAGTTTACGCGGTTTTAGAGAAGAACGTTTTACAGGAGATAAAGCGTTGGCATTTAGCGGAGATCTTAGATATAGTTTTAATAAATTTAAAACAGGTTTGTTGCCATTGCAATTAGGGGTTTATGGAGGTTATGATATAGGTAGAGTATGGTTTGATGGTGAGGATGCGGATAATTGGCACGATTCAATAGGAGGAGGATTTTGGGTCAATGCTTTGGATACAATTGCCGGACAATTTAATTTGTTTAGTAGTGAGGATGGTTTACGTTTTACTTTTGGATTAGGACTAAGTTTTTAAAAACCACCTAAGAACTAAACTTAGGCGGTTTTTCAATAATCTAATTTATTATTAACTAGAAATTAGGTTGTATACTTGATATTTCTGTTTGAATAGCAGGTTGAGAATTCATCCATATAGTTGGATTCTCTATAGATTTATAATGAAAATGGTTATCCGTTATGGTATTATTGCTTTTACCTGTATTGGATTTCATAATTATCATTGGTTTTTTGGTGTTAGCTTCGTTTGATGTTGAAGTAATAGGGTTTTCGTAGGAACCGGAGGCAATTACTTTAGAACCATTTTCAATGCTAATTGTAATTTTTGGGTTATTATTGTTTTTTAGAATTACACCTTCTTCTATGGTTAATATGGAGCCATTGGTCAACAGGATTTCTTTAGGAACTATATAGGTAGTATTTGCTATTAATGTAATGTCATTAATAATAGGACTTTTTAATTCTTTTTCTTGACTAAAAGAAAAAGAAGATAATAGGATTAGAACAAAACTTAGGGGCATGTAGTTTTTTATCATAATATTGTATTTGGGGTTAATATAACATGTAGGTTATTTCCTTCAAATTTATTAATAATTATATTAAAATGTGTTATTCGACTTTGTTTAATGTTGTTTTATTGTGAATATTATTGTTAATAACTTTTGTTTTACGGTTTTTTTATCTCAAAAACATAGTGTTACTAATAGGTTGATTATCAACTAAATTTATGAAGCGTCCCTCTTGTTGTTAATAACTATTTTCTTGTAATTGATTGTTTTGGTGTTTTTTACGATAATTAGAGTTCTATTCCGTTTGGAATATTGTAGTATTATTTTGTAAAAAAGGAGAGAAAATAAGAAACTCCCAATATAAGATGCGAAATATTAGGAGTTTCTATTAAGGAGCAATGAATTGCTCACAAAACAAAATATTATTTTAAAATAAATCTAAAGTAGTTCTTGGTATTGGTTTCGTTGATTTATTAACAGGTTCTAAATTAGTCTTAACTTTTTTATTGTTTATTTTGGTTTTCTCAATCAATTCAACTTTTCTAATATTAGAAGAAGCTAATTTTTTTTCGACAGTTTTTGAGTTATTATTTATAGTTTCATGTATTTTGTATTGATGAACTTTGTTAGCATCGTTAGTTACGTTTTGTTGAGAAAAAAGTAAACCAGATGAAAAAAAAGATATCATCAAGAGATAAGCTGGATAAGCTTTCATATATAGATAGGATTTTGGGGTTATATAGAGAAAAATAGTACGACGATATAGTATTCTTCAATAGCTAATTTACTAATAAAAAAATCTATAAAGCGCTAATAATCAACATGAAAAGCGTATTTATCTCTTGTTAATTGTTAAAAAGTAAGTTTTGTACTACTTTTTTTGATTTGTTTGGTGCTGATTTTACTGTTTTTGCCGATTAAAAGTTAAACCTTTAGTTTAAGTACTTAAGTGTTAATAACTTTTTTGTTTATTTTGGTAGTTTAGAGTTTGTAAGTGTTCTTGTATAATCTATAATTTAAATTATTTTGAAAGAGTTGGAGTTATTTACTGATCGATTACAATTAAAAATTGTTGATACGTCAAATTTATCTAAAATTCATGAGTTGCTCTCTGTTCCAGAAGTTGATCTTTATAACGCTTTGGGTATACCTACTAATAAAGAAGTCACAGATGTATATCTTCAGGAATGGATAGATGATTTCGAAATGAGAAAAGAGTTTGTTTTTGCAATATATATACAATCAAGTAAAGAATTTATTGGTTTAGTTTCTCTAAAAATTGGAAACCCTAAGTATAGTATAGGGTCCATTTGGTACAAGTTACATCCTAATTATTGGTCTAAGGGATATGCTACGGAGTCAGCTAAAAGAATTTTAAAATTTAGTTTCGAAAAAATTGGATTGCATAGGGTAGAAGCTGGTTGTGCTATAGATAATATAGGTTCTGTGAGAGTTTTGGAAAAAATAGGAATGATTAGAGAAGGTCATAAAAGAAAAGTGTTGCCACTTAAAACTGGTTGGTCAGATAATTATGAATTTGCTATGCTAGAGGAAGATTGGAATAACTAAGTGTAATTATTTTTCTAGCTGATATTGATATATTTTTCCTTTGGAATTCTTTCTTCGCTCATCGACAATAAATAAGGTAGAGTCATTTTTAAAACAAATCCCTTCTTTTTGAGAGAAGTGATTAAGTTTTATTTTTTCAATTTTTCCATTAAATAGATGATCACCTTCAAAGTCTGATAAGATAAATATTTTGTTATAAGTAAGAAGAGCAATTTTATTTCCTTTGGAATTTATGGCGGCACCAGATATAAAACAGTCATTAGGGTCACTACATGTTTTATACGTACCAATTAGTTTAGCAACTTGCTTTTTTCCAGGTGTATTTAAGAGTTTGTATAATTTTGTTTCACCATTAAATTTAGTACTCCTGTTTTTAGTAAAAAGATAGAAGCTTCCATCTTTATATATGAAAGCTTCTATATCAAAATTTCTTTTCTTTTTAGAGGGTGGAAACTTTTTTTGATCTTCTAGTGTAAACTCTATACTGCTTGTTTCAGGAGAATTTGATGTAATTCCTGATACAGTATAAATGGTAAGCTTCTTTCTCTTATTTTCATTATTCCCAAAATCTCCTATGTATAAATTATTCTGATGATCATAGGTCAAATCCTCCCAATCAATATTCTTGCTATTTGGGATTTTGATCTCATCTAAGATTTCTCCATTTTCAAGCAAACGAAAAAGTGTATGATCATTTCCAGAATCATTAATAGCATATAGATGTGAGTCATTTGGTAATCTGGTTACGCCAGATATTTCCTTTAAAGAATTTGATAAATGATTTACACTTAAAAAATCATGTTGACTTTTCTTTTGGCAACTAACAGATAGGGTAATACCTATTAAAAAAATGGAAATTTTTAGTTTCAATATATAAGTTTTAACTTTTTTGATTCCAGGCGTCTAACATCCAACTTGTTTTTTCTAAATCAGCAATATATGTGCCAGTAATATCTAAGGTACCTTCATCTCCAGCTACTTCAGCTTCTTTTGTTACAACTCTTAATTGCTTTAAAATAGTATCATGATCCTTAAGTATAGTTGTTATCATTTCATGATCTATTAAATTAGTTTCAGCTTCTTCTAAAGATGAAGTAGTTAAGTAAGAACTATAATTACTAATAGGTTTTGCTCTAAGAGTCAAAATTCTTTCAGCAATTTCGTCAATTTTTAGTTTAGCATCTTCATATAGCTCTTCAAATTTTAGATGTAATTCAAAAAAATTACGCCCGGTAATATTCCAATGAAAGTTTCTTAGCTTTTGATAGTACAAATGATAATCTGCTAATAAGACATTTAGTTCTTTTACGGTGTTGTTATTTAAATTTTTCATAGTTTTTATTTATTGATTTGTTTATTTCAATACAAAAATACTATAGTTTAAATGGTTTCAATTGAATTTACGATAGTTAGTAGTAATCGCGGCATTATTGGAATCGATTTGTGATTTCTTTAAGAATGAAATTATAATATTCGATATCATGAGGCACATATTCCTTTTTTATTTCTAAATCCTCCAGATGATTTTTAATAACTTGAATAGGAATTAATTTAACATCACAAACCTCTTCTTTCTGCAATGTAAGGTGCTCTATTGGCTTAGTTAATTTAGCTAAATACACATAATGAAATTCATTATCTATTATATGAACGTTCGGTTGCTTTTCTGATAGATAATTTCCAATAAACTCTAAGTCTGTTTTTTTAAGAGATAACCCAATTTCTTCTTCAGCCTCACGTATAGCAGAATCTTCTTTAAATTCTCCGGCACCAATATGCCCAGCAACAGAAACATCCCAAAGGTTTGGATAGGTATCCTTATTCCCAGCGCGTCGTTGGACTAAAACTTTTTTATCTATAGTATATAACCATATATGAACACTAGCGTGATATAATCCTAATTGATGTGCTTCAGATTTTAATCTAACTTCTCCAGTAGATTCAGCATTTTTATTTAAAATATCTATTAATTCGTCTGCCATTTTTTTGAAATACGATTATACTAATTTCCGATAAAATCATTCGTTATTATGAATTTTATATATAAATAACATTTATTTTTAGTATTTGTTGGTGTTTAATGTAATTGTTTGTTAAATTTTTATTGCTAAATTAATATATTTATGCAAATTTAATATATATGAAAATCGAAACCTGCCCAAACTGTGGATCTAACAAATATATTAAAAGTGGAATAGTTTCTAATAGACAAAGATACAAGTGTAAATCCTGCAATTATTATTTTTCGGTAAATAAGATAGGTAAGAAAATCGATGATTATTATGTTAATAAAGCGCTGCAACTGTATTTAGAAGGGTTAACTTATCGAGAAATCGAACGGGTTTTGGGGGTGTCTCATGTTAGCATTATGAATTGGGTAAAAAAATATAATATAAAGAGGCCTTATAATCATAATTATCATCCTACATATAAGATTCTCAGTGGATCAGAGTTGTCGATTTACTTTCAAAACTCAACTAATTTATCAGGAGCAGGTTTCGTAATTACAGAACTAGGAGATAAGTTTATGTTAATAAGATGGGAACGATTTAGGAATTAGATATATTAAATTAACAAAAAAGTATAGTACTTTTTTGTTAACTCATTCTTTTTATGAGATTAGCAGTGTGCACACAATCATTTTAATACTAATCTAATCTCTAAAACTTTATGATAAAGCAATTTATATTGCTGGTTGGGATTTTTCTATTTCTCTTTCAGTATTCATATTCACAGGGGTCTCCAGACTATACTGGTGGTTTAAAAGTGAAACTTAATGAAGATGGGTCTAAATATTTCAGAGTAATATCGTGGGCTCAGTTCTGGGCTCAATATAATGATGATGTCCCCGATGATGTAAGTAATACTAATTTTAGTATCAGACGTGCAAGAGTACTTTTGTATTCGCAAATCAATAAAGACTTTCTTATTCTTACGCATTTTGGGCTTAATAGTTTAAATGCGGATAATCAAAGTCCAACCGGACTGGGCGAAAGTTCTCAATTATTCTTCCACGGTGTGTGGGTACAATATAGTTTAGGAACAAATCATGCAATAGGAGCAGGGTTGCACTATTGGAATGGTATTTCTAGATTAAATAATCAGAGTACTTTAAATATAATGACTTTAGATAATAATCGACAATCTTGGGCAACTATTGGTTTATCTGATCAGTTTGCTCGACATATTGGAGTTTATGCAAAAGGATCTTTTGGTAATTTCTCATATCAAGTATCCGTTAATGAGTCTATAACAAACAATCTTCAAGATGCGGTAGATCCAGTAGCCAATGGTTCGGCAGTTTATGCAGGACGCAGATTATTAGGATCTAAGGATGCAGGTAAAAACTTTGCAGGATATTTTGAATATAATTTTATGGATAAAGAATCAAACTTCTTACCTTACAAAGTAGGAACGTACCTAGGTGGTAAGAAAGTCTTTAATGTTGGTGCTGGATTCTTCTATCATCCAGATGGTAGCGTACTTGCTAACGATGATGGGACATTAGAAGGAGAAGATGTAGCTATATTAGCTGTGGATGCTTTTTATGATGCACCTATAGGAAGTAATGGCTCCGCAATTACGGCATATGCAACCTATCAAAATAATGATTATGGAAAAGATTTTACTTTAGGACAAACGTATGAAACAGGATCCATGTTGTATAGCCATGTTGGGTATGTGATTCCTAATACAGATAAGAAAATAAAGTTTCAACCTTATGCATTGTTTAAAACCAGATCTATAGATGCTATTGATGATAATGCTACAAGTTTTGGAATTGGAGCAAATGCATATATCAGCGGACATAACTCTAAATTAACACTAGAGTATCAAAATACAAAATATGGCGATAATAGTGCCCAAGGATTATTAACGTTGCAAGCAATGATTTATCTATAAAATCTAATATTATGACAGAAAAAAGGAAAAAAGCAAAAGCGTACTGGAAGGAAAATGTAAAATACCTTTTTATACTACTTGCTATCTGGTTTTTAGTTTCTTACGGAGCAGGAATTTTGTTTAAAGATGCTTTAAATAATATTCGACTTGGAGGTTTTAGGTTAGGTTTTTGGTTTGCTCAACAAGGTTCAATTTATGTGTTTGTGATCTTGATTTTCGTATATGTTCGGTTAATGAATAAGCTAGATAAAAAGTACGGATATGATACTGATTAGAATTTTGTTGTTGTGGTTAGAAATTAAGCACACACGTTGAATGAGGCTTTATTGCTTGTAACTAACCTTGGTGTTTAATAACCAAAGGTTAAATAAAATTAAAATAACAATTTAAGATATAAAATTATGAATGTTCAATTATGGACTTATATTATCGTAGGAATTACGTTTGCATTATATATAGGTATTGCAATTTGGTCAAGAGCGGGATCTACCAAAGAATTTTATGTTGCTGGAGGTGGAGTATCACCTTTAGCTAATGGTATGGCAACAGCCGCGGATTGGATGAGTGCTGCTTCTTTTATTTCCATGGCGGGAATCATTGCTTTTGCGGGATATGACGGTGCGGTCTATTTAATGGGATGGACTGGCGGTTATGTGCTGTTGGCATTATTATTGGCACCATATCTCCGTAAATTCGGGAAATTTACTGTTCCAGATTTCATTGGCGATCGATATTATTCTAAAACGGCTAGATCAGTAGCGGTGTTCTGTGCTTTGTTGGTTTCTTTTACCTATGTCGCAGGACAGATGCGAGGCGTGGGAATTGTTTTTTCTCGTTTTTTAGAAGTTGAGATTAATACAGGTGTAATCATTGGGATGATTATAGTTCTTTTTTATGCGGTATTAGGAGGAATGAAAGGAATTACATATACACAAGTAGCACAATATTGTGTTTTGATATTTGCTTTTATGGTTCCAGCAATTTTTATCTCTATTCAAATGACAGGGAATCCAATTCCTCAATTAGGATTTGGAGGTACTGTAACTGACGGCTCCGAAATGTATTTATTAGATAAGTTAGACGGACTTAGTACTGAACTGGGTTTTGCAGCTTATACTGATGGTTCTAAATCATTATTAGATGTTTTTGCAATAACATTGGCTTTAATGGTTGGTACAGCAGGTTTACCACACGTGATTGTTCGTTTTTTCACTGTAAAGCGAGTAAAAGATGCTCGTAAATCGGCGGGATATGCACTTCTTTTAATTGCAATTTTATATACAACTGCACCGGCAGTTGCGGTTTTTGCAAAAACCAATTTGATAGAATCAGTTCAGAATAAGAAGTATGAAGAACTGCCAGCTTGGTTTAAAAACTGGGAAGATACTGGTTTATTAGGATGGGTAGATAAAAACAAAGATGGTCAAGTCCAATATTCGAGTGGTCACGCGGTGGAAGGGAATAAGAATAAACCTGTATTTGATGGAAAAAATCGCGGCGAAAAAGGTGAACGAGTAATTACAAATGTTAATGCAGCTACGAAAAACGAACTTTTTGTAGATAGAGATATTATGGTTTTAGCGAATCCTGAGATTGCAAATCTACCAAACTGGGTAATAGCATTAGTTGCTGCAGGAGGATTGGCAGCTGCTTTATCCACAGCAGCTGGTTTGTTACTTGTGATTTCTTCTTCAGTATCTCATGATTTGATAAAGAAAATGATTAAGCCGGATATTTCTGAAAAAGGAGAGCTGATCGCTGCACGTCTTTCTGCAGTAGCAGCGGTATGTGTTGCTGGTTATTTTGGTATTAATCCACCTGGATTCGTAGCAGCAGTGGTTGCCTTGGCCTTCGGCTTGGCAGCAGCATCATTTTTTCCAGCGATTGTATTAGGTATTTTTTATAAAAGAATGAATAAAGAAGGTGCAATAGCCGGAATGGTAGTTGGTATTTTATGTATGCTATTGTATATGATAAAATATAAATTAGGTTGGTTTGATGAAACACTTCCTTCATCTAGTGAATGGTGGTTTGGTATTTCTCCAGAAGGTTTTGGTGCAGTAGCTATGGTTATTAATTTTATAGTTTCTATAGTAGTCTGTAAACTCACTGCGGCGCCACCTCAAGATGTTCAAGAAATTGTAGAAAATATTAGAATACCGAGCGGAGCAGGAGAAGCCGTAAATCATTAATAAAAGATATAGAGGCCTATGTGAGTTTTGTTAATCGCATAGGCTTTAAAAGCATAATAATATTGCATGAAAAAACGACATCAACAAAAATTGATCATACTATCATTAGTGTTGTTATTACTTTTTAATATCCCATTGGTGTTAATATTTAACCATTCAGGAAGTGTATTGGGGTTTCCTATAATGTTTTTTTCTATTTTTTTGATTTGGGCTATTGGAGTTTTAATAGCTGCAATTATTTTAATGAAGTATTATGAATAATTATATTTTAATATTCATAATTATAATATACCTGGCACTTTTGTTTGGGATTGCTCTATGGGCAGAAAAAAAAGCGAAAAGTAGTTGGGTCAATAATGCATATGTATATACTTTATCATTAGCGGTTTATTGTTCAGCTTGGACATATTATGGTAGTGTAGGGATTGCAGCTACATCAGGTATAAGCTTTTTGACAACATATTTGGGGCCGGTAATTGCATTTCCTCTATGGATTATAGTATTAAAAAAGATAATAAGAATCTCCAAGGAACAAAAGATATCAAGTATCGCTGATTTTGTTTCTTTACGCTATGGTAATAACCGATTCTTGGGAGCGTTGGTGACTATAATTTGTGTGATCAGTATTGTACCATACATTTCATTGCAATTAAAAGCAGTATCCGAAACATTTGCGATTATTTCTATAGATACAAGTCTTTCTTCAGCTTCAATTTTCCAAGACACTACGTTTTACGTAGCATTATTATTAGCTGTTTTTGCGGCGTTTTTTGGAACTCAACTTACTGATGCTACCAGAAGAAGACAGGGAATTGTGTTTTCTGTAGCAGTAGAATCAGTTTTAAAATTAGTTTTCTTTTTAACAATTGGGATTTACGTCACTTATTTTTTATTTGATGGAACCACTGATATTTATGATAAAATTTCCAAAGTTGAAAATTTTGAATCACTTACTACACTTAATGGTTTAGAAGCCGGTATTAATTGGTATTTTATGATCGCATTGTCGTTTTTTGCTATTTTTCTATTACCGAGACAGTTTCAGGTTTCTGTTATAGAAAATACATCAGAAAAGCACCTTAAGAAGGCAATTTGGTTATTTCCATTATATCTTTTGTTATTTAATTTATTTGTAATATTTGTTGCTTGGGGAGGAAAATTAAGTCTTGGCGATAATCTTAATCCGGATTATTATACATTGTTGTTGCCACTGCAAAATGATAACATATTTCTGGCTACTTTGGTCTTTTTAGGAGGATTTTCTGCAGTAATTTCTATGGTAGTAGTTTCTACATTGGCATTATCGGTAATGCTAAGTAATAATCTAATTATTCCTTATGGTTTTCTTGATAAGTTTAGTAGAAGTCATCCGGAACGAAATGCTTATTATATTAAAAACATTAGAAGAACTGCAATCTTTATATTGATCGTTGGAGCCTATTTGTTTTATATTAATTTTAATGTGCAATTATCTTTGTTTTCAATCGGACAAATTTCTTTTGTAGTTATATCGCAATTAGCACCAGCATTTTTTATTGGATTGTTTTGGAACAGAGGTTCGGCGATTGCCGCCAAAGCATCGATAATTACGGGAACATTGATAACAGTGTATACATTAATCTTACCATTCGTAATGGATATTATATTGGGCGATACTGGTTTTATTCGCAATGGAGCTTTTGGGATAGAACTATTAAAACCGTATGAATTATTTGGAATAGATTTTATGACACCGGTTACTCATGCATTCTTTTGGAGTTTGTTTTTTAATACCTTGGTGTATTTATCAGTTTCTCTTTCTAGAAAAGGAAATTATAGGGAGCGTAATTATGCCGAAATGTTTGTTAATAATAGTTATAATTCTCTTCAGGAGAGTGCATATGTATGGAAAGGAGAAGCCTATGTTTCAGATATTAGAAACCTATTAACTAAATTTCTTGGTACCACAAGAACCGAAAGAGCTTTGAAATTATTTTATAAAAAATATGGTTTATCTATTAATGAAGAAAAAGCAGATGCCCGATTAATTAATTTTTCAGAAAAACTATTAACCGGAAGCATTGGAGGAGCTTCTTCACGAATCTTGATTGCTAGTGTTGTAAAGGAACAACCTGTTACGTTGGTAGAAGTTTTAAAAATTTTAGAAGAAAGCAAAAAAACAATTTCAACAAATAAATTTTTAAAACAAAGATCAAATGAACTTATTGAACTAACGGAAGAGTTAAAACAAGCGAATGAAGAATTGAAACTTCAGGATAAAATAAAGGATGAATTTTTAGATACAGTAGCGCATGAACTTAAAACTCCGATTACATCTATAAGAGCAGCGGCAGAAGTTTTATTAGATGATGAAGATGATATGCCAAGTGAATTGAAAACACAATTCTTAAGTACTGTTCTAATGGATGCAAAAAGACTTTCTCGATTAATACATAATATACTTGATTTAGAGAAACTTTCTTCTGGTAGAGAAATTTTTGATAAAAAGAATAATAATTTGGTTGATACCTTAAAACAAATAATTACTGGGGTATCAACGATAACAAAACAAAAGGAAATTAAAATTATTACCTCTGATTTACCTGACAAAATTCTTGTTTTTTATGATGAGGACAGGATGCAACAGGTCTTTACTAATGTTTTATCTAATGCGATTAAATTTGTAGAGAATAAAAATGGATTGATAACAATTACACTTTCAGAAGTTGATAACCTTGTTAGAATAATAATACAGGATAACGGGAAAGGTATTTCCGAGGGAGATAGAAAATACATTTTTGATAAGTTTTACCAGTCAAATAATCAAAATATTAAGAAACCTGTTGGTAGCGGATTGGGATTGGCTATCTGTAAACAAATTATGGAAGGGCATTCAGGTAAAATATGGATTGATGATTCTTTTAGTAAAGGGGCTAGGTTTATTATTGATTTGCCACAAAATGTAATAAGCTAATTTTTAGAAATGAAATAAAAAGAAATTTTATCTTACGAAAGGATAGAAAACCTACGACAAATGCAGAAAAAAATATTAATAGTAGATGATGAGCCTAATATAGTAATGTCTCTAGAATATACTTTTAAAAAACAAAATTATGAAGTTTTTATCGCTAGAGATGGAAGTGAAGCTATTCAGATTTTAGAAACACAGATACCGGACGTAGTATTATTGGATATAATGATGCCCAATGTGGATGGATATCAAACAATTGAATATATAAGAAAGAATCCAAAAACAGAAAATATTAAAGTAGTGTTCTTAAGTGCTAAAAACAAAACTGCTGATATAGAAAAAGGATTAGAAATGGGGGCTGATAAATATTTATTAAAACCATTTTCGGTTAAAAAAGTAGTGGCAGAAATAAAAACTTTAATTGAATAAAAAAAACAGAGTATTAGATGTTAAAAAAACATAAGTAAATGTTTTTTAGCAACAATAAAGTGTTGTTTGCCTAAATAATTATGTAAGGTAAAATGATTATTAAGAAATTGAATATTAAAAAAATATAAAACCAACTATAATGAGTAATTATCACATAAAACATCTTGAAGAATATTTTCAGGTATATAGAAAATCTGTTAGGAATCCAGAGCTTTTTTGGAGTGAAATAGCAGAAGAACATTTTTTATGGAGAAAGAAATGGGATAAGGTACTGGAATGGGATTTTACCAAACCAGAAGTAAAATGGTTCCAAGGCGCAAAATTGAACATTACAGAAAATTGTATAGATAGGCATTTATATGTTCGAGGAGATAAAACGGCCATTTTGTTCGAACCTAATAATCCTAAAGATCCTACAGAGCATATTACATATAATCAATTGCACGAACGAGTGTGTAAATTTGCGAATGTTCTTAAAAGTAAAGGGATTCAAAAAGGAGATAGAGTTTGTATTTATCTTCCAATGATCCCAGAATTAGCAATTTCAGTTTTAGCTTGTGCAAGAATAGGTGCTATTCATTCTGTAGTATTTGCGGGGTTTTCTGCCACAGCATTGTCAACTAGGATTAACGACTGTGATGCTAAAATGGTTATTACCTCCGATGGATCCTATAGAGGAGCAAAAACAATTGATCTAAAAAGTATTGTAGATGATGCATTAGAAGATTGTCCTGGGATTAATTCTGTTCTGGTGGTAAAAAGAATAAAGTCTGATATACAGATGAAACCAGATCGAGATGAATGGTTACAGCCTTTACTAGATAGTGCAGATACCGAATGTATTCCTGAGGTCATGGATGCAGAGGATCCTCTATTTATATTATATACCTCTGGTTCTACAGGAAAACCAAAAGGTATGATGCATACTACTGCGGGTTATATGGTCTATACTGCATATAGTTTTAAAAATGTTTTTCAATACAAGGAAGATGATATTTATTGGTGTACGGCTGATATAGGGTGGATTACAGGACATTCATATATTGTATATGGCCCATTAGCAAATGGAGCGACAACAGTAATGTTTGAAGGAGTACCATCCTATCCCGATTTTGGAAGGTTTTGGGATATAGTTCAAAAGCATAAGATTACTCAGTTTTATACTGCTCCAACAGCTATAAGAGCTTTGGCGAAGGAAAATTTAGATTATGTTACTGAGTACGATTTATCAAGTCTAAAGGTGTTAGGTACGGTTGGAGAACCAATAAATGAAGAAGCTTGGCATTGGTATAATGATCATGTAGGTGAAAAGAAATGTCCAATAGTAGATACTTGGTGGCAAACTGAAACAGGAGGAATCTTAATTTCACCTATTCCTTTTGCGACACCAACAAAGCCTACATATGCAACACTTCCAATGCCTGGTGTACAACCGGTACTTATGGATGAAAATGGAAATGAAATTGAAGGAAATCAGGTAGAAGGAAGATTGTGTGTTAAGTTTCCTTGGCCTTCCATAGCAAGAACTATTTGGGGTAACCATAAGAGATATAAGGATACTTATTTTTCTGCGTTTAATAATAAATACTTTACTGGAGACGGAGCTTTCAGAGATGAGGTTGGGTATTATAGGATAACCGGTAGAGTAGATGATGTGATTATTGTATCCGGTCATAATTTGGGAACTGCACCAATAGAAGATGCAATTAATGAACATCCTGCGGTAGCAGAATCGGCCATTGTCGGCTTTCCGCACGATATTAAAGGAAATGCCTTGTATGGTTTTGTAATTCTTAAAGAAGTTGGAGAATCTAGAGATCGTGATAATTTGAGCAAAGAGGTGAATCAACAAATAACTGAACGTATAGGACCGATTGCTAAATTAGATAAAATTCAATTCGTATCCGGATTGCCTAAAACCAGAAGTGGGAAGATTATGAGGCGTATCTTGAGAAAGATAGCTTCTAAAGATACATCGAACCTTGGAGATACGAGTACATTATTAAATCCAGAAGTAGTTCAAGAGATAATGGATAATGCACTGTAGTATTTTCTGTATTAATTAAAAAGCCTCGCAAATGCGAGGCTTTTTAATTTGTTATTTTTTTGATTTAGCTCTTGCTCTAGGTTTAGGTTTTTCAAAATAACTAAAAGTTTCTCCCGATTTTATAGAAAGCAAACTTTCGTAAATAAGACGTATAACATTTTCTACATCATCTTTATGAACCATTTCTACAGTAGTATGCATATAGCGAAGAGGTAAAGAGATTAATGCCGATGCAACACCACCATTACTATATGCAAATGCATCAGTGTCCGTTCCTGTTGATCTACTTGATGCCATGCGCTGAAAAGGTATTTTCTTTTTTTCTGCAGTATCAATCAACAATTCTCTAAGTCTATTTTGTACAGCAGGAGCATAAGAAATTACAGGGCCATCACCAATTTTGGTTTCACCTTCAGTTTTTCTTTCTATCATAGGAGTGGTTGTGTCATGACAGACATCCGTTACGATAGCTACATCGGGTTGTATAGTATGCGTGATCATTTCGGCACCTCTAAGACCAATTTCTTCTTGTACAGAATTAGTAATATAAAGACCAAAATCAAGTTTATCCTTGTTTTCCTTTAGTAAACGAGCAACTTCAGCGATCATAAAACCACCCATTCTGTTATCTAAAGCACGACAAACAAACTTATCATTATTAAGAATAAAAAACTCGTCAGGATATGTTATTACACAACCAACATGAACTCCAAGAGCTAATACTTCCTCTTTGGTATTGCACCCAACATCAATACATATGTTACTTAATTTAGGAGCTTCTTCTTTAGCTTTATTTCTTGTGTGGATTGCTGGCCAACCGAATACGCCTTGTACAATTCCTTTTTTTGTATGAATGTTTACGCGCTTTGATGTCGCTATTTGGTGATCACTACCGCCATTTCTAATAACATAAATTAAACCATTGTCCGTAATATAGTTTACATACCATGAAATTTCATCAGCGTGCCCTTCAATTACTACTTTGTATTTAGCTTTAGGATTAATGACAGCAACAGCAGTTCCATATGTATCAGTAATAAAATCATCTACATAAGGTTTTAAATAATCCATCCAGATTTTTTGCCCTTCCCATTCATAACCTGTAGGCGCCGCATTGTTCAAATACTTCTCAAGAAAAGTCAAAGACTTTTTATTTAGTATACTTTTTTTAGCCATTTATATAAATTTGTTTTGTACGAAGTTAATAATATTCACAAAGATTTTACAGTTTACAAACTGTTTATTGTTAATTTTGGAATGATTTTAGAAGATCAATATCTATTATGCAGAAAAAAATAATGTACATATTAATGATATTATTTCCATTGACGGTTTTGTGTCAAAAGGAAATAGATTCAATAAAAACTGATTCTACGGGGTATGTACAATACTATATTATAGAAGGAGATACGATTCCACACGATGCTATTGACCTTGATGAAGTGGTGATATTGGGTAAGTTGAAATTTAAAGATAGACTAGCAAGAAGAAAGTATCTTATATTAAGACGCAAAACAAGAAAAGTTTATCCATACGCAAAATTAGCATCAGATAGGCTAACAACGTTAAATGAAAGATTAAAAAATATTAAGTCTAAAAGTGCTCGTAAAAAATATGTAAAAATACTTCAGAAGTATATGGAAGAAGAATTTACAGCAGAGTTAAAAAAGATGACGCGTACAGAAGGACAGATTTTAGTAAAGTTAATTCACAGGCAAACTGGTCAGACAATGTTTGATTTGGTAAAGGAATATAGAAGTGGTTGGAAAGCATTCTGGTATAATAGTACAGCTAAACTTTTTAGTATTTCCTTAAAAGAAGAATATGATCCTATTAATGTAGAGGAAGATTATTGGATCGAAGATATTCTACAAAGAAGTTTTCAATCTAATATATTAGAAGAACAAAAAACGGCATTGGATTTTAGTTTTTATGACCTTAGAAACAAATGGAACGATACAATTAAAACTACTGCCACAAAGAATTAGTGTTATTATATTTCTTTTATTTAATAAGTACTCTTTTTAATACTATCTCCTAGAAAACTTCTGATTTATTGATATTGATAATCTAAGTTTTAATTTAAGATGTTGTAGTTGTGGTTTTTATGGATTTAGGGAGTGAGAAAAGCTGTGCTTGTATTGTTAAAAACTTTTATCCTTTATTTTGATTTATTTTATTATCTTCGCTTTCCAACTTTTTAAAAACCAGTAAGTTCAAAATTTCTTTAAAAAAATACTTATTTTTT
>NZ_JAGJEB010000016.1:0-99491 GCF_018100855.1 Aquimarina sp. MMG015
ATTCCCATTACCAGCAGAAGAATTAGCTAGAAATCCAAACTTAGAACCGCAAAACCCAGGGTATTAATTGATGATATCTATGATAAAAGAAAAAAGAAAAATACTTTTCGGATTAATTATCACTTTACTAATATGTTTTACCGCGTGTAAGGATATTTCTTCGGATAATAAACAAGAAGATACAATAGCTGAAGAGGATAAGATTATTCAATATTCAGATAGGCTTTCATATTTATTAGAGTATCCAGTAGATTCTTTAGCTTTTCCAAGAAGTGCTGATGATAATGGGATTATTAAAAAAGTCCCTTCAAAGGATTGGACCAGTGGTTTTTTTCCAGGTACTCTTTGGAAAATTTATCAATTAACTGGTGATGCTAGATATAAAGCAAAGGCTAAAGAATGGACAACTTTTATTGAAAAAGAAAAGTATAATGATAGAACCCATGATATGGGATTTAAAGTGTTCTGTAGTTTTGGAAATGGATACAGAATGACGAATGATGAATCTTATAGAGTCATTATTTTAGAAAGCGCAGAAACTTTATCGACTAGATATAACAGTATTGTCGGATCGATTCGTTCTTGGGATTTTAATAAGGAAGAATGGCAGTTTCCTGTGATTATTGATAATATGATGAATTTAGAATTGCTTTTTGAAGCATCTAATTACTCAGAAGACCCTAAATATTATAATATAGCCCAACAACACGCTAACACGACTTTAAAAAACCATTTTAGGGAGAATAATAGTAGTTATCACGTAATAGATTATGATACCATAACTGGTAATATTAGAACAAAGGTAACTCATCAAGGTTTTAGAAATGAATCGTCTTGGGCAAGAGGCCAAGCTTGGGGACTTTATGGTTATACGATGGCATATAGATATACTGAAGATGTAGAGTTTTTAGAACAATCTAAAAAGATTGCTTCTTTTTTTATGGAACATAAAAACCTCCCAGAAGATGCTGTACCATATTGGGATTTTGATGCTCCTAATATTCCTAGTGAACCAAGAGATGCTTCGGCTGCGGCAGTTATTGCTTCAGGAATGATAGAATTATATGAATACACCAAAGACAAAAAATATCTGGAATTTGCAGATGAAATTATAACAAGTTTATCATCAAAAAAATATGTAATCCAAAAAGAAACTAATGTACCCTTTATTCTAAATCATAGCACGGGAAATTGGCCTAAAAATGATGAAATTAATGGACCAATTAATTACGCCGATTACTATTTTTTAGAAGCAATTTTAAGGAGAAAGAATCTTAAGTAAAGCCTATAAGTCCTATGAATAATACTATTTTTTCTTTTTTAAAATTGGCACAGTTTATAGTGTTACTTTTTTTATCCTCTTATTGCTTAGCGCAAATAAGTAGATTAAAAGAAAATATAAATGATAATTGGGAATATTTAGAGTTGAGTATCGAGAATATTGATCAAGTTTATAAACATACAGATTGGGTCTCTATTAACTTGCCGCACACTTGGAATAATTATGATACTATGGATCTTGATCCAGGTTATCGAAGAAGTGCAAGTTGGTATAGAAAAAAACTTAAGTTCGAAACAATAAATCAGGATGTTGCTTATGTCTTGTATTTTGAAGGTGCAAATATTACTACCCACGTATATGTAAATGGTAAACTAGTTGGAGACCATAAAGGAGGCTATATAGGGTTTTCTTTTGATATTTCTAAAGAGCTAAAAACAGGAAATAATGAGATACTTGTTAGGGTTGATAATAGTTATGATCCCGAAATAATACCTTCACAAAAAAGTGACTTTTTTATATATGGGGGAATAACCAGAGACGTATGGTTACTTCAAAAACATAAAACTAATATTTCGAATCTAAAAGTAAATACTCCATTCGTTTCTCCTGAGAAAGCTTCGCTAAAACTGGATGTAAACATTGCAGATCTTAAAGAAAATGAAAAATACGAAGTAGAGGCTAGGCTTTTTGATCCAAATGGAAATGAAATACAAGTGGTTAGGGAAAAGGTATCAACGAATCAATTGATACTAGATTTTAAGGATACTATTAAACCATTGCTTTGGGGTATCGACACTCCCTACTTATATAGCGTTGATATTGCATTATTAAAATCTGGGAAACACATCGATAAATTGTCAGAAAAAGTAGGCTTCCGCTGGTTCGAGTTTAAAAAAAATGGACCATTTTATCTTAATGGGAAAAGAGTATTGTTACGAGGAACACATCGTCACGAAGAACATGCAGGATATGGAGCAGCAATGCCTAATGAATTGCATCGCAATGATATTAAAGCTATAAAAGAGATGGGTGCTAATTTTATTAGGTTAGCACATTATCCTCAGGACCCAGAAGTTTATAAAATGTGCGATGAGTTAGGAATTTTAGTTTGGGATGAATTACCTTGGTGTAGAGGAGGAATTGGAAATGAAAATTGGAAGACCAATACCAAAAACATGTTATCCGAAATTATCAATCAAAACTATAATCATCCAAGTGTTATCATATGGTCTTTAGGAAATGAAATTTATTGGTTGCCAGATTTTAAGGATGGGGATAATGAGAAGAAATTAAATGATTTTTTAGAAGAATTAAATACACTATCACATACATTAGATCCAACAAGAAAAACTGCTATCCGTAAATATTATTCAGGATCAGATATTGTAGATGTATTTTCACCATCTATCTGGTCTGGTTGGTATTCTGGTAGTTATACTACCTACGAAAAAGCTTTAAAAAAATATATAAAAGAATATGATCATTTTCTCCACGCTGAGTATGGAGGGTCTAGTCATTATGGGAGACATACAGAAAATCCAATAGACGGTAGTGGAGCTATGGATCCGGATGGATGGACAGAAGCTATTACACAAACTTCTGTTACTAATATTGCCAAAATAGGTGATTGGAGCGAGAATTATATTGTAGATCTTTTTGATTGGCATTTAAAGATAGCAGAAACTAATCCATCTTTTGTAGGGAATGTACAATGGGCGTTTAAAGATTTTGGAACACCGTTAAGACCAGAAAATGATATTCCATATGTTAATCAAAAAGGGATTATGGATCGAGAAGGGAACCCTAAAGATGCATACTACGTTTTTAAAAGTTATTGGGCAAAGGATCCATTTGTATATATAGAATCTCATACCTGGACAGAAAGACAAGGACCTAAAGATACCTCACGAACCATTAATGTATTTAGTAACTGTGATACAGTAGAACTATTTTTTGAAGGAAAATCTCTAGGGCGAAAGAAAAAAGATATTAATAAATTTCCAGCTTCTGGATTAACCTGGGACCTACTTTTTAAAGAAGGTACTAACCAGCTAAAAGCAATTGGATATAGAGATGGTGAAAAAGTCACAGATAGTCTTAAAGTAGACTATAGGTATAAGAAAAATGATGTGGCTAAGTCTTTATCACTTTCCTATAAAGAATTAAAAAATGGTAATTATTTAATTACTGCTGTTGCAAAAGATAAAGAAGGATTGATATGTTTAGACTATGAAGAGCGAGTTTATTTTCAATGCTTATCTGGAGGAGTTAATAAGAAATACCTAGGCACACCAATGGGCAGTGAATCCATTAAAATGTCTAATGGGAAGGCACAAATTGAAGTTGTGCCAAATAAAGAAAACTCTACTGTCGAAATGATGGTGTTAAATCAAAGTTTTAAAGGAACTTATTTAACCATATCAAAATAATAGTTTAATAGTTAGAGTTTACATTTTGTTAGTTTTTGAATTGTTTTTAGGGGAGGTGTTTTGTGATGCCTCCTCTATTGTTTTTTAAAAAGGAAAAAAGGCTTTAGCATTATGGTAACAAATGTCAGAAACAATTTTACCTAACCATTTTTCATCCTTAGGTAATATTCCATTTTTTACATCACCTCCAATCAAATTACAGAGGATACGACGAAAATAATCGTGTCGCGGAAAAGATAAAAAACTTCTTGAATCGGTTAACATCCCAACAAAACAACTAAGCATACCTAGACTAGACAATGTATTTAAATGTTTTTCCATACCATCTTTTTGATCTAGGAACCACCATGCTGCACCATATTGAACTTTTCCTTTAATAGTACCATCATTAAAATTACCAACCATAGAAGCAAAAACCTCATTGTTTGATGGATTTAAGTTATATAGAATAGTTTTTGCAAGTTGATCTGTTGTATCTAAAGAATTTAAAAATCCACTTAAATTTTTGGCTTGGGAATAATCACCAATAGAATCAAATCCCGTATCAGGACCAAGTTTTTTTAGAAGCCTCCTATTATTATTTCTAATTGCACCTAGATGATATTGTTGAACCCATCCTCGTTTATGATAACAGGTGCTTAAAAAATATAGAACTTCAAACTTAAAATAATTAATTTCCGAAGTGCTTATGGATTTTTGATTTTTAATTTTTTTGAAAATCTGTTCGATATTATAGGTTCCTTTTTTAAAGTGATATAGGTTCTCTAAACCATGATCTGATAATCTACAACCTGTTTTATGGAAGTAATCAATTCTATTTTCGAGTGCAGCTAAGAGATCTTCAAAGTTTTTAATTTGGATATTGGATTTGATCTCTAACTTATTTAGATACTTTAAATAACTTTCGATATTTTCTACCGCATAGGACTTATCCGGTCTAAAAGTTGGTAGTAACTTCATTATTTTTTCCTTACCTGCATACGTAGTATGATGTATTAACGTATCTATAGGGTCATCTGTGGTACAAACTACCTCCACATTATTCATCTTTAATAATCCTTGTACGGAGTGGCTGGAACGTTGTAATTGTTCATTGGCTGATGAGTAAATTTTCTCAGCTGTTTCTGGAGATAATAATTCAGAGATAGAAAAATGCTTCTTAAGCTCCATGTGTGTCCAGTGAAACAATGGGTTTCTAATGCTGTAAGGAACTGTCTCTGACCACTTCAGAAATTTGTCTTTATCATTAGCTCTACCCGTAATATACATTTCTTCAATGCCTAATGTTCGCATAGCACGCCACTTATAATGATCACCTTCTAACCAAACTTCACCAATAGTCTTGAATTTTTTGTTTTCACAAATGTCTTTTGGAGATAGATGATTATGATAGTCTATAATGGGTAGATCTTTGGCATAAGAATGATAAAGAATTCTTGAAAATTCATTCTGTAATAAAAAGTCATTATGAATAAAGGTAGAAGTTGCTTTCATATTCCCTAGCTAGTTTGAATTAAAACATAATTGCAATATAGCTACCATATGGTATTCAAAGATTTTTTTTTGGGTAATGAATTGTTCAATCTCTGTTATATTTTTTGTCTCGACAAAAAAGTAAAGCTTATAAAATGTTAGGTTGGATTTCTTTTTTTTTATTTAATAAAAAAAAGGCCTCAAATTATGAGACCTTGTTATGTTATTTATATAAATATTATTTTACATTATGAATATGTACATCTCTTTGAGGGTATGGAATTGATATCCCTGCTGCATCTAATGCATTTTTAGAATCCTCTAACGCACTGAAGTAAACATCCCAATAATCTGCAACATTAGCATTTGGTCTTACTACAAGATTAATAGCATTATCTCCAAGTTCGCTAACGGCAACAGTAGGAGCTGGATCTTTCAAAACTTTTGGATTATCAATAAGAACTTTCATAATAACATCTTTGGCTTTTTTGATATCATCTCCATATCCAATACCAATGTTAAGATCTACTCTAAGTGTTCCTTGAGAAGTGTAATTAATAATATTTCCATTTGATAAAGTTCCGTTAGGAATGATTGCTTCTTTATTATCTGGGGTTGATAATTTTGTTGTAAAAATTTCTATTTCTTTTACTACACCTATTACACCTTGGGCTTCTATTAAGTCTCCAATTTTAAATGGTTTAAAGATCATAATAAGTACACCACCAGCAAAATTAGCTAAAGACCCTTGTAAAGCTAAACCAACTGCCAAACCAGCTGCGGCCAGTATTGCAGCAAAAGAAGTAGTTTCTACTCCAACCGTACCAAGCACTGCAAGTATTAATATGATTTTTAGAATCCAACCTAAAAGATTAGTCAGAAATTTTTGAAGGCTTTCATCATATTGTCTAACCTCCATAACTTTAGAAATACCTTTCATTAGTTTTTTTATGACCCAAGAACCAATGATCCAGATCAGAATAGCTCCTATTACCTTTGGTCCAAAATCAACGATAAATTCAATACCTTTATCTAACCATTTTTGAATATCCATATACAAGTTTTTTAAATTTATGATTTGTAAATCTTAAAATTAATGATTTATGCTTTTTATAGCTTAATACAATATGTAAGAATGCTAAAAATTCGACAAAGAGTAATTCAATTCCTTTAAAAGGTTGATAATCCTAAAGTTTTTATAAGAGTTCCTACAAAACTTCTGCATTCTTCATTTTAATTGTACATTAGGCAACCTCAAAAAAACAAATTTATGTCAGAGTTTTTATACTTTTTTAAAGAAGGTTTCTTTCACGTTTTAGATTGGCAAGCATATGATCATGTCCTATTTTTTATAGTTCTTATTATTTCTTATACTTTTGACGATTGGAAAAGAATATTAACCTTAGTTACTTTATTTACTTTAGGTCATACCGTTTCTTTATTTTTAGCTGTTTATGATATAGTTACTGTAAATTCAAAACTGGTAGAATTTTTGATTCCAATAACCATATTGATAACCGCTTTATTTAATGTGTTTACGGCAAAAAATACAACCAAACAAGATAAAATAGGTGTGTTATATGCAACCACTGCGTTTTTTGGGCTTATTCATGGACTAGGTTTTTCAAGTTATTTTGATATGATTAGTAGTGCTAGTGATTATAAAGCTCTGTCAATTTTAGAATTCGCTCTTGGTATTGAAGTTTCTCAAATTATTGTAGTACTAATAGTTCTGATTATTAGTTTCCTTGTTCAAACAATTTTTAGATTTTCTAAACGAGATTGGATATTAGTAGTCTCTTCTATAGTAATTGGGATGGTAATCCCTATGATAATTTCAAGCAAAATATGGTAATTAATTATCAATTAGGGTTGTATTTGACACATAGTCATAATATATTCGTACTTTATTAATAATAAGTACTATCCAATTTATATATATGCCCCAAAATAAGCAATTAAAATATGATAAGGCCTATCTAAGAATAGCGAGAGAATGGGGGAAGTTATCTCATTGTGAGAGAAAAAAAGTTGGTGCGGTTATTGTAAAGGATAGAATGATTATTTCTGATGGATTTAATGGAACTCCAACTGGTTTCGAAAATCCTTGTGAGGATGAAGAGGGATATACGAAATGGTATGTGTTACATGCAGAAGCAAATGCAATTTTAAAAGTTGCTTCTTCAACACAATCTTGTAAAGGAGCTACGTTATATATTACACTTTCTCCTTGCAAAGAATGTAGCAAGTTAATTCATCAAGCAGGAATAAAAAGAATTGTTTATCAAAATGCCTATAAAGATAATTCTGGGCTTTTGTTTTTAGAAAAGGCTGGTGTAGAAATAGAAAAGATTACTGATTTAGACGATTAATGGGTTATTCAAAAAAATACTTGCCATTATTTATTGGTTTGGCGATGGGAGCGGGAGTTTTTTTAGGAAGTAAACTCAATTTTAGCAATCCATCAGCTAAGCTATTTTCCTATAATGCTAAAAAGGAAAAACTAAATAGGCTTATCGATTATATAGATTATGAATATGTTGATGAAATCAACACAGATAGTATTGTTGATGTGACAGTAAATAGAATTCTAGAAAACCTTGACCCTCATTCGGTTTATATTCCTCCAGAAGAGTTAGAAGGTATTACAGAAAGTATGCAGGGAGATTTCATTGGAATAGGTGTAAGTTATTACCCTTATAGAGATACTATTTCTGTTATTAATACAATTAAAGGCGGTCCTAGTGAGCGATCAGGAATTTTAGCTGGAGATAGAATCCTCATGGCGGATCAGGATACGTTGTATGGAGAGCGCTTAAGAAGAGATGGATTAGCAGATAAATTAAAAGGAGAGCTAAATAGTCAAGTACAGTTAAAAGTATATAGAAAAGGTACGGGGATATTTGATGTAGTGGTAAAACGTGGTCGAGTACCATTGAGAAGTGTGGATGCTAGTTATATGCTAAAAGATAAGTTAGGGTATATAAAGGTGAATCGTTTTGCAGAGACTACCTATAAAGAGTTTAAAAAAGCATTAGATTCTTTACAAGATCTTGGTGCAGAGAATTTAGTTGTGGACCTTAGAGACAATGGAGGAGGTTTTATTGCCCCTGCGTTAAAAATGGCTGATGAGTTTTTGAAAAATGATGAATTGATCATGTTTACTAAGAATAAAAAAGGAGCCATAGAAAATAATTATGCCACACGTAATGGAAGTTTTGAGAAAGGAAACGTCTATGTGTTGATTAATGAAAATTCCGCTTCTGCTAGTGAGATTTTTGCTGGTGCAATACAAGACAATGATAGAGGAACTATTGTAGGACGGCGTTCTTATGGAAAAGGTTTGGTGCAGAGAGAAATGGCGTTAGGAGACGGTAGCGCGATTCGATTGACAATTTCTAGATATTACACACCAACTGGGCGATCAATTCAGAAGCCTTATGAGAATGGTAATAAAGAGTATTTTAATGAATATTTAGAAAGATATAAAAACGGAGAATTGCAGAATGCAGATAGTATACAGGTTGCAGATTCTTTGAAATTTAAAACTCCAGGTGGTAAAACGGTATATGGGGGTGGAGGAATTATACCTGATATTTTTGTTAGTAAGGATACGACAAGAGTAGGAGAAACCCTAGATTATATGCTTA
Source organism: Aquimarina sp. MMG015 (assembly GCF_018100855.1). Taxonomy (NCBI): domain Bacteria; kingdom Pseudomonadati; phylum Bacteroidota; class Flavobacteriia; order Flavobacteriales; family Flavobacteriaceae; genus Aquimarina; species Aquimarina sp. MMG015. The sequence continues at coordinate 8,835 of NZ_JAGJEB010000016.1, forward strand.
GATCTGGAAGAATGGGAGGGTATATTTTCGAGGAATTGGATAAAAAGAGACCATTTTATAATGAATTGACAGAAGAGCAATTCAAAGAAGAAATAAGAATAGACGATGATTTTGCAGATGGATTTCTTGTGTATACAAGAAAAAATGGAATAGATATTAATTTAAAAAATTATCGAGAACAATTAAAGAAATATTTAAAAGCTATTATGGCCCAACAACTATTTGGGACTAGTGAATTTGAAAAAATTATTAATGAAGATGATAAAATGATTCAAAAAGTTTTATCTATTTCTGATTAAAAACTTAAATCCAATATAGAAATGGAATCATTACCTGGTTTTTTAGCGATTTCTTGTTTCTGTTTTTTCTTAGTAGCAGCTATAATTACATTGATCAATAACAGTGCAGCTATTTTATTAAGTCATGGGATTTTTGTACAATCATCTTATCCAGCCACTTCATTGCTAAAAAGACATATAAAAAGTACATCAGATATTAGGTTTAAGAAATCACTGAAGAAAGCTTTAGTGTTAAGAAAATTACACCAACTATTTATAATGTTTTCATTAATATCTGGAGTTTTTCTGGTAATATTAACATTTAAATGATATTTTTAAAAACAGAAAAAGACCTAAGAATCTTATCTCGACCCCAAATATGCCTGAATTAAAAGAATATTTATTAGCAATTGCGCTTTGCTCTCCACTTTTTTTCTTTATCGTGGCAGTAGGGTTTCGGTTGTTAGATAATAGTGCATCATTATTTTTAGATAATGAGATTTTGGTAGATTCTTCTTACGTATCAGGTGATTTAATTAGAGAACATATCGAGAGTACAGAAGATATGAAATTAAAAAAATCACTAAAGAAAGCATTGATATTTAGAAAACTGCACAATCTTTTTATGATTCTGGCGGTAATTTCATTACCACCAGTAATCATTGCTTGTTTTCTTGTAACCTTTATAGCCTAAAATTTATCCGTTTTTGTGTTTTTGTTGTATAGCTCTGGAGACCAAAAGTATCGTAAGCAATACAACCACACATGCCGAACCAAGAATACTGATTAATGCTGTTTTGCTATCTCCTTGCAGAATATTGCTAAAGTCTAAAACTGTAGCATTATAAATAATCAAAGAAATGGCTATCACGATTAAAGCGTAAATAAAGTACTTCATTTAAAATAGTCCTTTTATATTAGTTGCAAATAACTTTACTGCAATTGCAAGCAAAATTACACCAAATATTTTTCTAATAACATTAATTCCTTGTTTACCTAGTACTTTTTCTATTCTTCCAGAAGCCTTTAATACAATATAAACAAAAATAATGTTGACAACAATAGCGATTACTATGTTTATAGGTTGATACTCTGCTCTAAGGGATAATATAGATGTCATCGTTCCAGCTCCAGCAATAAGTGGAAATGCTAAAGGAACTACTGCCGCAGTTTCAGGTTCATCATCTTTGTATAACTGAATTCCTAAAATCATTTCTAATGCTAAAAAGAATATGATAAAAGCACCCGCCACAGCAAAAGAATTAACATCAATCCCAATAAGATTTAGAATCTCTTTACCAACAAATAAAAATAATATCATCAAAATTGCTGCTACTAGAGACGCTTTTTCACTTTGTATGTGACCTACTTTTTTACGAAGGTCAATAATAATAGGAATGCTACCTACGATATCGATTACCGCAAAAAGTATCATACTAGCAGTCAATATTTCCTTTAAGTCAAAGTTCATTTTAGTTGATTTTTTATGGTTAGTGCCAAAGTGCATGGACTTAGCAGTATAAAAGTAGCATAAAAAGATAAATAATCAGTAAAATTTATCTTTCATAAAAACTATCTTCGCAATATGTTTCAGTTAGGCAAAACCATCGTTTCAGAAGAAATCATCGAAAAAGATTTTGTGTGCAATCTTTCTGCTTGCAAAGGTGCTTGTTGTATTGATGGCGAAGCAGGTGCTCCATTAGAAGAATGGGAAACCCAAAAATTAGAAGAAATTTATCCTATTGTTAAGCCTTATTTAAGAAAAGAAGGTATTGAAGCAGTTGAAAACCAAGGAGCTTTTATAAAGACTGAACAAGGTGATTTAGAAACTCCGTTAATAGAGGGAGCAGATTGTGCGTATGTTATTTTTGATAAAAAAGGCACAGCTTTATGCGCAATAGAAGAAGCTTATAATCAAGGAGAAGTAGATTGGAAAAAACCAATATCATGTCATTTATATCCAGTGAGAGTGCAAGATTACACAGAGTTTTCTGCTGTTAATTATCACAAATGGGAAATATGTGATGATGCGTGTACACTAGGAAAAGAACTTCAGGTACCTGTGTACAAATTTGTAAAACAAGCATTGATACGTAAGTTTGGAGAGGACTGGTATATGGAGCTAGAAAAAGTAGCAGAGGATCTTAGAAAATAAATTTTCTTATTTTTATTGTTATTAATGTTTACCTATTAGGGAAAAGGAATACTAACATTAAAACCAAAACAATAATTTTATGAAAACAATTCAAGTATGTATCGGACTATTTATGCTCGCTGTTGTTCCTTTTGGATGCAGTGATGATGATATAGTAGATGACATCGTTGTTCCGGATGCAGAAGAAACAGGAACATTCTTAGAGCAAGATCTTCATCTATTGCATTTAAGTAGGCAAGATGATTTGATTGCAGAAGAAATTGCATCAGTTGAAGAAGAGCTAGCTAACGATCCTAATAATCTGGATTTACAAGGGCAGTTAGAAGAATTAGAAGGAAGAAGAGAGGCTAATACAGAGCAGATCGATTTTCTGAATGAACAAATAGAAGAGGTTGTAGGTGATCTTGCGGTACGACCAAGAGTACCTAGACTTCCGCCAGTTCCGCCACCACCGCTTCCTTGTACGTGTTTTACGGATGTAGAATTTAGTAGGTTAGAACAAATTTTATTGGCAGGAAATGCAGAAGGGTTTGCAGTAACAGTTTTTACAGAAAATCAAGAAGTAATAGCAGAATTTGGTAATCTTACAGATTTTGAAGATACAGGATTGCAGGTAATTTCTTTGAATGAAGCCATAGATTTTCAAGGAAATGTGACAGTTCAAATTTCTAAGTTCTTTGAACCAATTGGTGATATAACTACCTATTCTATAGAAGGGAGTATTAACCTTTAGTTACCTTCATAAATAATAATTAAATTAGCTCTCAATCACTTGAGAGCTTTTTTTATGAAATATATTCTTGTTTTAGCAGCCATTTTTACTGGATTATCATGTTATTCTCAAACAGAAGAACAATTAGCAGATTATGAGTATTTCTTAAATAAAGGAGGTACTTTTTTGTACGCAAATAAAGATAGTGCTTATGTATATTTATCAGAAAGTTATAAAGTTGCTGATGAAAGTAATTATCTAGATGGTAAGTTAAATACGTTAACTTACTTAGTCCAAGCAAATGGATACCATTTTGATTTAAAAAAATTAAATCAGAATTTAAAAACTTTTGAAGAGGTGTTAAAAGATGAAGAGTCGGTTGATACCCTAGAGTATGGAGCAATTTATCAAAGAAGATTTTTATTAGAAAAGGGACAATACTTTTATAAAATTAATAATTACCAGACAGCTTTAAGATATTTTAATAAACTAGTTAATGATTTAACTGATTCAAAGTCTAACGGAGATGATTTAATGAATGAATTAAATGAACTCTATTCTGCATATTCTTTTATAGCAGCTGTGTATGAAAAAACCGGAAAATATAGTTTATCAAAGGAATATCATAATAAAACCTTATCCATTACCGAAGCATATCCTGAAATAAATTGGAGCAGACATATTCTTAATACTAGAATGAGATTGGCTAGAGTTTATGAAAATGAAAGTGATTATTTAAGTGCAAATGGGCTATTAAATGAAGTACTACCGGTTTACATTTCACAAAAGGAAAACCCAAGATTTAAGAATAACATTCTTTCTACGTATCAGCGCTTATCAAGGAATTATTTATTGCAGGATAGTATAACAAAAGCAATAGATGTGCTTAAAGAAAGCGAAGTGTACTATTCTGAAAATGATCCTTTTAAAAGATCTGCTGATATGCTGTATGGTGATGTTTATTTAGAAAATAAGCAATTTGATGAGGCCGAAGCTTTTTACCAATCATATCTAATAAAAACAAAATCTTATAGACAGAATGAAAAACATCAAGATATAGCAGAGGCTTTTTCTAAATTAGGGCAACTATATGTATCTAAAGATAATCCGAATAGGGCATTAGCATTTTATCAAGAATCTTTGATGCAGATAGCACCAAACTTTAACGATAAGGATATCAAAAATAATCCTGATCCTAAAAAAGTACTGTCTAAACTAGAGCTGGTAAAAGTGTTGAAAGAAAAGTTAGAAGCACTACGATTATTGTATCAAAAAAGTAATAAAATTGAAGATCTTAAGATAGCCTTTTCCACTTCTCAGGAAATTATCAAAACACTAGATTTATTAAAACCTGAGTTCGAAAGTAAGGTGGATAAGCAGTTTCTGATATCGGAGATGTATCCAGCTTTTCATAGTATGGTGGCCGTTGCATATGATCTTTATCAGGCTACTAAAGAACCTATATATATTGATAATGCTTTTTATTTCTTTGAAAAAAGTAAAAGTGTATTACTGTTAGAAGCAGCAAGAAGTACACAAGCTAGTTCTTATGGTGGAGTTCCAGAAGATATTGTGGATAAAGAGCAGCAGTTCAGAGCAAATATCATTCATTTAGAGAAAAAGTTCTTTAATCAAAAATCTAATATGGTGGTTTTTGATTCCTTGTTTCAGCTTAAGAATAAATATTATAATTTCATTTCTGATATAGAACAAAAATACCCTAAATATTATGATTTAAAGTATAATGCGGATGTAGTGAGTTTAGAAGAAACAGCCAACCAGTTAATAAAAAACAAAGCACTATTAAGTTATTTTTCTACAAACACAGATTTGTATTTGATTACAGTAGAAAAGAATAAGAAAAACATCTATAAAATACCTTTAGGCTCTGAAGATCAAGATAGAATTACGCGTTTTTATTCTCTATTGTCAAAGGTTAATATTAAAGATGTATCCGAGATTTATAAAACAGGAAATTTAATTTATAATCAGATTTTAAGAAGGTCTTTAGAAGAGATAGAGGCTAAGGAGCTTGTAATTATTCCTGATGGAGTTCTGAATTATTTGCCGTTTGAAGCTTTATCCGCATCAAAGGATGTAGCAAATTACTTAATCCAAGAGTACCAAATCTCTTATACTAATTCTTCAACATTACTTAGAGAGCAACAAAATAAATTAAAGAGTGATAAAAATAAGTTGTTAGCATATGCTCCAAGTTTTGAAATAGTGGATAAAAATATTTCACAAAACAGATCTGATTTTGGACCGTTGCTATATAATAAAGATGAAGTGGATCAAATAACAAAATTCTTTGAAGGAAAAGCTATTACAGGTGATGATGCATCGCTAGTATCATTTTCGGAAGATTCTAAGGCATATAATATGCTTCATTTTGCTACACACGCGGCTACCAATGATGAATATCCAGACTACTCTTATTTAGCGTTTGCTCCAGATGATAAAGGAGAGACTAGTTTGTTGTTTGTTAAAGATTTATATGGTTATAGTATTAATGCTGATTTAGTGGCATTAAGCGCTTGTCAAACAGGTTTAGGGAAACTTCAAAAAGGAGAGGGTATGCTTAGTTTGGCGAGGGGTTTTAGTTATGCAGGTGCTAAATCTTTGGTTACTACATTATGGAAGATCAATGACCAAACCACATCAGAGTTGATGCAGGAGTTTTATAAAAACTTGAATAAATCGTTATCGAAGGATCAAGCACTAAGAGAAGCTAAGTTAACCTATCTTAATAATGCTGATGATGAATTATTAAAACATCCATATTATTGGTCTGGATTTATGATTTCTGGTGATACAACTCCGCTCCAAAAAAAGACCTCATACCTTTGGTGGCTGTTATTGCTTGGTATTCCAATTTTAATCGTAGTAATAAGAAAAATAAAAAAATAGATCGTGTAGACTTATTTTAATTGACTTAAAAGTTTGTCGACATCACTTTTCTTAAAACTTCCAGTTTTAGACATTTCTTCTAATAAATTAATAGCTTCTTTTTTTCTATTCTCTTTTAGATAGGCTAGTGATAAATACCACTTTCCTCTTTCAGATAATTGATCTCCTAAAGAAATGTGTTGCTCTAATAATGGAATTGCCTCTTGGGTTTTATTAGACGCCAATAATGAATTTGCTTGGTATAATAAGAAGTAAGCACTTTTTGTTGTTTTAAATAGATTTCCAAATTGCTCTGCAGCTAATTCATAATTTTTACTTTCATATGAGGTAAATGCAATAGTCTCTTCATTGGTAGCTTCATCTCCACGAACAATAGGAGTAACTACATTTTTATAGGGTTCAAAATTTTCCGCATACAATTGATTGGTATCCACACCAAAAGGTTTTAGAAATGTAATGCCGCCAATAGCAACTACCAATAATATAGATGCAGCTACTAATAATTTTTTATAATTAAATAGCGGTATTACTTTGGTTTCCTTAGCTTCAATTTTAGCTTCAAAACCTGCTAGGCTATTTCTTAATCCATCTCTGTCTTCAACTCCAGCAACTAGATTAAGATCTTTAAGAAACTCAACATCTTTTCTAAAAGTAGTGTCGTTTTCTAAAAGATTGTCGAACTGATCTTTTTCCACAGGAGTCAGTTCTGATTGTAAATACTTGTCTATTAACTCTTCTCGTTCCATTTATGCGGGGGTTTTAATTGATTCTTTTAGGGATTTTAAACAACGGGATTTTTGGCTTTTTACTACGTTTTTGTTCTCATAGCCTAAGCTTTCAGTAATCTCGTCAATGGTTAGTCCCCGATAATAGAATAAGGTTAACATTTCTTGACAACGTTTTCCTAAATTTTTGAAATGTTGTCGTAATAATTCTTGTTGTGGAGTTAATTGAGGCTCCTCAAAAACCTCTTGAACATCAGATGTTTCTTTATAATCTACACTATTTTCATAAGAAACTGTTTTTTTCTGTTTTTTGAGTTGATCATAGATCATATATTTTCCAATGCTAAACAAATAGGTCTTAATAGAACTTTTGATAGTGTCTAGTTTACCATTAATAGCATGTTCGCGTAAGGCTATAAAAGCTTCTTGATATATATCTACAAGAGAATCATGATCTAGATCATATTTTTTTGCAAACTGCAAAAAAGCGTTGCGATACTCTGTGTATATTTTTTCTAAGGCTTGATTATGTCCTTTTTTTAACGTTAAGAGTTCTTCCTTCATACTTTGTGACCTGACAATAGGGTAATAGGTTCATCTTATTTTCCGAAGATAAAGTTAACCTTTTTTCTAAAACGTACACAAAGAGACAAAACCAAACAATTAGTATTATGAAAACTACAAAACAAATAATAGGAATAGCAGTGTTGTTTTTTATGATGTGTATACCTCAGAATATAGAAGCACAGTTTTGGAAAAAAGTAGCAAAAACTGCAGAAAGGGCGGCAGAAAAAACTGTTTTAAAGAAGACAGAAGAAAAAGTATCCAAAAAAACAAGTAAAACGATAGATGATACTGTTGATGGAAAACCTAAAAAGAAGAAAAAGAAGAACAAGAGCAAGAAAACTAAAAAGAAAAAGGGTGCTGTTATTTCTTCTGATAATGAAGTAGAACATGAAATAGGCGAAACAGATACCAAACCTTCTTTTGCAGCATATTCCAAGTTTGATTTTGTAGCTGGCGAAAATGTAATAGCATTCGAAGATTTTAGCCAAGACGAAATAGGAGATTTGCCTGCACGTTGGAATTCTTCGAACTCAGCAGAGGTTGTAACTTTAAATAATACAGAAGGACGTTTTATACAAATAGGTGCCGGAAAGGGGTCTTATGTTCCTGAATTTATAGAAGAGTTTCCTGAGAATTTTACTTTAGAATATGATGTAGTGTTTGATTATGATGTGTCTGAGTATGCGTATCAACGTGATTTAATGGTGGTGTTTTCTGATGTAGAAAATCCAGGGTATGAATTACAAGACCATACTCCAGGTAAAAATGGATTTGCTTTTGCTATTCGTGGAGGAAACAGCTATGGCGGAAAAGTAGATGTGCACAAATATTGTTCTGATAGTAAACTAAACTTAAGTTCAGATAAACAGATAGCTCAGTTGGATAAAAAGAATAATAGTAGAGGAGAAAAAATGCACATCTCTATTTGGAAACAAAAGCAACGAATGAGAATATATATTGATGAGAAAAAAGTGTTTGATATTCCAAGAGCATTTGAGAAAACTACTGTGCTTAAAAATGTAAAATTCTTTTCTCAAACAAAACCAGAAAACACATTCTATTATGTTGGTAATATAAGATATGCAGTGGGAAAACCTGATATGCGTAATAAATTAATTACAGAAGGGAAATTAGTCACTTACGGAATTACATTCGATACAGGAAAAGCATCTGTGAAATCTGCATCATATGGTACAATTAAAAAAATTGCAAAGATTCTTTCAGATAATCCTACTATCAAAGTGTCAATAACTGGTCATACAGATAAAGATGGAGATGAAGTTTTTAATCAAAAACTATCTAAAAAAAGAGCTGTTTCTGTAAAAAATGTTCTTGTGGATGAATTTGGGATTGATGGATCTAGGTTAGAAACCAATGGTAAAGGAGAAAGTGATCCTATTTCTAAAGAAAATACACTCGAAGCTAAAGCTAAAAATAGAAGGGTGGAGTTTAAAAAACTTTAATTTTTTTGAAAAAAAAAGTATTCGAAATGTTTACCTAAGTGGTTCGATGAATACTAAGAAGTAAATTATCTAACAATTAAAAGAAAAAATAATGAAAACAAAATTTAAAAGTATAAGTGTAATAGTGATGATGGCAATTGCAATAATGTTTCAATCCTGTAGCAGTGAGGATGATGGAGTAATTATTGAAAATGAAGATCAATTAGAGAATATTCAAGGTCGTATAGAACAGTATCAAGAATCTATTGAGAATATTGAGGCACCTGATGATATGGAACAATATGCTCAACAGAATACGTATGCTTCCAGTGCAGTATTTACGTTGTCGACTTTACAAGTACAAGCATTGGCATATTCGTCGGTTTTTCTTTCAATTCCAGGTGATGCAGAACAACAAAGTATTATAGGAAAAAATGGAAGAAATACTCGTACTTGGGTTTGGAGTTATGGTGGGGTTACATTGTATTACACGGTAACATCAGATGCTACTTATGATTATTTTACATACGATATAGAGGAATCTGGTGTCCGTAGAACCTTCTATGAAGGTAAAATAAGTAAAGATGGTAATTTCTATGATGTAAGATTCAATGGAGAAGGAGGAGACTTCGTATTAATGACATTTAGTAAAACAGGAAGCATTATCAACTTTAGCATAAAAGATCAGAGTGATAATGGGATAGAGCTTGTGTACAATGAAGTAGATCAATCAGGATCTATAAAAGCATTTGAGTTAGGAGTATTGACTGAAAGTTTTGTTTGGTTATCTGATGGGACAGGTACATATACAAATCATGCTACTGGAGAAACTTTTTCTTGGCCATAGAAGAAATAAAATAATAAAATACTGTTTTGGAAAAATCATATGTGAATAACGCATATGATTTTTCTTTTTTTTATTGTTTAAAACAATAAAAATTGATTTTTATTTACAATTATTAAGATGTGGTTTTGCCGTAAAATTGCTTGTTTTTTGGTTTTGTTTTTTTAGTGTAAAAAAACCTCGGTAACAGGTGAAAAATAAGTAGTTTTTGAGGTTACTAACAACGATGTTTATATCTTTTTTTTAACGATTAAATAATTGATTGTCAATATTTTAAATAAAACATATGAATTGTTGATTTTTATAGGTTAATTCCCTTCGTGTTGAAAACTTTGTTGAAAACGTTTCCTAATTTTTTGTGAAACTTCTAGAGCATTTTTTGATCTTTGTTAGTCCGTAGCGGAAACAAAAAAACATAGAACTAGCTTAAAGAAAAAAAGATGAATGCAGTAGAGCCAATTTTACAAGAAAATAAAGACAGATTTGTTATTTTTCCTATCAAACATCATGATATTTGGGATTGGTATAAAAAATCAGAAGCTAGTTTCTGGACAGCTGAAGAAATTGACTTACATCAGGATATTACTGACTGGGCAACTAAGTTAACAAATGACGAAAGATATTTTATTAAACACATTTTAGCATTTTTTGCAGCTTCAGACGGAATTGTGAATGAAAATTTAGCAGAGAATTTCGTAAATGAAGTTCAGTATAGCGAAGCAAAATTCTTTTATGGTTTTCAGATCATGATGGAGAATATTCATTCAGAAACATATTCGTTACTAATCGATACGTATGTAAAGGATGAAAAGGAGAAAGATATTTTATTTAAAGCAATAGATAATTTTCCTGCAATTAAGAAAAAAGCGGATTGGGCATTAAAATGGATCGAGTCGGATTCTTTTGCTGAGCGATTAATAGCTTTTGCAGCGGTAGAAGGTATTTTCTTCTCTGGAGCATTTTGTTCTATTTTTTGGTTAAAGAAACGTGGTTTAATGCCAGGTCTTACTTTTTCTAATGAACTAATTTCTAGAGACGAAGGAGTACATTGTGATTTTGCAGTACACCTACACAATAAACATTTAGTTAATAAAGTACCAAAAGATAGAATTAGAGAAATTATTGTAGATGCTCTTAATATAGAAAGAGAGTTTGTTACAGAATCTCTTCCGGTAAGTTTGATTGGTATGAATGCAAACCTAATGACTCAATATTTAGAGTTTGTTACCGATAGATTGTTGTCCGAATTAGAATGTGAAAAAGAATATGGAACTGCAAATCCATTTGATTTTATGGATATGATTTCATTGCAAGGGAAAACAAATTTCTTTGAAAAACGAGTGTCAGAATATCAAAAGGCAGGAGTTCTTAATAAAGATACAGAAGAAAATAAAATAAGTTTTGATGCTGATTTTTAATCTTTAGAAATCATTTCAAATTAAGGATATATTCATTCTGAGCTAATTAAGAATAGTACTTCTATTTAAATAGCGATTAGCTCAGTTTGATAAAGCTTTCTAAAAGCTTACAAAGAAACAAAAGAAGGCGAAAGTCATATAGTTATATTTTAATTAATGAGAATAACTCTGATTATCATAATACAGAGGCTTCATTTTAGTATCTGATTTCGGGGGAGATCAATTATAATTATAGCTTTCAAGAAAATAGAGGAATATAAACACAAATTAACACCATAGTTCTTCAGAAGAAGAATTTTATAAAAACCAAAAACGTATGTATGTAGTAAAAAGAGACGGTCACAAGGAGCCAATTATGTTTGACAAAATTACCGCAAGGGTAAGGAAGTTGTGTTATGGGTTAAACGCTCTCGTTGATCCAGTAAAGGTAGCGATGCGGGTAATAGAAGGCTTGTATGATGGGGTAACTACTAGTGAACTGGATAATCTTGCTGCAGAGATTGCTGCGACTATGACAATAGCACATCCAGACTATGCTAAGTTGGCTGCACGTATATCAGTTTCTAATTTACATAAAAATACAAAGAAGACATTTTCTGAAGTTGTTACAGATTTATATGAATATGTGAATCCAAGAACTGAGAAAAAAGCACCACTGATCTCGGATGAAGTATATGATGTGATCATGGCAAATAAAGAAAAGTTAGACTCTACAATTATTTATAATAGAGATTTTGGTTACGATTATTTTGGTTTTAAAACATTAGAGCGTTCTTACTTATTAAAAATTAATGGTCAGATTGCAGAACGTCCACAACATATGTTAATGAGAGTTTCAATTGGAATTCATCTAAATGATTTAGATGCAGCAATTGAGACCTATGAATTAATGTCTAAAAAATACTTTACACACGCTACACCTACGTTATTTAATTCCGGAACTCCAAAACCACAAATGTCATCTTGTTTCTTATTGGCAACAAAAGATGATAGTATTGATGGAATCTATGACACGTTGAAACAAACAGCGAAGATTTCACAATCTGCTGGAGGAATTGGATTGTCTATACATAATGTTAGAGCTACAGGATCTTATATTGCAGGTACTAATGGGACATCGAATGGTATAGTTCCTATGTTACGTGTATTTAATGATACCGCGCGTTATGTAGATCAAGGTGGAGGAAAGCGTAAAGGTTCTTTTGCTATTTATGTAGAACCATGGCATGCAGATATATTTGATTTCTTAGATCTTAAGAAAAACCATGGTAAAGAAGAAATGCGTGCTCGTGATTTATTCTATGCAATGTGGATTCCGGATCTATTTATGAAACGTGTACAAGAAGATGCAGAATGGACATTAATGTGTCCTAATGAATGTCCAGGATTATTTGATATTCATAGTGATGAATTCGAAAAAGAATATTTACGTTTCGAAGCAGAAGGAAAAGGGCGTAGAACTATAAAAGCTCGTGAGCTTTGGGAGAAAATTCTAGAATCTCAGATTGAAACTGGAACTCCATACATGTTGTATAAAGATGCGGCAAATCGTAAATCTAATCAGCAGAATTTGGGAACTATTCGTTCTTCTAACTTGTGTACAGAAATTATGGAGTACACTAGTCCTGATGAGGTAGCAGTATGTAATTTGGCATCTATTGCGTTACCAATGTTTGTAAAAAATGGAGCATTTGATCACGAAGAGCTTTTTAGAATTACAAAACGAGTAACAAAAAACTTAAATAAAGTAATAGATCGTAATTATTATCCTGTAAAAGAAGCTGAGAATTCTAATATGCGTCATCGTCCTATTGGATTAGGAGTACAAGGACTTGCGGATACTTTTATTCAATTGCGTATGCCTTTTACTAGTGATGAGGCTAAGAAACTGAATCAAGAAATTTTTGAAACTTTATATTTTGCTGCAGTAACAGCGTCTATGGAAGAAGCTACTGCAGATGGTCCATATCAATCTTATGAAGGATCACCAATATCTAAAGGAGAATTCCAACATAATTTATGGGGAATTAAAGATGAAGAATTAAGTGGACGTTGGGATTGGGCTAGTCTTAGAAAAGAAGTGCTGGAGAATGGAGTTCGTAACTCATTATTAGTTGCTCCAATGCCAACAGCATCAACTTCTCAGATTTTAGGAAATAACGAAGCGTTTGAGCCTTACACAAGTAATATCTATACAAGACGTGTGTTATCTGGTGAATTTATTGTAGTAAATAAACATTTATTAGAAGATTTAGTAAAATTAAATTTATGGAGCGATGATCTTAAGGATGCTATTATGCGTGCCAATGGATCTATCCAGAATATAGATATCATTCCTCAAGACCTTAAAGAGTTGTATAAAACAGTTTGGGAATTGAGTATGAAGGATATTATAGATATGTCTCGTCATAGAGGATATTTTATAGATCAATCGCAGTCGCTAAACTTATTTATGGAAGGTGCTACGATGGCAAAACTTACTTCAATGCATTTCTATGCTTGGAAGAGTGGATTAAAAACAGGTATGTATTACCTGAGAACAAAATCTGCAGTAGATGCAATTAAGTTTACGCTTAAGACTGAAAAGAAAGAACAACCACAAGCGGAGCAAGTAGCAGTGGCAGCGGCTCAAGTAATGGAAGCGCAATCAGCTTCTAAAACAGAAGAGCAGCCAGAAGCTGTGCAGGTTTCTGCAGAAGGTACCTCCTTAACTCCAGAAGAATTGAAAGCGTTAATAGCGCAATCAAAAGAAGCTGAAGGGGATGATTGTTTAATGTGTGGGTCTTAATTAAGACCATTTAAATAGGGCAAAAGGGAAGTTTTCTGTATAGAAGCTTCCCTTTTTTGTTTAATTGTAATTTTTATTTCTAAAATAGCGCAGTAACAAATCCATTGATAATGACACTTACGTAAGAGAAGAGCTTCTTTAATTTATATATAAAATTAAAAAGTATCTTGTGATTAATACCCTTAGATTTATATAACTTACGATTATGGAAGAAATAACTATCCAACGACCATTATGTTCACAATGTAATACCGAAATCAATTTAGAATCTAAATTTTGTACAGAATGTGGTTTTCCAGAAAATGGTGATGAAAAAGAAAAAGCCATTTATCACGCTCGAAAGGCGATGAAGAAAAATCAAATAATGGATGATCATAAAAGGATTAATTCTGCTAGAAAAACATTGTATTGGATGGCCGGAATTAGTTTTGTAGTTGGTTTAATTTATTTTTTTAGAACTCAAGATACTGGAGAGTTAATAGCACAAATGGTAATAGCTGCTATATATTTGGTGCTCGCATATTGGTCACAAAAAAAACCTTTTGCAGCAATTTTATCAGGATTGTTACTTTATCTTACCATTTTGGCAATCATAACTATTGCAGAACCTACGACAATTTTTAAAGGTATTATATTCAAAATTGTTATAATCGCTTTTTTAGCAAAGGGAGTATATTCTGCTTCTCAATACTCCAAGAAGTAAGTTAAATAATATGATTTGTAAAACGTGTAATACATCTTTGGATAATGTGAGGAATTTTTGTCCAAATTGTGGAGCTTCAATAAAAAAAATAGTACAAAAAGAAAAAAGTCAGCAGCTTAATTTAGTGATTGCTTTTTATATAGTGATGCTTCTTTTTCTTGTGATTAATTATTTTGTATATCAAGATGATACTTCTTTGATTCAAGAGATCGCAGTCGAAAGTGTTTTTGCACTATTGATGATTGGTTTTGCTTTTTTCGATTTTAAGAATATTATAAAATTATATAGGTTTCCCAAAATTCAACCCTTAGCTCTTTTAGGATATCTATTAGTACCTGTAGCCAGTGGTTTTGTGGTGTATTATGCTGTAGAGTTTATTAATGTCCAATTATCTGATGAATCATATAATTACTATTTAGGATATATTGATTATCCTAATCCTATGTTTTGGGCAATTCTTTTTGTTGCGATCTTTCCACCAGTTTTTGAGGAGTTAGGGTTTAGAGGTTTTTTATACAATCAATTAAATCAAATAACTAGTACCAGAGTTGCCATAATTCTTACATCCTTTATTTTTGCATTGATTCATTTTTCTATAATATCATTATTATGGATTTTTCCATTTGGGCTTTTGTTAGGTTATTTAAGGCATAAATACAATACTTTATGGATAGGGATGATAATTCATTTCATACATAACTTCATAGTGTTATATTTGGACTATTATTATTACAATAGCACATTGTTAGAATTCTGATTGTATGATGAACTGGGAACAGCTCCTATCCTTAAAAAGACAGGGAGATACGAATAAAAGATTACGTAAAGAACAAGATGAAACTAGATTAGGTTTTGAGGTAGATTATGATAGAATTATATTTTCTTCGGCATTTAGGAGTTTACAGGATAAAACTCAGGTAATCCCTTTATCTAAAACTAGTTTTGTTCATACTAGATTAACCCATAGTTTAGAGGTGTCCGTAGTAGGTCGTTCTCTAGGCAGAGTAGTAGGAAAAAAAATTTTAGAAAAACATCCGCATCTTTCTACCATTCACGGATATCAATTTAATGATTTTGGAGCTATTGTGGCGGCTGCTTCTTTATCTCATGATATCGGGAATCCTCCGTTTGGACATTCGGGAGAAAAAGCGATAGGAGAATATTTTGCTACCGGAAAAGGTAAAATGTATAAAGAATATTTGACTCCAAAACAATATCAAGATCTTATAGATTTTGAAGGAAATGCAAATGGTTTCAAGATTTTAACAGAATCTAGACAAGGTATAGAAGGAGGTTTACGACTATCATATGCTACGTTAGGAGCCTTTATGAAATATCCTAAAGAATCGTTGCCTAAAAAACCAACCTCACATATTGCACATAAGAAATTCGGCTATTTTCAAAACGAAACAAGCTTTTTTAAAGAAGTAGCAGAAGAAATGGGGTTACTTTCTCAAAAAATAGGAGATGAAATCACCTATAGCCGCCATCCATTAACTTTTTTGGTAGAAGCTGCTGATGATATTTGTTATACCATTATTGATTTTGAAGATGGTATTAATTTAGGATTGATACAAGAAGAGTATGCGCTAGAATATCTTATCAAGTTAGTAAAGGATACAATCAATACATCAAAATATAATAGTCTGATCACTACAGCTGATCGCCTAAGTTATTTAAGAGCATTAGCAATTAATACCTTGATACAAGAAGCTTCAAATATCTTTTTAGAACACGAAGAAGAGATACTAAAAGGAGATTTTGATGAGGCACTTATTGATAAGAGTAAGTATGAGGCACAAATCGATGATATTATTAAAATTAGCGTTGCTAAAATTTATCAAAGTTCAGAAGTAGTAGAAAAAGAAATTGCAGGATACGAGATTCTCGCTACTCTTTTAGATAGGTACTGTACAGCAACAAATCATTTTATTAATCAACAGGCTTCTAATTATGATAAATTAATTTTGAAAGCTGAAGGAAATAATTTCGACTATGCTAATGATGACTTATATACTAGGTTAATAAGCATAAGTAATTATGTGGCAAGCCTAACCGATGGTAATGCATTGTTAAAATTTCAGAAGATCAAAGGGTTAGGGATTTAATTTTTAACCTTTAGAATTTGTTTTTTCCTTACTTTTAGGCAACATAATGAATTAAAAATATAATTCTCTTTCAAATAATTATAAGGATGAAACGATTTTACTATAGTATTTTATTTTCTATATTATTTTTCAGTTCGTTTACAATTTACGGACAATTATCAAATCTTCAGCTTATTAAAGATTACTTGATAGAAGAAGGGATGTCTTCAGATGATGTTTCTGAACTTCGGGTTCAGAGAGAATCGTTTTCTAAAAGCTTAAAAGCTACCAATGTTTATGTTATTCAGGAATACAAAGAAATTCCGATTTATAATGCCATTGGAAGTTTTGTTATTAAAAATGGAAAAGTACATGTATTCAATGGGAAGTTATATAATAATCTTTCTAAAAAGATAAACACAATAACTCCCAGTATTTTACCACCTGATGCCGTACGACAAGTTGCTTCTAATATAGGAATTAACACTCCAATTAACCTAAAAAGTATTAATAATAAGAAAGGTAGTTTTGTTTATAAAGATGAAAATATTTCTCAAGAGGAGATACCTGTTCGGTCTATGTATGTTTTTAAAAATGATGAATTAGTACTCTCCTGGGATGTGAGTATATTTATGATCAGCGGAGAACATTGGTATAGCATTAGAGTAGATGCTACCACGGGAGAGGTGTTGGATAAAACAGACTGGATAACAGAATGTTCTTTTGAATATAACGAAAATTATAAAGGACATAGAAGTCATGTTTCTGAGAATACTTTTGGACTAAAGCAAGAATATAATTTTTTGATGGAAGGAAGTTATAATGTATATCCTATACCTGCTATAGAGAGTCCAAATCATGGAAATAGAGTCCTTGTTACAAATCCTGCAGAAGCTACAGCATCTCCTTTTGGTTGGCATGATACTAATGGAATAGATGGGGTAGAGTTTACAACTACAAGAGGAAATAATGTAATAGCCTCAGAAGATGTAAATGCTAATAATGGTATTGGAAATCTTGCAGAGGGTGGTGCAAACTTGATATTTGATTTTCCTTTTGATGAAGATGCGTTAGTTGAAAATTTTGAAGAAGCATCAATTACAAATCTTTTTTACGCCAATAATGTTGCACACGATGTTTGGTATCAATATGGTTTTGACGAAACAGCAGGAAATTTTCAGTTTAATAATTATGGAAAAGGAGGATCTGGCAGTGATGAGGTGTTTGCAGATGCCCAAGATGGATCTGGATTTAATAATGCAAATTTTGGAACACCGCCAGATGGTTTAAATCCAAGAATGCAAATGTTTTTATGGAACCCAACACCTGATCCAGCGGTAAATACTTTCGTGGTTAACGGAGGGACGTTATCAGGGTCTTATGTTACCGTCGATAATTCGTTTAATCCGGGTCATGTTGATGCGCCTGAGTTTCCTAGCGGACTTACAGCGAATTTAGTACTTGCTATTGACGATGATTCGTCTGTAGATGCTAATGATATTTGTTCTGATATTATAAACGTATCTTCACTTAACGGAAGGATTGCAGTTGTACGAAGAGGGAATTGTAATTTTGACGATAAAGTGGCTAGATGTCAAGTTGCAGGAGCTGTTGCGGTTTTAGTAGTGAATAATGTAGCAGGAGATCCAATTGCCATGGGAGGAGATGATGGTAGCATTACTATTCCTGCAGTTATGATCGGAAGAGATGATGGAGAAGCTCTGATTACAGAAATGACTTCTAATACAATAAATGTTACACTTTCTGATGTTGGAAGAAACTTTTTTGCTGAGGATAGTAGTTTTGATAATGGTATAGTGATTCACGAATACGGACACGGTATTTCTAACCGTTTAACAGGTGGAGCTAATAACTCTGGTTGTTTAACTTCCTGTGTTCAATTTGATCCAGATGGAAACTGTACACAAGCTACGGAACAGATGGGTGAAGGATGGTCGGATTGGTTTGCATTGATGATGACTATCGAATCTGGAGATGCAGCAGAAGATAGTAGAGGAATAGGAACCTATGCTGTGGGTCAACCAACTACTGGAGACGGTATTAGACCTTTTCCTTATAGCACAAATATGACGATTAATCCAGTAACGTATGAGGATACAAATGATATAAATAATTTTTCGGCACCCCACGGAGTTGGATCTATTTGGGCATCCATGATTTGGGATCTTACGTGGGCATTGATCGAGAGAGATGGGTTTGATCCAGATTTATATAATGGTACAGGTGGAAATAATCTGGCGATGCAGTTGATTGTAGATGGATTAAAACTTCAATCCTGTAATCCTGGTTTTGTCGATGGTCGTGATGCTATTCTTATGGCAGATGAAATGGCAAATTCTGGAGCCAATGTATGTTTAATCTGGGAAGTTTTTGCAAGAAGAGGTTTAGGTTGGAGTGCTACTCAAGGTGATTCGCTTAGTAGAACGGATCAAATTGAAGCATTCGATATTCCACCTTCTTCAGAAATTTCTTGTTTTCTTAGTGTAGAAGATTTTGACGAAAATATTTTCAGAATCACACCAAACCCGTCAAGTGGCAATTTTGTTATTAATGTATCCAAGGGTTATGGAGAGAGTAATGTAAGGATTTTTGATATTGATGGAAGAGTGGTTTTTGAGCAAGATATTCTCCTTAATAATTCCTACAGTATTAACGCACCAAATTTAGGTACAGGAATTTATATATTACAAATAGTAACTGGTGAAGGCGATAGATTCGCTACTAAGATCGTAATACAATAGTTTAATTCAGATTGATAATAGTCTCTTTTATCTTTTCTACAGAAATACCACAAATTTCTTGTAATTCTTCTGTAGTTCCTTGATGTATAAAGTGATCCGGTACTCCAAGGGTGATTATCCTATTTTGAAAATTATGATGATTCGCAAAATCTATAATAGTACTTCCAAAACCTCCTTTGATAACACCATCTTCTGCCGTTATAATAGTAGTATGTTTTCGTAGTATTTCTTTTAATAATTCAGAATCTAAAGGTTTTATAAAGCAAAAATGGTAGTGACTTATTGTTTTGTCGATGTGTTTTAACGCATCTATAATGTTATTCGCTATTGTTCCTGTCGATAAGATAGCTATTTTCGAAATTTCATTTCTTAAACACTTTCCTTTTCCTATTGAAATTTCTGTCATAGGAACTTTCCAATCTATTATTTTTCCTCTACCTCTAGGATATCTAATTGCTATTGGATTTTTTAACCCTAATGTACTCGTATAAATAAGGTTTCTTAACTCAATTTCATTCGCCGGTGCTGCTATAATCATATTAGGAATACAGTTCAGATATGCAATGTCAAAAACACCATGGTGTGTTGCACCATCTGCTCCAACTAACCCAGCGCGATCAATACAGAAAATTACAGGTAGATTCTGTAATGCTACATCATGGATTAATTGATCATAAGCACGCTGTAAAAATGTAGAATAGATGGTACAGAAAGGTATTAATCCTTGCGTTGCCATTCCAGCAGCTAACGTGATTGCATGTTGTTCGGCAATACCAACATCAAATGCTCTATCTGGCATTTCTTGCATCATATATTTTAAAGAACTACCGGTTGGCATTGCGGGTGTTATCCCAATGATCTTTTCGTTTTTTCTAGCCAGTTCTAGAATAGTATACCCAAATACATCTTGAAATTTAGGAGGTTGTTGAATATCTTTTTTAGGAATTAATTCTCCTGTATGCGCATCAAATTTTCCGGGTGCGTGATAAGTAACCTGGTTTTCTTCTGCTTGTTTAAGCCCTTTTCCCTTAGTAGTTATAATGTGTAAGAGTTTTGGACCTTTTATAGTCTTTAATTTTTCGAGTGTTTTTAATAAAGTTGGTAAATCATGTCCATCTATTGGGCCAAAGTATTTAAAATTCAAGGCTTCAATAATATTATCGGTTTTAGGTTTGTAACCAACTCTAGCTTTGGTTAAGTATTCTTTCAAAGCTCCTACACTTGGATCAATTCCAATTGAATTATCGTTTAAAATAATTAGCATATTGGCATCTGTTACTCCAGCATGATTTAACCCTTCAAAAGCCATTCCACTGGCGATAGAAGCATCTCCAATTACCGCAATATGTTGTTTGACACTATTGCCTTTCAGTTTTGAGGCAATAGCCATTCCCAAAGTAGCAGAAATAGAAGTAGAAGAATGTCCAACACCAAAAGTATCATATTCACTTTCACTTCGTTTAGGAAATCCACTAATACCGTTTAATTGTCGATTGGTATGAAATAAACTTTTCCTTCCTGTAAGTATCTTATGAGGATATGCTTGATGTCCAACATCCCAGACTAATAAATCATTTGGAGTATCAAAAATGTAATGTAAAGCAATCGTAAGTTCTATAACACCTAAACTAGCGCCTAAATGTCCTTCTTTACTGGCTACAATGTTAATCACAAAGTTTCGTAACTCTTTCGCTAAATCTGGTAATTGATTAGTTGATAGTTTACGGAGATCTTCTGGATAATTAATATGTGAAAGTAGTGTGTCTTTCATTCAGTAAAAGTACTATTTTGAAATGAGCTGTAACAGTCTCTAATCGGTAATTCTAATGAGATCCCGTAAAATTAATTAAGACAGTTTCTTATAAAGCTGAATACATTGAAAATAAGAAGGATTATATTTATTAGTTTTACTTTAAATTAAAATAAGTTTATGTTTGATCCATACGATGACTCACATTTTATGAGAAAGGCACTTCAGGAAGCCGAAGTAGCCTATGAAAAAGGAGAAATACCTATAGGAGCTGTGATAGTAGTTTCTGATAGAATTATTGCTAGAGCACATAACTTAACAGAGCTATTAAATGATGTAACGGCTCATGCCGAAATGCAAGCTATTACGGCAGCTGCAAATTTTTTAGGTGGGAAGTATTTAAAAGAATGTACGTTGTATGTGACAATAGAACCATGTCAAATGTGCGCCGGTGCCTTGTTTTGGAGTCAGATCGGTAAAATAGTATACGGAGCAAGGGATGAACAACGCGGGTGTATAAACATGGGGACAAAATTACATCCTAAAACCAAAATGACAGGGGGTGTATTAGAAGAAGAGTGTAGTGAAATACTTAAACGCTTTTTTATTGAAAAACGTAATTTAAATTGATACTAATGATATCTTCATGAAAAATACAATTGCAGAACGAATTCAGGATTTTTTGAAACAGTTTCCACCTTTCAATATGTTGAGAAAGGAAGAATTATTAATGATTTCTGGTCAGATTCGAGTATTGTATTTAGAGAAGGGAGAGTATGTGTTTAATCAAGGTGAAAAGTGCCACGATGAATTTTATATAGTAAGAGAGGGAGCAATTGGATTATACAGAAACATTGGAAACGAAAAGGATTTAGTAGATATATGTGATACCGGAGATCTTTTTGGGCTTCGTATCATGATTATTAAAAAGAATTATAGAATGGCCTCTTTAGCCAATGAAGAGTCTATAGTGTATGCAATTCCATCATCAGTTTTCAAACCCTTTATTGATCAGAATAAAGACGTAAATACGTTTCTGCTAGAAACATTTGCAACCCATGCGAGAAACTATTATACGGAGACAGAAAAGGGGAAAAGAATAGATAATACGATATCCATTGATACGGCAAATGATCTTTCTACTTTGCGGACAATTTCTTATCGCAAAAAACCACTAACATGTAATTCATCTACTATTGTAAAGGATATTGCTTTAGAAATGAACAAACGTAAAGTAGATGCAGTAGTCGTTGCGGATGAAAATAAATACCCAATAGGTATCGTAACTGATAGTGATCTTAGAGCAAAAGTAGCTACAGGTTTGTTTCCGGCTACTGCAATGGTTACAGAGATTATGAATACTCCAGTTAAAACATATGCTAAAAAGTTGACCGTAGCCGAAGCACAAATTGCGTTAATCAAAAATAATATTAGTCATCTTTGTATAACTAAGGATGGAACTCGCAGTTCAAAGCTAGTTGGCGTTTTTTCTAATCATGATTTGTTAGTGTCTTTTGGAAATAATCCTTCCGTATTGATTAAGGAGATTAAGAGAGCTAAAAAAATACAACGACTTAGATATATTAGGAAGCAGTTAGAAAGATTGTTAAAAACATATTTAGAACAAGATATTCCAACATTACATATCTTAAATCTTATTTCAGAAGTTAATGATGCATTGGTAATTAGAGCAATCGAATTATCATTAAAAGAAATGCCAGAAAAACCACCAGTGAAGTTTAGTTTTTTAGTTTTAGGTAGTCAAGGAAGAAGAGAACAGTTGTTGTTAACTGATCAAGATAATGCCATTGTATTCGAAGATGTTAGCGAAGGTATATATGAATCAACTCAACGCTACTTTTTAGAATTAGCGCGAATAATTACTAAAAGCTTACACACAATTGGTTTTGAGTATTGTCCAGCAGAAATGATGGCAAGTAACCCAAGATGGTGCATGTCTGCTATGGAATGGGAAATGCAGTTTAGAAATTGGATGACAACCCCAACGGAAGAAAGTACCTTATTGTCATCAATATTCTTTGATTTTCAGTTAGTATATGGAGATCCATATATGGTAAATCAGCTATCTGATGTGGTTTTTGATGGAGTTAATAAAAGTAAAAGGTTTTTAGGATTGTTGGGAGTTAGTGCATTACAAAAACCATCGCCTTTAGGTTTTTTTAAGCAGTTTTTGGTTGAACAAAATGGAGAACATAAGGATACTTTTGATATCAAAACAAGAGCTATGATGGTATTGATCGATGGAGCAAGAATTTTATCACTATATCATAATTTAAAAGGAGTTAATAATACATTACTTCGGTATGAAAAACTTGCAATACTAGAACCAAATAACAAGGAGCTTTTTGAGAGTTGTGCAAAGGCCTTTAGAGTGCTACTTAAGTTTAGAACACGTCAGGGGTTAATTCATAAAGACTCTGGGAGATTTATTAAATTAAATACATTGAGTAAAAGTGATAAACTAAAGCTTAAAAGATGTTTTAAGCCCATACGGGATATTCAAGAGGTGTTAAGAGTACGTTTTCAGTTAAAAACATTAATGTAGTGATGAGTTTATGGTCTCTAAATAGAAATAAAGAGCTTCCAGATTTCTGGGATAATTATCTTTCACTTTTTGAAAATCGTTTTCAGAGAAAAACTATTGATGAGGTTAGGTTTGTTGCATTTGATACAGAAACTACTGGCTTTGATTATAAGGATGATAGGATTCTATCTATTGGATGTGTTGCAATTAATAATGTTGCAATTGACGTGGCAGATCAATTGGAATTATATCTAGAACAAGATGTTTTCAATTCTGATACAGTAGAGATTCATGGGATTCGAAAGAATAATAATTTTGATACGATATTAGAATACAGAGCAATTGAGTTATTCATAAAATATATAGGAAACGCTATATTAATTGCACATCATGCAGATTTTGATCGCAGAATGATAAATAGTGCCTTAAAGAGGCATGGGTTAGGGACATTAAAGAATAGGTTTTTGGATACTGGAGTACTTTTTCGGAAAACTAAACATATCGTATATCATACCCATAGAAAGCATCTTCATTATAGTTTAGATGAATTATGTGATGACTTAAAAATATCCAAAAGCGATCGACATACAGCCTCTGGAGATGCTTTTATTACTGCAATAGCTTTCCTTAAAACGATAGCAAGATTAAAAATTCTTAAAACGGATAAGCTGTCTAATCTGTTTTAAGATTAAGGTGTTTAAACAATACTTGCAACTGTTTTTATAGATCTCAGTCTTTTTTATAGAATCAATCAAAATGCGAAAAGAACTATATGTTATTATTTCTTTAGTGAGCTCTGTTGGCTTTTCTCAAGATAATGAGATTTTAAGAGGTAAAATACTCACAGATACGATTCATCAGAAGTCGGTAAATATTATAAATATTAGCCAAGGTATAGGAACAATAAATGATAAAGTTGGTTTTTTTGAAATAAAAGCCAATAAAGGGGATACGATCATTTTTTCATCAGTCCAACATTACCAAAAATCACATATAGTTACTAAACAAGATCTAAAAAAAGCGAATCTAACTATACAATTAGAGGTTAAAGTAAATGAATTAGACGAAGTCACTATTTCTCGGTATAATCTTTCAGGAGAGCCTAAGGAGGATATAAAGAAAATTGAAACAATTGAGGATAAATTACCAATGTTTAATGCAAAACTATTGGATACTACTCCTTTTGTACATGAAAAAGGTGCTGCAACTGTTAGAAATACAACTATTGATCATAGAAAAAATGCTACCGCTTTTAATTTTATAGCTACAGGTAGGATGATTGCTAGTCTTTTTAAGAAAAAGAGACCTAAAAAAGTAGTTCGTATTCCAAAAGTGTCAGATTTTTATAATGGTGATTTTTTAGTGAATGAATTAGAAATACCTGAAGTTGAAGTGTATAATTTTATAGATTATCTAAATCAAAAAGTAGAAACAAAAGAGGTGCTAAAAACAAGAGATGAGTTAAGGATATTAGAATACCTAATTAATCAAAGTAAAGATTTTAATACTAAAATTCTACGAAAAGAGAAAAACTGAAAATGTATTACACTATTTGAAGAAACAAATGCAAAAAAATATTTTCCACCTCTTTTTTTTGATCTCTTTATTAAGTTTTGGCCAGAATAACTCTTGGTTAGAAGGAAGAATTGTTGTAAAAACATTAGAATTAGAAGCAGTTAATATTGTCAATCTTACCAAAGAGATAGGTACTATTAGTAATGCATTAGGATATTTTAAAATAGAGGCAGAACCAGGAGATCAAGTTGTGTTTTCATCAATTCAATTCCAATTAGAAAAGCTTGTAATTACTAAAGAAGATTTACAATCGGATAATTTTACGGTTTTCTTAGAACCAGAGGTTAATGAATTAGATGAAGTAAGAATATCAGAGTATATTTTATCTGGAGATATACAAAAGGACATCCAAGAAATACCAACATACGAGGATAGATTACCATTGTGGAATGCAGCTCAGATCAAGAAAATGAGGATTGTTTGGCAAGATGATGCCCAATCACCAGTAAAAAATATCGCTTTAGGACAGGGAAGTAGCCAAGCTTCGCTATCGATTGATATTGGAATATTAATTAATCTAATATCCGGAGCTTTTAGAAATAAATCGAAACAGATTGAATCTAAAGCCCAAATAACAGATTTTTATAAAGAAGAGTTTTTTATAAAAGAATTGGAAATACCCGAAACAGAATTTTATAATTTTTTGGATTTTTTAAATGAAGAGAAAAGTTTAAAAACTGTTCTTAAAACAAATGATGATTTAAAAGTTTTAGAATTTTTAATAATGCAAGTAGAATTGTTTAAGAAAAAGTATAATGTAAAAGAATAAAAAAGGCGCTATGATTAGCGCCTATGAAACTTAGAAGTTTTTTATCTTAACCATGAATTACGCGAACCTGAGCTGCAATAATTCCTTTTCTTCCTTCTTCTTCTTCATACTCTACTTTGTCACCTTCATTAAGCGCTTCACCATTTAATCCTGAAGCGTGTACAAAGATGTCCTTTCCTGTTTCATCGTTGGTAATGAACCCGTAACCTTTAGATTCATTGAAAAATTTTACTGTTCCTTCCATTGTAATAAGATAATATTATGAAACATAAAGGTAACTTTTAATGCAAAAAGATTTGTTATTAAAATGTAAATATTTGCATAATTTTAGTTTTTGTCAGTTTTTTCCTCTTTACCGTGATCTCTCATTTTTTGAAGGTTTTCTTCAGTTAACATATAATCTTTAACCTTTTTATCTTTCCATCTGTGATATATGAATAAAGGCATTAATATAAAGGAAGCACCTAAGATTCCGAGACCAACCCATTTGTCTCCTGTAAGATGATCTCCAGAGTTTTTATGATAATAACCAATAGCGACTAGGGCGACTACTGCAATGAATAATATTCTAATAACATATTTCATCTAAGAGTTTTTTTTGGTGATTTAAGTACAATTTATTAACAATCAAAGGTTTTCGTAAAAAAATCATCTAATAGTTTTATAAAACATACGTTTTCTAAGATCTAAGGTTTAAATGCGCTCTAAAAGCTTTTAGACCTCAACAAATTAAACTTATACGTATATCAAACACAAACAAAACTTAAAAAATCACACAATGAAAAAGAGTTTACTAATTGCAGTAACTTTAATGCTGTATTTCTACAGCGCTAGTTATGCACAATCAGAAAGGGATTTGCCATTTGTATGGGAAAACGCAACAGTATATTTTGTTCTTACGGATCGTTTTGAAAATGGTGATCCTTCTAATGATATTTCTTATAGTCGACCACAAGATGGACCGCCACTAAGAAATTACGAAGGAGGAGACTTATTAGGCTTAATTAATAAAATAGAAGAAGGATATTTTGATGACCTTGGCGTAAATGCTCTATGGATTACACCGCCAATTGAAAATATTTATGGATCTGTTCCAGGAGCCGGATACGGTTTTCATGGATATTGGGCAAAAGACTGGACCAATATAGATGCAAACTTAGGAACCAATGCTCTTTTTGGAACTTTTGTAGATACTGCGCACGAGCATGGAATTAGAGTGTTGTTAGATGTTGTATTGAATCATGTTGGCCCTGACACAAGTACAGATCAAAATCAATCATGGCCGGATGAGTGGGTGCGAAGAGATCCTGATTGTAATTTTCAAGGTCCTAATGGTACAATACCTTGTGAGCTAGTAGATAACTTACCAGACATTAGAACTGATTCTAATGATAATGTAAGCTTGCCAAATTGGTTATTAGAGAAATGGAATCAAGAAGGGAGAAGAGAACGAGAAGAAAATGAACTGAATGATTTTTTTAATAGAACAGGTAAATCTAGATCTCCAAGAAGTTATATCATTAAATGGCTCACAGATTATGTTAGAAAATATGGAGTAGATGGTTTTAGAGTAGATACTGTAAAACACGTAGAAGAAGCTGTATGGAAAGAGTTGGAGGCAGAAGGTATCATTGCCTTAAGAGAATGGAAAACTAACAACCCTAGCAAAAAGTTAGACGATCTTGATTTTTGGATGACTGGAGAAGTCTTTAATTATAATGCTCCCACAATGGGAAGAAATTTTACAGGAGATGGTTTTAATGTAGATTATTATAACAATGGGTTTGCAAACTTAATCAATTTCGAGTTTAGGTTTAATGCGGATGAAGGTTTGGAAAGTATTTTTAGTAGATATGATAATCTATTACAAAATCAATTAGGAGAAGGAAAAAGTGCAATGAATTTTTTAACCAATCATGATACTGAAGAAGTGTTTGATAGGAATAGACAAAAGACTTTTGAAGCTGGTACCAAATTATTATTAACACCAGGGCCAGCACAGATATATTATGGAGATGAAACTGCTAGAACACTTACTCCAGGTGGTGGTGCTACAGGAGATGCTACATTACGCTCTAATATGAATTTTGATGAACTTACTAATCCGAATTCTGTTGCTTCGCTAACATTAACACATTATCAGAAAATTGGTAAGTTTAGAAGAGAACATATTTCTGTAGGAGCAGGAAAACATACAAAACTACAAGACACTCCTTATACTTTTAAGAGAGAATATGATAAAAATGGCTTTCAGGATAAAGCTCTTGTCTACACGGGTAATGATAATGACTTTGCTGGAGTTTTGGATGTATTTGGGATGTGGGAAGATGGAACAGAATTACAAGATTACTTTTCTGGATCGTTAGGAACAGTTACCAATGGCACTGTTAGTTTTGGAACAAGTTTTGGATTGGTATTAATTAGCGAGCCTATTTCTCAAACTTTAGGAGTAGATACGATTGATTTACCAAATCTAGCTTTTGCAAAAGTTTGGCCAAATCCTTTTACAAACTCTGTAAAAATTTCTTTTCCAATGACTAATGTAAGATTAAAAGATGTGCAAGTAGAAATATATAATATTCTAGGAAAAAAGGTAATGAGTAATGATGGAGTAGAGGTTCAAGAGAATATTATTAGTATAGAAACGCCTAATCTGGTTCAAGGAATGTATTTGATAAAAATAATTTTGGATGGACGGAATGAAATTGTTCAATTAATCAAAAAATAACATCTCTTTTTTTTGATGTTTAAATCCCACTAAGAATTTATCTTAGTGGGATTTATTTTTATTATCTAAATTCTTTGAAAAGGTATTTATCTAGTGAAATTAATAAGTTTTCTTCGATAAGCTGTTAATAATTTTGATTTGGAAATAAAACCATAATACCTTCCGTTTTTAACTACAGGAAGATTCCAAGCCCCAGTGTCTTGAAATTTCCGCATTGCAGTTTTTGCATCGTCCTCTTCATAAACAATCATAGTTTCTAGTTGGGTCATCAACATAGCAACGGTAGTTTTATGGTAAAGAGAAATATCAAACATAATATCTCTGATATTATCTAATTTTACAATCCCTAATAAAGTATTAGATTCATCAACAACAGGAAATAAATTTCTATTGGATTTAGCAACAGCTTCACTGAGTAGATGTTTTAAAGTATGTTCAGGATTAACAGGAATGAAGTTAGTTTCGATACAATCATCTAATTTCATAAGCGTAAGAACGGTTTGATCTTTATCATGTGTAAGTAATAACCCTTGTTCTGCAAGCTCTCTTGTATAAATATTATGCTCGATACTATTTTTTGAAATAATGAATGATATAGCTGTTGTAATCATCAATGGTACAAATAATTCATAACTAGAAGTAATTTCAGCTATAAGAAAAATAGAAGTAAGAGGAGCGTGTAATACACCGGCTATAAGGCCAGCCATTCCTAATAAAGTAAAATTGGCTTCGGATACTTGAATACCAATACCGAGATTATTGATTATTTTGGAGACTACATTGCCTAATGCGCTGCCCATTACCATAGTGGGGATTATAATCCCTCCAGAACCACCAGCACCAAATGTTGCCGTCATCGCAATTGCTTTAAAAATTGTTATACCTGTAAGCAAAGCAATGATCATCCAGATGTTGTCTGTCATGGTATCAAAAGGAGTATTTCCAATAGCTGCAAGGTGATTTCCATTTAAAAGATCATTAATAAAACTTAATCCTTCACCATAAAGTGGTGGAATAAAATATAGCATGATACCAATAGCAAAACCACCAATAAGTAAACGATGAATTTTTTTAGGAAAACGATCGAAAAAATGAAGAATTCCGAAGTACATTTTAGTAAAATAAATAGAAGCAACTGCTGTTCCAATTCCGAGAATAATGTAAAAAGGAGTATCGTAAATATCAAATTTTTCTAGAACATCAAAACTGAACAATACTTCATCTCCTAAAAAGAAATAAGAAGTGATAATCGATGAAACGGAAGCAAATAATAATGGTAATAATGAAGTTAAGGTAAGGTCAAGACTAAATACTTCTACGGCAAATACTAAACCGGCAAGAGGAGATTTAAAAACAGCGGAAATCGCTCCTGCAGCAGCACATCCAATTAATAAAAAACGCGTTTTGGTGTCTAACTTAAATAATGAGCTAAGATTTGAACTTAATGTAGAACCCGAGCCCACAGCTGGGCCAAGTAATCCTACAGAACCTCCAAAACCTACAGTAATAGGAGATAGAAGGAGTGGTAAGTAACCACTTAATGGTTTTATTTTTCCATCTTTTTTAGAAAGAGAATATAAAATCATTGGAATAGCAGATTTTACACTCTTTTTGACTATAAATTTTGTAATAATGTAAACGATCAGGAGCCCAATCATTGGAATAATAAAATAAAAAGATGTTTGCCATGAGATAATATCACTTTCCAAAACTACCTGTATTAGGTGTGTAATGTTCTTAAGTAAAAGAGAAATGAGACCAGCACAAAAACCAACAAAAACACTTAAAATAAGAACAAAGTTTTTATTGGAGATATGACGATATCGCCAAATCAAAAACCTATGTAGTAGCGTCTTTTTTTTAGCTGGCATCTATGGATATTCAAGGTTTAGATTAAAGGTAATAAAAAATCCCGCTTTCGGCGGGATGTTTTATTTTATAAATCTAGTTTTATGTTTAATTCCTTGAGTTGTTCTTGATCAATATTAGCAGGAGCGTCTATCATTACGTCTCGACCACTATTATTTTTAGGGAAAGCAATAAAATCTCTAATGGTTTCCTGACCTCCAAGTATCGCTACCAATCTATCAAATCCAAAAGCTATTCCTCCGTGTGGAGGAGCTCCATATTGAAAGGCATCCATTAAGAAACCAAATTGTTCTTTTGCTTCTTCGGGAGTAAAACCTAGATGGTCAAACATTAATGCTTGCGTTTCTTTATCATGAATACGGATAGATCCACCACCAATTTCGTTACCATTTAATACCAGATCATAAGCATTTGCTCTAACATCACCTGGTTTAGTATCTAAAAGAGGTATGTCTTCTGGTTTTGGAGATGTAAAGGGGTGATGCATTGCATGATATCGTTCTGTATCTTCATCCCATTCTAAAAGAGGGAAATCAACTACCCATAATGGAGCAAATTCCTCAGGATTTCTTAATCCTAATCTTTCTGCCAGTTCCATTCTTAATGCACTTAACTCTCCTCGTACTTTAGTTGCTTGCCCTGATAGTACACAAATAAGATCTCCAGGTTTTGCACCAGTAGTTTCTGCCCACTTGGATAAATCAGATTGGTCATAAAATTTATCCACGGATGATTTGTAACTTCCATCTTCATTACATTTTACATACACCATTCCTAGTGCTCCTACTTGTGGACGTTTTACCCAATCTATTAGTTTGTCAATTTCTTTTCTAGTATAAGAAGCTCCTCCGGGTACAGCAATTGCAACTACTAATTCGGCATCATTAAAAACTTTGAATTCTTTATGTTGAGCTACTTTATTTAGTTCTCCGAATTTCATTCCAAAACGGATATCTGGCTTATCATTACCATACGTTCTCATGGCTTCGTCATAAGTCATTCTTGGAAAATCAGTAATGTCCTGACCTTTAATGTCTTTAATTAAATGACGAGTAAGTCCTTCAAAAATAGTAAGAATATCCTCTTGTTCAACAAATGCCATTTCGCAGTCAATCTGAGTAAACTCTGGTTGTCTATCCGCTCTTAAATCTTCATCTCTAAAACATTTTACAATCTGAAAATATTTATCCATTCCCCCAACCATCAATAGTTGCTTAAAAGTCTGCGGAGATTGAGGTAAAGCATAAAATTGACCTTCATTCATACGAGATGGAACAACAAAATCTCTAGCTCCTTCTGGGGTTGATTTTATCAAATAAGGCGTTTCTACCTCTATAAAACCATCTTCTGATAAATAGTTACGAACTTTCATAGCAACTTGATGACGAAACATCAGGCTATTTTTTACAGGGTTTCTTCTTATATCAAGATATCTATACTTCATTCTGATATCTTCACCTCCATCAGTTTCATCTTCAATGGTAAAAGGTGGAACTAATGCTTCATTTAAAATTTGCAATTCTTGCACTAAAATCTCGATATCACCAGTAGGAATATTTGGATTTTTAGATTCTCGTTCTATTACAGTTCCTTTGACTTGTATTACAAATTCTCTACCAAGAGTTTTTGCATTTTCCATAACATCAGAAGGAGTGCGTTCTTCATCAAAGATCAATTGGGTTATTCCATAACGATCTCTTAGATCTACCCATATCATGAATCCTTTGTCTCTTACTTTTTGGACCCATCCAGATAAGGTTACTTCTTTATTGATATCGGAGGTGCGTAATTCACCACAAGAATGACTTCTATACATAGTTGTTTGTTAAGGCTGCAAAAATAAGAAGTTTAATATTAATTGTAATTGAGTTTCTTTGAAAATGAATAGTATAATTAGTAATAATTTATCTTAAAAAAGACTACGTATTTACTGTATAATATTTACGGTTTTAACTTATAACTTACTGATAATCACTGTTTTCTAAACTAACATATGTTAGTTTTAACTTTTTTTTATAAGAATGTTTTAATAGATTTAACCAAACTTATAAACAAATCATTATGAAAAAACAAACACAAACTAGCAAGGGGCTTTTGCTATTCTTGTTTTTCTTTCCTGTCATGCTTTTTGCTCAGGAAACTATTACCGGAAAAGTAGTTATTGAAAGTACCGGTGAAGGAGCACCTTTCGTAAATATTGTAGAGAATGGTACGAATAACGGTACTGCCAGCGATATTGATGGTAATTTTTCTATTACCGTAAATTCATTACCGGCTCGATTAAGAGTATTTGCTCTTGGTTTTTCGACTAAAATAATAGATGTTTCTCAAATTGATAATATCACGATTCAAATTAGTGAATCTACAGAATCATTAGAAGAAGTTGTGGTTACTGGATTAGGTTCATCTATAAAAAGGGCTAATCTCGCTAATGCTGTTTCTACCGTATCTTCCGAAGAGTTAGTTGGTAATACTGGACAAACAACTGTAGACGGTGCATTATATGGTAAGGTAACAGGTGTTAATATTACCGCTTCTTCCGGAGCGCCAGGAGGAGGTACTGCATTAAGGTTAAGAGGTATATCATCGATTAATGGAAATAATCAACCACTATTTATAGTAGATGGAGTATATATTAATAATGTAGAGGTACCTTCGGGGCTTCGTTTTGCATCGGGAGCTAATAGAGAGAATGAAGAAAATGCTGGAAACCGACTGGCGGATATAGATCCCAATGATATAGAAAATATTGAAATATTAAAAGGGGCTTCTGCTGCGGCAATTTATGGAACGAGAGCAAATGCTGGGGTAGTAATTATTACTACTAAAAAAGGAAAAGGTGGAAAAACTAAAATTAGATTTAGTCAGGATACAGGGATCAATGTTATACAAAATAGACTAGGATTGCGTCCTTGGACAGCTACAAGTGTATTTGATGCATTTTTTACACCTAATCCAGATGATCCGGAGGCTGAAGCAAGATCAAGAGCTGCGGCAGAAGCAGAAGTTGCTGCTTTTAACAATGCTATTCAGAACGGTGGATTGATTGATTATGAAGATGAAATCTATGGAAATGTAGGTTTTATCTCAGAAACAAAATTAAGTGCTAGCGGAGGTAATGATAAGACTCGGTTTTATATAGGTGGTTCTTACCGTGATGAAGAAGGGATTATCCAAAGGACAGGTTTTGATAGATTTTCTATTCGAAGTAATATAGATCATAAAATCTCGGACATTTTCGATGTTTCTTTATCCTCTAACTATGTAAGAAGTAATTCTAGTAGAAGTTTTACAGGAAATGAAAATGAAGGGGGATTAAGTTTTGGTTATACTTTAGCATTTACTAGACCTTGGAATAATTTATTTCCAGATGCAGATGGTAATTACCCTAACAATCCAAATTATCCTGGAAATCCAATTTTTGTTAGAGATCAAGCGAAAAATGAAGATTCTAATAATAGATTTATTCAAGGGGTCAAATTCACCACTAAATTACTAACTAAAGAAAATGATAGAGTAAAATTTGTAGTGAATGGAGGAGTTGATTATTTAGCAAATGAGACTTACGTATATGTTCCTGAAACACATCAGGCTCAGGTGGGGAATCAAGAAGGTTTTGTTGCAGAAGGAAGAAATAATTTTACTCAGTTTAACCTATTAGCACTGGCCGTATGGGATCATACCGCATTAGAAGGGGATTTTAATCTTACCACACAAGGAGGAGTTAGTTATTTAGAACAACAAGCAAATTTAGTAAATAGTAGAGGGTCTAATTTATTTGGAGGACAGACTAGTGTTGATCAATCTGTAAATCAGGTTATTGAACAAGAAAGATCAAATCAGAAAGATTTTGGTTATTTTGCTCAAGTCGAAGGTAATTATAAGGATCAAATTATAGCTACGTTAGGATACCGTTTCGATAAGTCTACATTAAATGGAGATCAAAACAAGTTCTATGGCTTTCCTAAAGCTTCTCTTGCTGTAAATGTAGCAAATTTTGGATTTTGGAATATTGAAGCAATTAATCAATTAAAAATAAGAAGTGCTTATGGAGAAACGGGATCATCTGCTGCTTTTGGTTCTATATACACAAGATTGGAGCCAAGTAATATTGGAGGTAATGGAGGTCTTGGTGTCGAATTTAGAGGAGATGAAGATATAGAACCAGAAACTTCATCCGAATTTGAGGTAGGTTTAGATCTAGGACTATTGGATAGTAGAATTTCTTTTGAAGCTTCTTATTATAATAGAAAAGTTAGCGATTTGATATTATCTAGAAATGTACCAGCTTCATCTGGTTTTACTACTGAAACAACAAATTTAGCAGATTTGGTAAATCAAGGTTTAGAATTAGCGGTAAGAGGAGATGTTTATAGAAGTGATAATTTCTTTTGGAATACTGGAATTCAGTTTTACTTTAATAGATCGGAAGTTACCCGTTTAGACGTTCCTGCATTTGCACAACCTGGTGCTGGTTTTGGAACTGGTTTAGGTACCTTTTTTATTGAAGAAGGACAACCTGTAACACAGATTGTTGGTAATATAGATCCAGATGGAGATGGCCCATTAGAAGCAAGTTTAAAACAAGTAGGAAATGTGGAGCCAGACTTCCAGATGGCATTTAATAACCAGTTTACATTATTCAAACAAATAGATGTTTCATTCTTATTACAATGGAAAGAAGGTGGAGAAAACCTAAATTTATCTAGATTCCTTACCGATTTAGGACAGACCTCGCCGGATTTAGAAACTCCAGAAGGACAAGCTAGATTGGGAACTGCTGCCAATGCTGAACGTTTTATAGAAGATGCGGGATATGTAAGACTAAGAGAAGCATCGATTTATTATAGATTCCCTTCAAATATTATAGAAGGACTTTTTGGAGAAGTAGTGGAAGGTATAAAACTAGGAGTATCAGGTAGAAACTTATTTACAATTACTGATTATAGTAGTTATGACCCTGAGGTTTCCGTAAATGGAGGAGCAGGTTTATCTAGTGGTATAGAGGTAACTCCTTTCCCTAGTTCGCAACAATTTTACTTCCATTTAAATGTTAATTTTTAAAATAAGCGATAATGAAAAATAGATTAATAATGAAAACGAAATATCATATGATGCTTGTTTTACTGGTTTTGGTAGCAGCATCGTGTTCTTTTGATGAGGATATAGATCCTAATGGGCCAAGTCTTGAAGGTGTAGAATCTAATGCTTCTTTACGACAACTTAATGAATTAATAATTGGAGTTCAAGCTAGTTCGAGAGAAGGTCTTGGTATAGAAACAACGACTAGTGGTACGTTAGCAAGAGAGCTATATTTATTTGATGCAGATCCTAGAAATACGGGTGATTTATTAGGGAAAAATGGAATTCAATTGGATAATAATTCTTTTTATAGTACCGCTCAGTTTGTTGGAAGTTATAGATGTATCAAAAATGCAAATGTCTTATTAGAAGCATTGGATAACACACAGGTTATAGAGGAAATGGATAAAAATGGATACCGAGGTTTTGCTAAAACTTATATTGCATATGAGCTTATTCAGATTTTGAAATCCTATGGTACGGCAAGAATTGATGTAGCAGATCCGGATAATCCTGGTCCTTTTTTAGAATTTGATGCCGCACTTGTAGAAATTAGAAACTTGTTAGACGAAGCTGAAAATGATTTAAGTGGATTTACTTCTTTAGATCAATTCTTATTCCCTATTTCAGGTTTTGGTAATTTAATAGATACATCGGGTGAGATGGGAGATGATGTACGTGATGATAATAGTCAAATTACTATTGATGAATTCATTTTATTTAATAGAGCTGTTGCCGCCCTTGCTGCAGTATATGCAGGAGATGGAACTAGTGCTCTTTCAGAATTGTCAAACTCTTATTTCGATCTTATGGGAAGTTTAACCAATGGGCCTAAATATGTTTTTGGATTAGGAGCTGGAGATCTACCTAATGGTGTTTTTCGTTCACCTTCAACATCCGCTGAGGAACCAAATAATGCGGATCAGATTATTGTTCACGATAGTTGGATAAATGATGCTGAAGCAGGTGATACACGAGTAGCATCTAAAGCAGCGGTTAGGCCAACGCCAAGTGCTCAGGATGGACTCAATGGAACACATGAAACGAGATTATATGCATCGAATGTAACACCAATTGACATTCTTAGAAATGAAGAACTAATTTTAATATATGCAGAAGCGAGTATATTAGCAAGTAATTTACAAGATGCAGAGGACGCATTGAATGTAATTCGTAATGCAGCCGGTTTAGTAGATTATGCTGGTGCTCAAACATCAGGAGATCTAACAACGGAACTTTTAAATCAAAGACGTTATTCTTTATGGGCAGAGAATCATAGAATGTTTGATTTAAAAAGATATGGATTGTCTAATACGTTACCTATTGATAGAGCAGGAGATCAAGTATTTAATGTTTTACCAATACCTTTGTCAGAAAATCAATAATCATTTTATATTATTTTGAAATTAGAAACGCCGCAAATCTGCGGCGTTTTTTGTATAATTAAGTTTCACTTATGTTGTAGATGGTATAGGAATTTCACCACCCTCATCATCTTCAAGATCTGGTTCTTCAGTGATTATTGTTTTAGCATCTCTTTTTTTACTAAACCAAACCTTTATCTTGTGTACCATAAAGAACAAACAAGGTACTATAATTAGAGTAAGGAAGGTAGCTATAATTAATCCGTAAATAACAGCCCAAGCTAAAGGTCCCCAGAAAATCACATTATCACCACCAATATAAATTTTAGGATCAAAATTGGCAAATAATGAGAAGAAATCAATATTAAATCCAACTGCTAAAGGAATCAGACCTAATACCGTTGTTATCGCAGTAAGAATTACAGGTCTCAGACGAGCTCTTCCTCCCTTTACGATCAGTTTCATTACCTCATCATTATCAAGATGCTCATTTTCCGGAATATTGAGTTCTACTTTCTTACGATCAATCAATAATTGGGTATAATCAAGAAGTACCACCCCATTATTTACTACAATCCCTGCCAGAGATATGATTCCCATCATGGTCATCATAATTACGAATGCTGCCCCAGTGATTAGAATCCCTCCAAATACTCCAATAAAGCTTAAGAAAATTGCAATCATAATAATTGTAGGTTTTGAAATAGAGCTAAATTGGAAAATAAGGATTAACATAATAAGTCCTAATCCTGCAAAAAAGGCACCCATTAAAAACTCCATTTGTTTATTCTGTTCTTCAATCTGACCCGTATAGTTAATTTTAACACTGTTTGGTTTACCTGTAAAACTTGCCATCTCAGTTTCTATTTGTGCTACGATAGCACCGGCATCAGTATAACCAGGTTGTAATCCAGAATATACAGTAACCACTCTCTTAGTATCACGATGTTTTATAGCACTAAAAGAAGAAGTATTCTTCTTAGAAGCTACTGCAGAAACAGGAATTTCTTTGAGTCTACCAGTTGCTTGATCTCTAAACGTAATATTTTGATTAAATAGAGCGCTGGTATTATAGCGATCATTTTTATCAAAGCGTACATAGATATCATAATCTTCTCCTTCTTTTTTGTAAACACCAGCTTTTTCACCAAAAATAGAACGACGCAATTGATTACCAACCTGACCAGCTGCTACACCTAATTCACCAGCTTTTTGTCTATCAACAGCTACTTGCATAGCCGGTTTCCCTTTATTAACATCTATTTTTAATTCTTCGATACCAGGAATATTTTTTTCATTGATAAAGTTTCTCATACGTTCTGCAACGTTAATCAACTCATCATAATTTTTTCCTTCGATTTCGATATTGATTGGATATCCAGCGGGGGGGCCTACTGCATCTTTTTCAACAGAAATAGCAATACCAGGATAAATTCCTTTTAATGCTTTTTGTACTTTAAATCGTAATTCTTCAGAATCTTTTCCTTTTCTGAATTTAAACTCTCTCATAGCGGCAATGATCTTACCACGATGCGGCATTTCTGCACTACTACCACCATCTGTTTGAGGATTTCCGGCACCTTCCCCTACTTGGGACACCGCAGCTTCTACCAAAAAGTTGTGATCTTCACCTTCGATATATTCTTGATCATTTATGATGGCGTATACACGATTTTCAATTTCTTTAGTGATTTTATTTGTTTTTTCGATATCCGTTCCTTGTGGATATTCGATGTATACAATGATTTGATTTGGGGTGTTATCAGGGAAGAATTCTACTTTAGTTCGTTGACTTCCAATCGAAGCACCAAATGCACCAAATACTACAAAAAGTAGTAAGAATGTTCCAATTATAAAAGCATAAGTTCTCCATCCTCTTAACGCAAATGAAAGAAAGCGTTGATAAGTGTTTTCTAACCAAGTTAAAATTTTGGTTTGGAAAAAAGTAGCCATTCTTTTTAAAAGGTACTTATAAATCCAGAACATGATCGCGGTAAATATCATTAAAGTACCAAGTCCTCTTGCTGGACCGCCAACAATCATTATAAATATTCCAAACCCACCAAGAATTAAACTTAGGCGTATCAATTGTTTTACTGTTAATTCTTTTTCACCAATGTCCATGAATCTAGAAACTAACATGGAGTTAAAAAAGATAGCTACAAATAATGACGAACCTAATACGACCGATAATGTAATTGGAAAATATATCATAAACTGTCCCATGACACCTGGCCACATACCTAGAGGAACAAAGGCAGCAACTGTTGTTAGTGTAGAAACAATAATAGGAAATGCAATCTCGCCAATTCCTTTTTTGGCTGCTTCGATACGAGACATGCCTTCTTCTTCCATTAAACGGTATACATTTTCTACTACTACAATACCGTTATCTACGAGCATTCCTAAGCCCATAATCAATGCAAAAAGGATCATAGTATTCATTGTGTACCCTAATAGAGATAAAATCATAAATGATATGAACATAGACATAGGTATTGCAAACCCAACGAACAAAGCATTTCTAAATCCCAAGAAAAACATCAATACACCAACTACGAGAATTATTCCAAAGATGATATTGTTTACCAGATCATCTACTTGATTGATCGTTTTTGTTGATTGATCATTAGCTATACTAATATTTAGATCTGTAGGGAATACATTTTCTTCGGCCTCTGCAACGATTACTTTAATTTGGTCTGCAGCTTCTACCATATTCTTTCCAGAACGTTTTTTAACTTCTAGCATTACTACATTATCTCCAAATTCTCTAGCATAGGTAGTTTTGTCTTCTTCTTTAAAAGTAACTTTTGCAATATCTCTAAGATATACAGCTCCGTCTTGAGATTTTACTACAAAA
The DNA here is from genome assembly GCF_018100855.1 of Aquimarina sp. MMG015. Taxonomy (NCBI): domain Bacteria; kingdom Pseudomonadati; phylum Bacteroidota; class Flavobacteriia; order Flavobacteriales; family Flavobacteriaceae; genus Aquimarina; species Aquimarina sp. MMG015. The sequence continues at coordinate 48,771 of NZ_JAGJEB010000016.1, forward strand.
TTATCCAGTTCTGAAGGTTGATCTATCTCACCTAGAATTCTGATTGTTCTTCGTTGTCCGCTAGTGATCATATTTCCGGCAGACATAGTGACATTTCCGTTTCTAATGGTATTAATGACATCATCAAAACTTACTTTAGCAGCCATCATTTTATAAATATCAACAGCTACTTCTACTTCCTTTTCTTGGGCGCCTCTTATGTCAACACCTTTGATCTCTTTTAGATCTTCAATTTCATCCTCTAGATATTCTCCAAATTGTTTTAACTTATCTACTGGATAATCACCAGTTATATTGATATTCATGATTGGAGTTTCTTCTGAGATACTCAAATCAAAAACATTTGGTTCTACCTTGGCTCCATTAAAAGTGGGCCAGTCTTCGTTAGATTTTTCAGAGTCTACCTCATCTTTTACCTTTTGTTTTGCTTCTGCAACAGTAAATTTTTCTTCGAACTCTACTGTTATAATTCCATAATCCTCCTGAGATGTAGATACTATCTCTACAACTCCACCAAGGTTCTTTAATTTATCTTCTAAAGGATCAACGATAAGTCTTTCTATATCTTCAGAGGTATTTCCTGGGTATGGAACGCTAATGTAAATTTTGGTTTCATTAATTTCTGGGAAATTCTCTCTTGGCATAGAAAAATATGCCGATAATCCAAGAATGAAGAAAATCGCCATCATTACATAAATGGTTGTTGGGTTGTCTATGGCCCAAGACGATAATCTAAATTCTTTATCTACTTTTTTCTTATTTACTTCCATAAGATATTAGTTTATAATTTCTACTTTCTGACCATCTTTAACACTTCTAGCTCCTTCACTTATGATATCATCTCCATTAGTGATTCCTTCTAGGATTTCTATATAGTCTCCTTGAGTTTTCCCAGTTTTTACGATTGTACGTTTTGCTTCTGCTATATTTTTAGCATCTTTTCCGGAAGTTACATATGCATACTGATCACCTTCAGAATTTTCTGAAATAATACTTTGGGGTATCAAGATTGCCTTTTCGCTAGTATAATCGTTGATTTTTACTTTAGCGGTAAGGTTGGGTTTAATAATGCCGTCCTTATTTGGTACTGATACTTCTACAGTAAATGAACGATTATTAGGATTTATATAATTACCCACTTGTCTGATTTTTGTATCTATAGTTGTTCCCAATATTGGAAAATGAACTTTTGCTTCTTTTCCTTTCACAATACTAGAAATATATGTTTCTGGAACTTCGATCTCAATATACATATCGTTTAAGTTAACGATACGAATTAATTCTGTTTGTCCAGGAGCAACAACACTTCCTTGTTCTGCGATAACATCATCAACGATTCCAGAAAATGGAGCGGTCACTACGGATCTAGCCAATTGTCGTTTCATCTGATCAACTCCGTTTTTAGAAGACTCATAAGTTGTTTTTGCTTGTAAGTATTGAATTTCGGAACCTATTTTTTGTTCCCATAATTTTTTCTGGCGCTCATAAGTAGTTTTAGCTAATTCTGCCTGCACTTCCATTTGAGCCACTTGTTGACTAAGACCACCATCATCAATTCTAGCCAATGTCTGACCTTTAGAAACACGTTGTCCTTCTTTCACAAATACTTTTAGAAGTGTCCCAGAAGTTTCTGGATATAGAACAATATTCTTTTTTGTTTCTACACTTCCTTGTAATTCTAAATAGTGATTAAATAAAGTATCTTTTGCTTGTATTGTAGTAACCAGAGGAAGTTTTTTGATACTGTCTAATGATGCTATAGCTTCGTCTAATTGCTTAAGTTTGTCTGCAATAGTTTGTTGTTCAGCTACAATTTCACTTCTTTTAGCTCTAATCGCAGTTAGGTCGCCATTTTCTATTACTTTTTCAATAGATTTTCCATCTTTTTGACCACAAGAAGCAAAAAGAAGAAATACAGAGAATATGGTAAGTATTTTTTTCATGAGTATGTCTAATTATTAGGTGTATTTTGAATTGATTCTAGTTTGGCTTTATTGTTTATAATAGTAAGCATTGCTTGTAACACTTCTTGTTGTACACTGTACAATTGTAATTGTGCTTGTCTTAACTCAAAACTGGATGCCAATCCTTCGGTATATTTGATTTGGTTTTTGTTTTCTATTCTTTCTGCTAAGGCAAGATTTTGCTTAGAGGTTTCATATGTTTCTAGAGAAAGTTGATAATCACTTACTGTAGAATTGTATTGTAATTGAATTTGCTGTTGTACTTCTGTAAAAGATGTATTTGCTTGTTCAAAAGCGATTCTTGCTTGTTGTGTTCTTGCACTTCTTCCTAAAGAACTGAAAATTGGAATATTAAGGCTTACTCCTAATATTGAGGATTGAAACCAGCGTTGTTCGTTCTCTAAGAATGTAAAAGAATTACTATTGGCTTGGGTTCCATAATTTACAAAAGCGGATAATGTAGGCAAGGCTTTACTTTTTTCTAATTTTAGTTCTAATCTTCTTTGCTCTGTTAATAAATATCCTAATCTATAATCAACATTATTTTCTATGACAAAAGGTTTTAATCCAACAGATGTATCTACATTTTTAATAGTTAAAGTATCAAGGTTGTCGGACAAAACAGTATTAGAATCAACATCTACTCCAATAGTGAGGTTGAACATTTGTAATGCTATTTTAGATAATCGTTGTGCATTATTTAGTTGATTAGTAATCTGCAGTAACGTGATTTGCAATTGTTCTACATCTTCTTCTTCTGCTAAACCATTTTCGAAAATCTTTTTTCGTTCTTCATAATTCTTTTCTAAAGCAGTTTTATTATTCTCAAGTATTTTTACACTTTCATTTGATACCAAAACACTACCGTAGGCATTAATAACACTTTCGCGAACATTAAGTTGTGTTTTTTCTTGAGAATCATTAGTGTACTGTAAGAAACTTTTAGCAGCTTCTAAACCAACAAGATAAGATCCATCAAAAAGTAGTTGAGATAATGTAGCACTTGCAGTTAGTTGTTGTTTAGTTCCAAAAACTACTGGTATAAAACCTTCAAGTGGGTCGGGAGAACCATTAGCGGTTAAGTCAAAGAATTCTTCAACGGTATTAATAGTACTTTCTCTACTGTCAAAAGCTGATGCTGGTAACAAAGAAACTGGTTGCTTTAATTGATTTTGATAATCAATCGCAGCATTAATTTGTGGTAAACCGGTTGCTGTGGTTTCCCATTTTTGCTTTAAAGCTTTAGCTACATCTCGTCTAGCATTGATAGACTGATAACTATTTTCTAATGCAAATTCAATTGCTTCATCCAATGTAAATGAATATTGTGAAGAAACGGGTGTTTCTTGTGCAAAAGAAATTGTTGTAAATAAGCTAAAGAAACATATCGACCAAAGGTTGTTTCTCATAATTTATGGTTGTTTTAATAGGTTGTCTAAAATTTTTAATCCTTTTTCTGTGGCGATACCACGTACATGATATTCTAAATAATCTGTCATTAATTTTGATATTGGAAATCGTTGGATAGGAAACATTTCTTGATCCTTTATTCCTGTCATTCCCATAAAGTATAATCTTGAAATAGTTTCAGTATCGATATTTTCTCTAAAAACTCCTGTTTTTATACCTCTTTCCAAATTTTCTATAACGCATTCTTGCATTGTGTCAAATTGTCTAATTTTTAGACTACTGTGAATTTTTGGATAATATTTTTGAAGCTGATATTGAGGGGATGTCTTTTCACCTTTAAGGTGATGCATTACAAATGCCTTAATGGCGTATAATTCTTCTATGGGTTCTTTGTTTTCTTCTAAAATAGCGTCGATTCCATCGCTAACATTACAGAATAAATGATCTGTAGTAGCCTCGACTAGCTTTGTTTTATTCTGAAAATGTGCGTAAATCGTTTTCTTAGAGATTCCCATTTCCGAAGCAAGGTCATCCATTGTAACACTCTTAAAACCAAGGTTTAAGAACATGTCATTTGCTTTTTCAATTATTTTTTCCTTCATCTAGGGTTTAGATTATTTTGTGCAAATGTACATGAGGAAACTTTAAAAACATTAAAAGTTTCCTAAGTTTCACAATTTTTTAACAATGAAATAACTTGAACCGTCACAATGCAGGGTTGAACTGTTTTAATTATGCTTTTCTTTTTTGAATAAAACGAAAAAGGCTGTCTAATTTGGACAGTCTATCTTATAAATTACAAAATCTTAATTTATTACTTTAGATTTAGTTGATGTATAGTAGTGTTTATTTTATAGTTTTTAGGGGGATCTTTCATATGCTCCGAAGCTATTATTAGGTTTTGTGCTTTTACAAGTATTAGATATTGTTAATATTATGGTGTAGACAAAGGTTTTAGAATTATTTTTTTTATGATTAAGACTGTTTTAGGTTAATTTTAAAGAATTACTATCATGGATTTTATAGGTGTCCGAAGACTTTTAGTTTCAATAAAATAGTATATGTTTATTTTGACTAGAGATAAGGTTTTTAACTAAACAGATTTTTAATTTTTATTTTACCTTAGCGCAAAAAAAGAGTGGTGAATAGCATTTCAGATTATCAAGAATATTTTTTAGATTATTTATCAAAGAATACTATAGACAAGGAACCCAAAAATCTATATGAGCCTATTTCCTATATCCTTACACTTGGAGGGAAAAGATTAAGACCAGTTTTGGTGTTGATGACATCTGAAATTTTTGGTGGATCCTACGAAAAAGCCCTTGATGCGGCACTAGCCATTGAAGTTTTTCATAATTTTTCTTTAGTCCATGATGATATTATGGATGATGCCCCGCTAAGAAGAGGGAAAGAGACTGTTCATGAAAAATGGGATATTAATACAGGGATTCTTTCGGGAGATGCTATGTTGATTAATGCCTATCAACTTTTTGAAAATTATGAAGGAGATACTTTTAAGCAATTAGCACAATTGTTTACTAAAACTGCAATTGAAGTTTGTGAAGGGCAGCAGTACGACATTGATTTTGAAACAAGAGATGATGTTACAATTCCAGAATATCTAAAAATGATTGAGTATAAAACTGCGGTACTGGTTGCTGCAGCGATGCAAATGGGTGCAATTATAGCAGATGCCTCAGGTGCTTGTAAATCTGCTATTTATGATTTTGGGAGGTTGCTTGGTTTGGCTTTTCAGTTGCAAGATGATTATTTAGACGCTTTTGGTGATCCTGCTACTTTTGGAAAGCAAGTAGGTGGAGATATTATCGAGAATAAAAAAACCTTTTTGTTCCTTAAAGCAATGGAGAATGCAGATGATAATGTGAAAAAGCAGTTAGAAGGACTTTTTTCTTTAAACCCAGAAGATTCATCGGAGAAAATACAAACCGTTAAAAGTATTTTTGAAACTACTGGAGCAAAAGAAAAAACAAGAATAGAAATAGAGAAGTATACAGAAAAAGCTTTTGAGGTTTTAAATAATTTATCGATTTCACAGGATAAAAAGAAAATTTTACAAATTTTTGGAGAACAATTGATGAATAGAAATGTATAAAAAAACCTGATTTATAATTAAATCAGGTTACGCTTAGTTGAGGCAAAAAAACTGCGTATTAATATTAATAAAAGTAGTTGTAGGTTACTACGATATTAACTTCTTTTGTTTTTTGTAATTTTTACTGAGTTAAAATTAAAATCAGTATTAGCGATAAAGTTTTCTCCCGTTTTTACATTCATGAATTTCCATTGATATCCTTGTTCGGTCTCTTTTACATCTGACCTGGCTATAGAAGAAATTGGTACGCCTAAATAATTCTGAATTATACTATTAATTTTACGGTTAATTTCTTTAGATGCATAATTTATGCTAGCTTCGTTTTTACGAGCTTTTTCTGGTGCGGATGTTACGGTATTTGTTTCTTTTAATGTTTCTTTAGAACTAGAGCAACTAATAATGGAAAACCCTAAAAGAGCAATGAGTAATTTTGTTTTCATAATGAGTTTGTTTAATAATTCAAAATTACTGGTTAAACACATCAAGATTATGTTTTAAGCATAAAATTAAAATGTGATATTGGTTGATTTGTTGATTTTTTCGATTAAAAACAGTTATTAAGAAAAAAAGCTTATCTATTGTAACCTAATTGTAAGTAAGTAGTTATTGTTATGAAAATATTTCCACTTGTATTATTATTGTTTTTCCTAAGTGTTTCACACGGACAGGAAAGTTTTGATGATGTTAATGATTCCTATGAAACCTTTTTAAAAAGAATTACAGCAAAGGATACTTTAATAAAAAATAGAACAAAATATTATAAATGTTCGGAGGATTTATCAGGAAGAATAGAGCTTTATTATTTGGATGATAAATTGAGATTGATGACTCATATTTATAAGCAAGGTTTTGGTAATGATACGTTTTTAGAAAATTATTTTATAGATGAAGATAAATTAAAGTTGAAGACTTCAATTTCTGAAATCATGTATATGAATACACTTTATAAAGAAAGTAGTCAGGGAGTGTCCTCTACAACTGCAGAAAAAGTAATTGAAGTTACAGAACAAAGGATGTACTTTGAAAATAAAGAGAATTCAGGTTGTTTCGAAAGAAAGCATAGCGAAAAACTTGTTGATTGGGATCATGAATACTTTAATACCCTCGTATTTAAAAAAGGTACTTGTATTGAAGATACCGCTGAAGTAAGCTATAAATATAAACTTTTAAGAAAAGCAGAACAGAAACTACAGAGTTATTCAAACAGAAAACGACAATGTATTTTTCATATCTGGTAGAATACAATAATATCTTTTAAAAATCAGATACTTGAGTATTAGGTTTCTTCTTGTTCTTTGTTATTTTAACAGACTCAAATTTAAGATCAGTAGATCCTATAAAACTTTTACCGTTTCTTACATTCATAAATTTCCAGTGATATCCAGAATTAGTAAGAGTAATTGGTGATATGGCAATAGAAGATATTGAAATCCCGAGATGTTTCTCGATAATTGTATTAATTTTTCCTTGTATTTTAGGATCGTTTACTTCGGTTACTCCTTTTTTTTCTTTTTTTACGTAATAAGGATTGTTGTTAGGATCGAATTTTGTCGTTACCGTTTTTTTGTTGCTAGAACACGAAGATACTGCTATCGCAATGGATAGCATTAGTAAGTAGTTTTTCATTTTATTTTGGGGTTTTAATCGTAATTGATATTAAAAGTAGAAAAAATACAAGAAAACTATGGCGCTTCCGCTATATATTAGATAACCGGTATTTTTTTCTAGATAAAAAACGTATTTTTTTCTGTAGTATTGTGGTTTTTAGAAAAATACTCTCACGAAAGGAGCATAAGCGCTGGCATAAATACTTTTGTTGTCATCGTATAAAACATCATATCGTAAACCAACACTAACAAATCCTACTCTATAGCCTGCACCTATAAATAAAGCGGGATACCAATAATTATCATTTATATTGGGTCCTTCAATTTCAAAACTTCTACTTACTCCCATTTGTTCAAACTCAGCAGATAATTGTAATGAAGGAAAAGGATTGTAAAGAGTAATAATGCTAGCACCATAATTTGTTGCCGTAAAATTACGAGAATCAGTATATCCAAAATTAAGACCAAAACCCATACTGAATTGATTATTAAAATCATAGACAGCAGAAGGAGCTAGGATTCCGTTAAAAGTATCGTTTGTAAACCCAATACCTATGTTACCTCCAATCCTCACTCGAGACCAAAAATTGTCTTCCTGAGAATAACATTGTTGTAAGGAAAATAACATTGCGGATACTAAGAGTATGATTTTGATTTTATGAATAAGAAACACTTTCATTGTTAAAATGGTAAAAAAATGTTACAATAAATATATATAATTCCATACTCAATATACTGTAATTATTGTATTTTTGTGATGTTTTATAATAAAAAGACGGTTGAATACTTACATATGGATAAATATTCATTTTTGAATGCGGCTAATACCGCATTTTTTGCAGATTTATACGATCAATATTTGCAAAGCCCAGATAGTGTAGAACCTAGTTGGAGAGCATTTTTTCAAGGATTTGATTTTGGATTAGAAAGTGCAGATGGCTCTGGGGAAACAATTTATATAGAAAAAGATTCGGGAGATACTGCTGTAGCTGTTCCCGAAAATCTTCAAAAAGAATTTCAGGTTGTGCGTCTTATCGATGCCTACAGAACCAGAGGTCATTTGTTTACCAAAACAAATCCAGTAAGAGAAAGAAGAAAGTATCATCCTTCTCTTGCTCTAGAGAATTTTGGTTTAAGTCAAGGGGATCTTAATACAGTGTTCAATGCCGGAGAGATTATTGGAGTTGGACCTAATACATTAAGTAATATAATTGTTCATTTAGAGCAAATATATTGTGATGCTATAGGTATCGAATACATGTATATTAGAAATCCTGAAGAGAGGCAGTGGATACAAGATCGTGTAAATTTTAATACCAATAGGACTAAATTTTCTACTGATCAGAAAAAACATATTCTTAAGAAACTAAATCAAGCAGTATCTTTTGAGAGCTTTTTACATACTAAATATGTAGGTCAAAAGCGTTTTTCTCTAGAAGGAGGAGAGTCTTTAATACCTGCATTAGATGCTTTAGTAGAAAAAGCGGCTGGTATGGGAGTAAAAGAGTTTGTTATGGGGATGGCACATCGTGGTCGTCTTAGTACATTGACCAATATTTTTGGAAAAAGCCCAAAAGATATATTTAGCGAGTTTGATGGTAAAGATTATGAAGAGGCTGTTTTTGATGGAGATGTAAAGTATCATTTAGGATGGACTTCTAAACGAAAAACAGATTCGGGTAAGGCAATTAACATGAATATTGCCCCTAATCCATCTCACTTAGAAACTGTAGGAGCGGTAGTAGAAGGAATTACTAGAGCTAAACAGGATAAGTATTATAAAGATAATATATCACAGGTTTTACCAATTGTTGTTCATGGAGATGCAGCTATTGCTGGACAAGGTTTGGTGTATGAAATTGTCCAAATGGCACAATTAGATGGTTATAAGACAGGTGGAACTATTCATATTGTCGTAAACAACCAAATAGGTTTTACTACGAATTATTTAGATGCACGTTCATCTACGTATTGTACAGATGTTGGTAAAGTAACCTTGTCTCCTGTACTTCACGTAAATGCAGATGATGCCGAGGCTGTTGTGCATGCAACAAATTTTGCGCTTGATTTTAGAATGAATTTTGGACGCGATGTATTTATAGATTTACTAGGCTATAGAAAATACGGTCATAACGAGGGTGATGAGCCACGTTTTACACAACCCAAGTTGTATAAGGCAATAGCTAAACATAAAAACCCTAGAGATATTTATGCAGCGAAATTAATTTCTGAAGGAATTATAAATCACGATCATGTTTCGGATCTTGAAAAAGAATATAAAGCATCTCTAGAAGAAGAGCTAGAAGATTCTCGAAAACAAGAAAAGACAGTAATCACTCCTTTTATGCAAGATGAGTGGGCTGGATTTACAAGAGTTCAAGAGGATGAGATGATGGAAGTTGTGGATACCACATATTCTAAAGAAGCACTAACTGAGATTGCAGAGGTTATTACTAAATTACCGTCGGATAAGAAATTCCTTCGTAAAATAGAGCGTTTAATTGATCAACGACATAAAATGTTTTTTGAGAAAGATCAGTTGGATTGGGCTATGGGAGAATTACTAGCATATGGATCACTGCTCAAAGAAGGGTATGATGTTAGAATGAGTGGACAAGATGTCGAGAGAGGAACTTTTTCTCACAGACATGCTGTTGTAAAGGTTGAGGATAGTGAAGAGGAAGTATTGTTATTGAATAACCTAAAAGGAGAACAAGGAGATTTTTATATCTATAATTCTTTGCTTTCAGAATATGGCGTTGTTGGGTTTGATTACGGATACGCTATGGCTAGTCCAAAATCCTTGGCAATTTGGGAAGCTCAATTTGGAGATTTTAGTAATGGAGCGCAGATTATGATTGATCAGTATATTTCTTCTGCAGAGGATAAATGGAAGCTTCAGAATGGATTAGTAATGTTATTACCACATGGATATGAAGGACAAGGAGCAGAACATTCTTCTGCGAGAATGGAACGTTACCTTCAATTATGTGCTAAAGATAATATGTTTGTAGCAGATGTTACTACACCAGCCAATATGTTTCATTTGTTAAGAAGGCAAATGAAAGCTACATATCGAAAACCTTTGATCATTTTTACTCCAAAAAGTTTATTGCGTCATCCTAAAGTAGTTTCTTCTGTGGAAGAATTTGCTAATGGAAGTTTTCAAACTGTAATAGATGATCCTGTAGCTAAGGCAAAAGACACTAAAACATTGGTTTTCTGTACAGGTAAGTTTTATTATGACTTATTAGAAGAAAAAGAAAAATTGGATAGGAATGATGTTGCTTTGGTGAGATTAGAGCAGTTATTTCCACTTCCAGCAAAGGAAATGGATACATTAATTAAAAAATACAAGGCTACCGATGTTGTTTGGGCTCAAGAAGAACCACGTAATATGGGTGCGCTAAGTCATATTTTAATGCATTATGATGATGCCAGTTCATTTAGATTTGCAAGTAGAAGGCCTTATGGGGCACCTGCGGCGGGTAGTGCTACTAGATCTAAAAGAAGACATCAAGAAGTAATCGATTTTGTTTTTGATAAAACAAAGGATAATCAAAGAAGAAAAAGAAAATAGTAAAGTAACTATAAATAGAAATATTTTCGCGAAAGCGATATAAAGTATAAATTTAGAATTATGGCTTTAGAAATGAAAGTCCCTTCTCCGGGAGAATCCATTACAGAAGTAGAAATAGCTCAATGGCTTGTAGAAGATGGTGATTATGTGGAAAAAGATCAAGCAATAGCAGAGGTAGATAGTGATAAAGCAACGTTAGAGCTTCCTGCAGAAGCTAGTGGTATTATTACACTAAAAGCAGAAGAAGGAGACGCTGTAGCTGTTGGTGAAGTTGTGTGTCTTATTGACACAGATGCAGCTAAACCAGAAGGAGGTTCTTCTGCATCTAAAGAAACTTCAAAAACGGAAGAAAAAAAGGAAGAGGCACCAGTACCTGCGAAAACAGAAGCTCCAGCTAAAACAGAAACATATGCAACTGGAACTGCTTCGCCAGCTGCTAAAAAGGTGTTAGCTGAAAAAGGAATTGATGCTTCTCAAGTAAAAGGAACTGGGCGCGATGGACGTATTACCAAAGCAGATGCAGTTGATGCAAAACCATCAATGGGTACTCCAGGACCTGGAAGTAGAGGAGAATCACGTAAAAAATTATCTATGCTACGTCGTAAGGTAGCGGAGAGATTAGTTTCTGTGAAGAATGAAACTGCGATGTTGACTACTTTTAACGAAGTGGATATGCAGCCGATATTTGATTTAAGAAAACAATATAAAGAAACATTCAAAAGCAAGCATGGAGTTAGTCTTGGATTTATGTCATTTTTTACATTAGCTTGTGTAAGAGCTCTAAAAATGTATCCAGCCGTTAATTCGATGATCGAAGGTAAAGAGATGATTTCGTATGATTTCCAAGATATCAGTATTGCCGTTTCTGGACCAAAAGGATTGATGGTTCCGGTAATTAGAAATGCTGAAAACTTAAGCTTTAGAGGAGTTGAGTCTGAGGTTAAAAGGTTGGCAATTAGAGCTCGTGAAGGTCAGATAACGGTAGATGAGATGACAGGAGGAACTTTTACAATTACTAATGGAGGAGTTTTTGGTAGTATGTTATCTACTCCGATCATAAACCCACCGCAGAGTGCTATTTTAGGAATGCACAATATTGTAGAAAGACCAATTGTAAGAGACGGACAAATAGTTGTAGCACCGATTATGTATGTGGCATTGTCTTACGATCATAGAATTATTGATGGTAAAGAATCTGTTGGGTTTTTGGTAGCTGTTAAGGAGGCATTAGAAAATCCTGAAGAATTATTAATGGATAATAATATAAATAAAGTCCTCGAACTTTAGTCGAAGGTTTTCTTACTAAAAAGATAAAATCACCCTATTTAATTATTAAAATTAAATAGGGTGATTTTTTAGTTAGAGTTTGTATTAAAATTGTTTTACTTCTTTGCAATTTTAGTTGTATAACTTTGGTTTTTAGTAGTTACTTTAACTAAATAGAGTCCTGTAGTAAGGTTACTTATATCTATGCTGGAAGAAGTAGTGTTTATTTTTTTTGACAAGACATTTTTACCTCGAAGCGAGTAGATTTCGATATTCGAGGATGCTATGTCTGTTGGGAATTTTATATTTAAAATGCTACTTGAAGGATTTGGGAAGATCTTGACAGAACTTATGTTCTCTTCTAGCTCATTTATAGATAATGTAGCTGATTCTTTTTGATAGAAATCTAAAGCGTGCATTGCATAGACTAGAGGGGCGTTCCAATTAATAGTAATTTCATTGGTAGAATATGAACACCAGTGGTCTACATATTTTGAAGCTGGCAAATTAGAAGGGAAATTAATTCCAGAACCTGTGCAATCACCTGTGTCTGGGTTGTTTTCATTTTGCGGTCCTCCTACAATCATCCCAGGAATAGGAGCAGAAATACCGTCAGCATCAGATATTCTGTGGTGAGGTTCGAATACTTGTGTATCTCCAAATCCAGTTACATAAGAGTATCCAGTTCCGTTTCTACCAAAAATATAGTCCATCGCTGTATAAGCAGCGTCTAAATAAGACTCATCTTGAGTCAACTCATATGCTCTGATCAGTAAGATTAATTGATTTCCTACTGCTCCATTACTACCCCAAGAATAGTCGTTAGTAGACATTGTAGTTTTCATTGGAGAAGTATTAACCTGATTCTTTAACTGATCAGCTGTGCTTATTAAAGTGCTATTGGCTGCAGTAACGTTAATTGAACTTGCTAAACTGGTAGTGTATTGAGCGATTGAAATTAGTGCAAGAGGATCACTATATGGCCAGCTTGGAGTTCCCCCTCCAATAGAACTTACATCAATGTCATCTCGATAGGTATTTTCTCTAGTTGTAATAAATAGTTCTACTGCTGCCCATTGAAATTCATCGGTAACATTCGTATCTCCGTATTCTCCGGTAGAAATATCGGAAACAGGTGTTCCGTTTCCTTGGCTATAATAAATAGCAGGATTAGCTTTTGCCCAAGAATAGGCATCTTTTGCTGCTTGTTCTAATTGTGCACTAAATCCAGGTCTTACGCTTTCGTAATCAGAAAATATTCTTGATGCCACTGCGGTTACAGCAGCAAAATTTAAAGCTGCTGCAGTTGATTTTTGTACAACAAATCTTTCTAAATTATATGCGGCAGGCATAACTCTTCCAGAGAAGTTTTTAGCAGTTAATTTATGGTATACTCCACCATCATTCGGGTCTTGCATGTCTAACATCCAATCTAAATTCCATAAAACTTCATCTAAGATATCAGGTAAATCTCCACCTTGTTCAGGAATATTATATTGTAAGCTTTGCCATTCCGTTTTATAATGTTCATATGCAGCTAATAAGGTATATGTACTAATTCCACTATTTACTACGTATTTGTTGTAATCTCCTGCGTCATACCATCCTTTTGGTGCAGATATTACTGTTCCCTCTGGTCGTGCAGATGTCGCTGCTGATGAATGCACACGAACGACATCATCTGGAGTTCCTGCTGGTCTTGCATAAATACCTGCGTGGGTTGACTCTAATGCCGTAGAAGAACGGTTGTAATAATAGTACTTAAAAGCTTCTTCTCTAAGTTCTGCATACCCATCTGTACTTACGTTAAAGGTGATTTCTTCAGTATCTATTAGAAAACGATATGTTCCTTCGGTGTCCACTTCAGAAATATCTACATTCACAATATGTTCTCCAGAATCACTCCATAAAGAAGATGCTCCTGTAGTTCCAGATAATACTGTATTGTTAGAGTTATCTAGTATGGTGTATGCTTGATTGCTAAAACTACTTTGAGCTACAACACTAATGGTTTTATTTCTACCTGTTAAATATGATACTTGATTGTAGCGAACCTCATATGCGGATGGTGGAGGAGGTGTTTCTAAAGGTTCTCCAAAGGAAATCCAATCAATTTCAATAGTTCCCGAGTATCCTCCTTCTGCAGCATTTACAAAAAATTGAACAAAAGCTATTTTAGAAGGATCTACAGGGCAAGGAGCTGTAGCTTGTGTACAATCAGAACCTCCATAACCTCCATCTTGTAAATTAGAAGAATAATCTAGTTCGTAAATAGTAAACTCATTGTCTATTCTAATAGACAACGGGCTTAGATTAGATACAAAACCATCTTCATCTTGGATGTCAATTCTTAAATCCGGGTTGGAGCTACCCTTTACTTTAATATATAGTTTGGTTTGGTTTGATATGTTTATTGATATATCAGAACCATTGTTGTGTAGTGTATATTTAAATGGGCTAAAAGCTCCTGCAGTACCATTAGCATTGATTAATAAATTATCATTAGATAATGACACGGCATAAGCAGAAGTAGGTTCTACACTTAATATGTTTTCGTCAAAATTATCACTGTAGATAATTTGACTGTTGCCTACAAAAGCAATTAAGAATGAAAGGGCGATAGTATACAGAATTCTTTGTTTCATTGGGACAATTTTTTTTTGAATTTCAAGGGTTGTTTTTACGTTTTAACTTTAAAAATTAATGAGATATTGTATTTAAAAGAAGTTAAGTTATTGTGGAATTGTTTAAAAGATAAAATTTAAAAAGTCACGAAAACTTTGTGCTTAATTTTAAGTAACTTTTTTCTTTCTATAAAGTTTGTGATATGTGTTACCAGCCTAATTAAAGCTTCATTTAATTATTTAATTCATCATTATTCTCGAGTCAATTATTAAAGATAACGCAGAATAGTAGTATTGTATTTATATCGCAATCTTTACATTTTATGAACATGATGTTTTGAATGATGATTAAGATATAAAAACTCTTTTAAATACCTAGTTTATAGGTAATGTTTTGAAAAATATTAAAGGTGTAAAAAACCTGTATTATAGATATTTTATATAGAGGAATGAATGTTATTTACTAGTAAAAAAATGCAAACTATCCATTTTTCAAAAAAAATATTACAGAACCATTTCAGAATAAGGTATAATAGTTTCATAACCTTTATTAGAAAAATAATTTATGTCAGAAATAGTTCCAGTGGCTAGGACAAAATCTCCTCCCCATCCACCAAGGCTTTTTATGCTTCCTGAATAATCCGAAAATAAGGTAGATTTTATGGTAGGCGTTTTGATAATTTTAGATATTGTTTGTTCGTGTAGATCAATAAGTTTACAAAACTCTTCTAATGAAGAACATTCTATTAGTGAATTGGTAATTTCTTTAATTTTTTCCGAAGCTACATCAAAATCCTTAAGAGGTAAAGATTGATAGTGCTTGATGGATTGTTTACTATCTTGTTTTTGATTAAGATAGACAAAAAACAAATGATCTTTAAAAATAGGATCAAATTGGGCAATACTGATTACAGGAGTATCTTCTTTTCGTATATAAAAAATTGGTGTAGTGTGTTGTGCACTAGCAATATCATAACCGCTTCCTCCAAAACTTTTTTTTAGCAATGTAAAAGCATTGACATCTGCCCATTGAGCAATATTATTTATAAGTGTTGAAGAAGAGCCTAATCCCCATTTTCGATTAAACTCTAAGTGAGTTTCTACGTAACATCCTTTTTCGCCAGAAAGAAAATCAGGATTTAGTTCCTGAGCTACTTTCAGTATTTCTAAAAGTGTTTCGGAAATTCCTAAACCTTCTTCATCTGTTAAGAAACGTGTGTTAGATGAATTAGCTTCTGAAATTGCTAAAGGGAGTTTAATAATCGTTTCGAACCAGCAATCACCATCTTTATCAAAGCTTTTCCAAGAAATATGATCAGAATCATTTTCTTCAACTTTTAACCATTGTCCAGGTTTTGTAGGTAATGCTAGTGCTTTGATGCCATCAAGAACAAGATATTCTGAAGTTAGGAGAAGTTTGCCGTGACTATAAAATGATTTTTTCAACATATAATTTTGTCTTAACCAGAAACAAATTTACTTTATTACTGCATTTAATAAATAAGAATACTCTAAATATATTAGTTATTAACTTATGTTGAATACAGCTTTTCGTAATTGAAGAGAAAACCTAAAAACTACTTAAGTAACCATAGCCAACCAGTTCGGTAGGATTTTTAATACGTGTAGAAGTGCTATTGTTTAATAGATATATATCATCTGATATGTCAAGAATATGACGATACATATGATCTGTTAGGATGATAATTTTATTTTTCTTTTCTTTCTTAATAAGTTCTATAAAGGTCTCTATATATAGAGGCGCAATATTTGAAAAAGGTTCATCTAATAACGCTATTTCTCCTGGACTCATTAACATAAGATATGTTTCTATAACTCTTTTTTCACCTCCCGAAAGATCATATATTTTTGGGTTTTGATACTTTTGAAATGGTTCGAATATGATCGTAAAAGATTCCCAGCTGAGGTTAAATAAACTAAAAACTTTTTCGAGAGAAATATTTTTTGGAATTGTATCTTTTTGGGATAAATATTTTACTTTTCCTGAAAGATAGAGAGGTCTGGCTTTGTTCTTTTTGTTAATACGAATCAATTTGTTTTGAGGTTTTAGATGCCCAAATATTATCTTTAGCAAGCTACTCTTTCCTGAGCCATTTCTTCCAAGTATTCCTGTAACTCTTCCTTTTTCAGCTTTAACATATACTCCATTTAGAATGAATTTATTGTTATATGATAATTCTACGTTGTCAATTTCTAGGATCATCTTATGAAATATTGAAATGAGTAAAAAGTCATAACAGAAGCTATACTATCAAATAAAAATCCAAACAAAAAAAGATGTAAATTATGTAGTCCTAGGTTTTCATAAAAGAAGAAACGATCAGTAAACGAAACCTCCATATTTGTATAAGAGACTAATTTATGCCAAATTTTTAGTCCTAAGAAATACACAAACTTTATTAAAATTATAAAAGCGAGCGTTGTGTTTTTTTCTTTAAATAAAAGTAAAAGTGTAACAAAGGTGAGGACGTAAAAATGCCTTTTATAGAATGAGAAAAGTAGATATAGTTTTGTCTGCATAGTTAAAATCAGAAATGCAATTTAGATGAATGACTTTAGTTGTTGACCAAACCAAAATCCAAATACGAGTTTTAATAATAAACGGTATAATTACCCTAGTATGACAAATTATTCTAAAATAAGAAAAGTAGAAGTAGGTTTAATTTCGTAGTTTTTCGATTTGTAGTACTACCTCACTATGTGTTACGGTATTAGTTTTAAAGTGCTCAACTAATTTTTCTTTTTCATCATTAGTGGCTTGAAACTGATTGAGGATATTCATTAAATGCATTTTCATATGGCCTTGTTGGATCCCGGTAGTAATAAGGGAATTGATGGCAGCAAAATTTTGAGCAAGTCCTGCTACTGCGGTAATTTCCATAAGTTTTTTTGCATTGGGACTTCCAAGTAAACTTAAGGCGAGTTTTACTAGTGGATGCAATGTAGTTAAACCTCCAACTGTACCAAGAGCTAAAGGGATTTGTATTGAAAAATGAAATACATTATTTTCAATTTTAGCCGCTGTTAGACTAGAATATTTACCATCTTTAGAAGCATATGCATGAGCTCCCGCTTCAATAGCTCTAAAATCATTTCCTGTTGCTAATACAACCGCATCAATACCATTCATGATCCCTTTGTTATGAGTAACAGCCCTGTATGGTTCTATTTTTGCAATTTGTACAGCTCTTACAAATTTCTGAGCATACTGTAAAGAGGTTAAGTTGTTTATACTTGGTAAATCATCAATGGAGCAAGAAACAGAAGCTTTAACTATGCATTCTGGAACATAATTAGAAAGTATGCTCATGATAATTTCTATCTTTTTTTCAGCTTCAGAAAATTCGTTATAGGTAGTCGCTGCATTGGTTAGGAAATCAGCAAACTGCTCTAAACAAGAGTTTATAAAATTTGCTCCCATGGCATCAACAGTACTAAAAGTACAATGAAGTTGATAGTAGTTTTCTAGTTCTGATGATTTATCTCTAAGCTCAATATCTATAATTCCGCCACCTCGTTTTTCCATGTTTTTAGTAATATGGGAAGCTGAGGAAATAAGATCAGACTTGATATTTTTAAAGAATCTTCTTAACTTTTCATTGTCTCCAGAAAATGTAAAATGTACCTGTCCGACTTTTGTAGTAGATAATACTTCGGCATTAAAACCACCTCTACTTTGCCAAAATTTAGCTGCTTTGCTTGCTGCAGCAACTACAGAACTTTCTTCTATAGCCATTGGAATAGTAAAACGTTCATTATTAATTAAAAAATTTGGAGCTACAGAAAAAGGTAAATAATAATTGGATATAGTATTCTCCGTAAACTCATCGTGCAACTGCTGAAGTTTTTCATCAGAATTCCAATAAGTTTTAATAATATCGATGGTGTTTGTGTCATTATTAAAATGATGTTTAACCAACCAATTTATTTTTTCGTCTTTAGAAAGCTTAGAGAAGCCAGAAACTACTGGAGCCATATTGTTTTTTTACTATAAGGGGTCAAAGATACTATTCTGTTTTGTTTCAAACGATTTTTATGAATTCATAAATGCAATATCCCGTTATTTTAAAAGTATATTATTCTATCTATTCACAAGGTTTTATTAATGATATGCTAATAAATATTCGTTTCTCGCATTCCATTTTATGGTATTTAACGTCAATTGTTGTATTTTTCACGGATTTTTTAGTATTCTTGGCGCTAACATTTTTTTTATTGAAATTAAGATATGAAGATTACCCGATTGTTTTTTGGAATAGCATTTTTTATAAGTTTTGTTACTATAGCGCAAGACAAAGCATTTATATTAGAAGAAATATGGGGAGGAGCATTTACAACTGAAAGGTTACAATCCTTGCATTCCATGAATAATGGTACGCAATATTCGGTTTTAGAAAGAGATAATACTTCTGGTGAAACTTCTATCGAAGTTTATGACTATGCCACTGGAGAAAAGGCAAATACATTAATCAAATCCTCTTTTATAGACGACCTGAAGTTTTTTCAAGGGTATGAATTTAGTAAAGATGAGAAGAGAGTTTTACTTGCAAGTGAGTTAGAACAAATCTATCGTCGTTCGTCAAGAGGAATTTATCATTTGTTTGATGTGGCTTCCAATAGTAGTTTTAAGATTAGTGACAGTAAAATACAATCACCCGCGTTATCGCCTGATGGAAATAAGATAGCATATGTATTAGATAATAATATATATGTCTTAAATTTTGTTACCGGAGAAGAGATTCAGTTAACAGATGATGGAAAAAAGAATGAAGTTATCAATGGTATTACCGATTGGGTATATGAAGAGGAATTTGCATTTGTAAGAGCATTTGATTGGAGTTCTGATAGTAATAAGGTAGCTTTTATAAGATTTGACGAAAAAGAGGTTCCAGAATTTTCAATGGATGTATACGGTGCACAATTATATCAAAAACAAGATGTATTTAAATACCCTAAAGCTGGAGAGAAAAATGCTAAAGTTTCATTACACATAGCCGATTTAGGAAGTATGTCTTTAGATAAAGTGAAATTAGGAGAGTATAAAGATTTTTATATACCAAGAATTAAATGGTCTACAAATCCAGATATTTTGAGTGTACAAGTATTAAACAGGCATCAAAATAATCTGGATTTAATTTTTGTAGATGCTAAAACGAAAACTCCAAAAATTGTGCTTAACGAGAAGGATGAAGCGTATATTGATGTTACCGATAATCTTACCTTTTTAGAAGATAATAGTTTTATTTGGACTAGCGAAAAGGATGGGTACAATCATATTTACCATTATAAAGAATCAGGAGAATTGATTAATCAAATTACTAGTGGTTCTTGGGAAGTAACAGATTATTATGGATACGATGCAAAAAATAAAAGTATTTTTTATCAAAGTGTAGAAAACAAGAATATCAATAGAGATATCTATTCAATTGGTTTAGATGGAAAAAACAAGAAGAGATTAAGTACTAAAGAAGGGACTAATGAAGCAGATTTTAGCGCAGATTTTAGTCAATACATCAATTATTTCTCAAATACATCTACTCCTTTTGAGTTTACTTTAAATAATGCTGCAGATGGAGCAGTAATTCGTGAGATTAAAAACAATCAAGCATTAAAAGATAAACTTGCAGAATATGATGTAAGACCAAAAGAATTTTCTACGATAGATATTAACGGCGAAACATTAAATATGTGGACAATCAAGCCAAAGGATTTTGATCCTGCTAAGAAGTATCCACTGTTTATGTATCAATACTCTGGACCAGGATCTCAATCAGTTAGTAATTCTTGGAATAGGAGTAATGATTATTGGTATATGATGTTAGCACAACAAGGATATATTGTTGTTTGTGTAGATGGAAGAGGAACAGGGTTTAAAGGAGCTAAATTTAAGAAAGTTACACAAAATGATTTAGGTAATCTAGAAGTTCAGGATCAGATCGCAGCAGCAAAACAACTAGGAGCTTTAGATTATATTGATGCATCCAGAATTGGTATTTGGGGATGGAGTTATGGTGGTTTCATGTCTAGTAATTGTTTGTTTAAAGCGCCTGATACTTTTAAGATGGGTATTGCAGTTGCTCCTGTTACAAGTTGGAGATTTTATGATACAATCTATACGGAACGATATTTGATGACTCCACAGGAGAATGCGAAAGGGTATGACGATAATTCTCCAATCAATTTTGTTGATGGATTAAAAGGAAAATTTTTACTAGTGCACGGTAGTGCAGATGATAATGTACATGTTCAAAACACAATGCGTTTGATCGAAGCATTGGTGCAGAAAAATAAAGATTTTGATTGGGCAATATACCCGGATAAGAATCATGCAATTTATGGAGGTAATACACGATTACATCTGTATAATAAGATGACTAATTTTATTAAAGCGAACTTATAATCATTAAACAACTCATTTTAATTAAACTAACATAATGACAAATACAGTAAAAGCAGCTCATCAAAAAGAGCTTTTTGGGCATCCAGTAGGATTATACATTTTATTTTTTACAGAAATGTGGGAGCGTTTCTCTTATTATGGAATGAGAGCAATCTTCGTATTATATCTTACAGCTAAAACAATTGATGAAAATGCAGGTTTAGGTTGGTCATCTGGAGAAGCATTAGCGCTATATGGATGGTATACAATGGCAGTATATGTAGCTTCAATTCCTGGAGGATGGATTGCGGATAAGTTTTTAGGTCAAAAAAAATCTGTTTTAATCGGTGGAATTTTGTTAGTTGCTGGACATAGTATTTTGGCAATAGAAGAGATGTGGGCTTGGTATTCTGGGTTAAGTTTAATTGTAGCTGGAGTTGGAATGTTAAAACCAAATATTTCTACTATGGTTGGAGGGCTTTATAAACAAGGAGACATAAGAAGAGATAAGGGTTTTACAATTTTTTATATTGGGATTAACTTAGGAGCATTTTTGTCTAGTATCATTGTAGGATATGTCGGGGAAGTACATGGGTGGCATTATGGATTTGGGCTAGCAGGAATTGGAATGGCTTTAGGGTTATTACAATATCTTTTAGGTCAAAAATATCTTAAAAATGTTGGTAATTTCTTAGGTTCTTCTGAAAATGCAAAAGATAAAGAAACAATGAAAAAACCACTTACTAGTATTGAAAAGGATAGGATTGTTGTACTTCTTATTTCTTTTTTATTGGTTATTGTTTTTTGGGGAGCTTTTGAACAAGCAGGTGGTTTAATGAATCTTTACGCAAGTGGAAAAACTGATAGAATGTTTATGGGATACGAAGTTCCTGCATCTTGGTTCCAGTCTTTAAATGCAATGTTTATCATCTTTTTAGGTACTTTGGTTGCGTGGTATTGGGCAAATAGAAAATTAAAAGGAAAAGTATCTAGTTCTTTATTTAAAATGATCGTTGGACTAATTATTATGGGAACCGGTTTTTTCTTTATGACAGCAGCTTCTATGGAGTTTGAGTCAAATGGATCTTCTGCTATGTATTGGTTAGTATTGGCATATTTGTTTCATACAATTGGAGAGCTTTGTATTTCTCCGGTAGCATTGTCATTTATTACAAAATTAGCACCAGTTAAATATGGAGCATTGATGATGGGTGTTTATTTTGCGATGACTGGTTTCGGTAACAAATTAGCAGGTTTATTAGGTGAGTCTGCAGAAAGTTTAGGAGAATTTAAGATATTCACTGGTATTGCAGTTTTTTGTGTAGTATTTGGTCTTTTAGTAATGCTATTTAGAAAAAAATTAGAGGTATTGACTCATGGTGTTGAAGATAAAGAAGGAACTATTCATGAAGAAGCTGAAGGTTATGAGTTGGCCGATAATTAAAAATCCTATCTACGTATGAATACAGATATAGAAAATTTATTTAGAGATAAGGTTTTAGGTCATCCAGCTGGACTTTTTGTTCTTTTCTTTACGGAAATGTGGGAACGTTTTTCATTTTATGGGATGAGAATTCTTCTAGTTATATTTCTTACTCAACCTTTGTTTGGAGAAAATCCAGGTTGGGCCAATTGGCCGCGAGAACATGCTTTAGCATTATTTGGTACTTATGCATCTCTATTATATTTAACGCCAATTTTAGGAGGATATATAGCGGATAAGATTACAGGATATAAATGGGCAGTTACTATTGGTTGTTTAATTATGACATTGGGCCATATTTCCATGGCGTTTGAAACTGAAACTACTTTATATATTGGATTGGGATTACTAGTTATAGGAACAGGATTATTTAAACCAAATATTACTTCTATTATTTCTGAAATGTATAAAGGGAATGATGCAAAGAAGGATGGAGCTTATACTATATTTTATATGGGTGTTAATGCAGGTGCGTTTTTTGGCATTATGCTTTGTGGATATTTAGGAGAAAATTTTAGTTGGGCATGGGGTTTTGGATTAGCTGGAATTTTTATGTTTCTGGGAATGATTCAATTCTGGTTAGCAAGTCCATTATTTGGAGAAATAGGAGCAAAGCCAAATAAAGAAGTTAAAAAAGAAGTTGTTTTAAGTGAAGGAGATAAGCTTAATCCTTTTACTGTTCTAGATAAAATTTTAATTGCAATTAGTGCAACTATAGGGTTTACTTGGCTTATTAATGATCCTATGTCTAAAATTGGAGACATTAATTTATTTGATTTTACTTTAGGGAATTATGAAGGTCCAACTATAGTAATCATTATTGGGGTTTTATTGTTTGTGTTTTTGATTATTTCGAGAATTATTAGATATAGTTCCACCGTAAGAGATAGAATGATAGCCGTTGCGATTTTTGCATTTTTTACAGTGTTCTTTTGGGCTGCATTTGAGCAAGCAGCAGGATCTTTGAATATTTTTGCTCGGGATTACACAGCAAGAGATCTGTCTGGTTCTACTGCGTTGATATTTAAAGTTATAGATGCTGTTTTAACAGTTGTTCCGTTAGCTATAATTTCTTGGGTTCTATATTTGTTATTTAAGAAAACATTTTCTAAGATAGGTATATCTAATGTTGTATTATCGATATCTTTTATTATTATCTGGGGTATAGTAATTTGGAAATTAAATAATGAATTTAGCAAGGATACCACGGAAGTTGGTGCTACTTGGTTCGGAATTTTAAACTCATTCTTTATTATTGCACTAGCACCATTGTTTTCAAAATGGTGGGAAAGTAAATACAATCCTAGTGCAGCTTTTAAATATGGTTTCGGGCTTGGACTATTAGGTTTTGGTTTTGCGTTACTAGCTTATGGGTCCTCGGGAATTCCTCAAGGAGCTAAGACAGCTTCAGTTAGTATGATTTGGTTGATTATGGCATATCTTTTCCATACATTAGGAGAGTTATGTTTGTCCCCGGTTGGTTTATCATATTTGAGTAAATTAGTTCCTGGTAGAATGATTGCTTTTATGTTCGGAATTTGGTATTTGGCCATTGCAATTGGCCAAAAAGCTGCAGGGACTTTGGGAGGAATGATTGATGAGGTTACGGCTAACTATAATTTATCAACTTTTTTTCTCATATTTACTATAGTTCCTATCGCCGCTGGAGCTTTAATAATGATTTTAAATCCATTGCTTAAGAAGTTAATGCACGGAATTCGTTAATACTAAAACACTACTTTACCCGTTACCCAAAACGGGTGAAGTTTTTAATAAGGAACAGTTTTTGTTTCGACTAATATGTAAATACAAATTTTGAACAGATGAAAAACCTACTTTTACTATTTGGATTTCTACTTGTTTTGCAATCCCAGGCGCAAGAGATCAATTGGATGTCGATGAATGAAGCATTGGAGGCGCAAAAGAAAAAGCCAAAGAAGATTTTTATGGATGTATATACCGATTGGTGTGGGCCGTGTAAATTGTTAGACAAAAAAACTTTTCATAATAAAGACGTAGTAGAATACGTTAATTCTAATTATTATGCTGTAAAATTTAATGGAGAAGGTACTGAAGAGATAAAGTATAACGATTTTACCTATACCAATCCTAATCACAATCCTGATAGAAAAGGTAGAAATAGTCAACATTTTTTTGCTAATGCCTTAAAAATAAGTGGATATCCTAGTATTGTTTTTTTTGATGAATCAGGCAATTTGATTGCTCCAGTGGTGGGGTATAAAACACCACAGCAATTGGAAATTTACTTAAAGATGATTCATACTAATGATTATAAGAAATTAACAAGTGCAGAGGCTTGGCAGCAGTATGAACAATCATTTGTGAGTACATTTAGTAATTAAAGAATATATTTTAATTATAGAAAACCCTCTTGTCTATCTGATAAGAGGGTTTTTTGATTATAGTTGTTTGGCTTTGTGAATGATATGGATTTGTTTGAAGTTTATATGATAACAGAGGTAACATTTTATTGTTTTTAGACACTTATAAGGACGAATAAAACTAAACATCATAAAATGAAGAAAATTATATGGAGTCTTGTACTCTTTTGTACATTGTTTACTAGTGGAACAGCACAGGAATTAAATTTAATTGGTAGGTTAAATGGAAGTATCGGATTTAATTATGAATCGATTGATTATAATGGAGGAAGTTTGGCTTATAGTCCAGGAGGTGGAATGGGACTTGAAGTTGGTGCAGAATATAGGTTTTTTAACGGGTTATCAGGTTACGGAACATTAGGATATCAGTATAATTTAGCCCTTCAATTGCAGAGTGGTACAAACGGATCTAATAAAAGCTCTGTTACTTTTGGCAGAGCCTTTTTTACTTTGGGAATAAATAAGTTTTTCAAATTTTCGGAAAATACGTTACACGGGATTGTAATAGGTGTTGGGGGTAATTATAGTATTCCTGGAAAATTAAGAATTACTGAAAATGATTTTTCTGCAGATCCGATTGAATATGAGACGAATTTAGGTTTTCATATAGATGCCAAACTAAGATTGAAATTGTCAGATGTGATTTTTCTAGAGCCAGGTATTAGATATAGGCAATTAGAGTTAGAAGCAAAATCATTTGGACCGAATACCATAGACGCGTTACCTTCTCATTTACGAACATTAAATACTTCTGGGGTTGAAATTTCTGTTTCCATTATCAAAACAATATAACAGATAGTATCTTACCGGTTATTAATTTTAAATTCTCTTTTGTCTTATTGATGAGAGGGAATTTTTTTAGTTATATACTAAAAATAATATTTTAAATTAACTAGGAATAATTCCTAATTTTGTATCTTTGTTTAGGAATAATTCCTATTTATAGATTCGTTAAACTTCATTAAAAGAATCTTAAAAAAGCAATCTTGGAGTGTGTTTTGTTATTATATAATAAAATATACTATATGCGTAACACCAATACCTAATTGAAGAAATTTACCTTATGAGTGGTATTAAGTATGAAATACAGAACAGGAAGCTTAGATCATATAAGCACACATTTGATTATAACTTTTGTAAGCAAAAGTATAATGAGTACGCTATGATGGAGTTAAAAGAGTTTAAAAAATGTCTAAAAAGACCTGATAAGTTAGGTGAAATAGGGCATTTGTGTAGTTTTATTCTTTGGGTGAAGAATAAAGAGCAAGATGAGTATAGAGATTGTCTAGGCGATTACGGTTTGATTCATTTGTTATTTCATTGTTTAGAGAGTAAGCACAATGCAGATATTCATGCAGAGTATATACATATGCTTTTTAAAGAAGATATTAAGCTGTCTTAATATTATAATTCTTTTTTTTGAAAGTTTCTTCCTTCATATGAAACCCTTATAAATCCACATAGCGGTTAAAAAGTGTTAAAATTTATAAAAAAATGTATTTCAACGATGATATTTGCATATAATCGTTATATTTGATCAAAATTGAAATAATTAATAAACCAAATCGTTACATAAAAGTATTAAGAGTCTCCCCATTTTTTTGACTTTAATATTTTACTAGAGCTTAACCTGATATGAAAAAACGTTTCATCATTGCCCCTTCAATGTTGCTGTTAATTGCATTGCTTTTCCCTCTTATCTCTGCTAATAAAATAGAGAAGACCAAAACGACTAAAGAATTAAAACCAGTAAAAGTACAAGCTTCGGTAGACTTTTTTAAAAATCCGATATCTGATAGACAGAAAGAGCTTTTAGTTGAAGCCGTAGAGAAATATTTTGATAAAGCATTAAAACAACACAAAATTGTAGGAGCAGGAGTTAGTATCGTAAAATGTGATTCTGTTATTTATTTAGGTGGTTTTGGAAAAAGAAATGCTTCACGAAAAGAAACGATAGACGAAGAAACCATTTTTAGAATAGGTTCTGTTTCTAAAGGTTTTGCTGGAGTACTATCTGGGATATATGTAGAAGAAGGTTTGCTTAGTTGGGAAGATAAGGTACATGATTATGTTTCTAATTTTGAGTTGGCTAATAAGAAATGGACAGACAGTGTAACCTTATCACATATTTTATCACATTCTTCTGGCTTACCATATCATAGTTTTACAAATTTGGTAGAAGATGGGATTGATTTAAATACCATAGCGGGTCAGTTTAAAAGTATCAGAACTATAGCTAAACCAGGCAATATTTATAGTTATCAAAATGCAGTATTTGCTCTGAGTGGAGCAATGATAGAGCAGGTGAGTGGGAAGTCCTATGGAGAAGCGATTGCAGAAAAGATTTTTGAACCACTAAACATGTATAATGCATCTACAGATCATAATTCTTTAAAAACCGCTTCTAATGTAGCAATGCCACATAGAAAATATGGTAGACGCTGGAAATCTCTAAAACTTAATCAAAAATACTACAACGCAATTCCGGCTGGAGGCGTAAATGCCAGTGTAACTGATATGGCGAAATGGATGCGATTTTTATTAGGACATAATCCTAGTGTAATGAATTCGGATGGATTAAATAAAGTTTTTAATCCAATAATTAATCTACCAGGAAAAAGTAAATATTACCAGAAATGGGCGGGTCATAAAGAATCTCAATATGCACATGGATGGCGTATTCATGATTTTAAAAATAGAAAAACAGGGGAATCAAGCAGAATGATTCATCACGGTGGTCATGTAAATAGTTTTAGAAGTGAAATAGCTATTTTTCCACAAGAGGATCTCGGAATAACTATTCTTTTTAATAGTCCAACAAAATTAGCAAGGACTGTTGTCCCAGATATCCATAAAATTGTAAAAGAAGTAATGGATATTCCAGTAGAAGAATTACTTGCAGAGGTATCCGATTTCTAGAATAATTTATAAAATTTTAGTTCAATATAAAAGCTCCCTTTTTGTCTGTGCGATGAAAAGGGATGTTTTGTTTTAAACAACTCTTTTCCCACTGATCGAGATAACTTTTATAATTACTACCATCTGCAACGATTAGTGTTGGTTGTAAGGTTTGAATCATTCTCTCAATATGAAGTTTTGGAGAATTAGTTAGAACAATTATATCAGGGTGTAATTTTTCGAGTTTATAGATTCCAGAGTTATCAATTACTAATATTATTTTAGTCTTATAATAATAGATGTTATTTAGCTTTTCGGTACTGAGAAGTTTGGAATCATTTTCAATTAGATAGTTTTTTAGTAAGTACGTTTTAGTGCTAATGGAAATAGAATCTTTAGAGAATAATCTTAGATATTGATTTTGTAAAACGCCTAATGTAGAGTTCCGATAATTATGGAAGATAATGAGTTCTTCTTTACCTAGATTTAGATGTCTTTCATAAATTACAGTTGATAAAAAAAGAAGACTACTTATTAATACAGTCAAAACTCTTATGGTATATCTTTTCTTGAGTAAGAATATTAAAGAAATAATACAACCATATGCTGTAATCAGCATTTTGGATGAAAAATAAATATTTGTTATTATAAACTTTTCTTGTTCAGAAACTTTATGAACAATAAAATTCATTAGGTTAATAAAGTTTCCAAATGTAAGGGCTATCCAATCTGTTAACAATTGCATTTCTGCTAAGAATATTACTATTATTCCTAATCCGAGAATAATTCCTAAAAAAGGGATGATTATAAGGTTAGAAATAAAAAATAGTAAAGGAAATTGATGAAAATAGAATAATAATAGCGGTAATAAACCAAGTTGTGCTGCTATTGTAACTGTAAGAGTTTCCCATAGTTTTTTATCAATAAAGAATCTAGGAGTATATAATTTAACCAATGATGGTTGTATCCAAACTATTGAAAATACTGCTAAATAACTTAATTGAAATCCAATTGAGAATAATAATAACGGACGTAAGCATAATAGAATAAACATGGAAACAATTAAAGAATTGTAAATGCTTGTTTTTGATCTAATATGCATTCCTATAGCTACAAAAGAGAACATGGTTACTGCTCTAAGTACTGAGGGAGATAAACCTGCGATAATAGCAAAACACCATAAAAGTAAAATAATGAATATGGTTTTAACCACTTTACCATTTTTAGTAAAGTAATCAAGAGGTTTTAGTATCGAACTTAGAATAATTAATAAGATTCCAATATGTAATCCAGAAATAGCTAATATATGAATGGCTCCGGCATCACGATAATCTTTAAAAGTGGCAGAATCTATATCTTGTCTTTGACCTAAAAGGAGTGCGTTAAGAATAGATAATTGTTTATTACTAAAATTATACAATGCGAGTTTTTGATATATATCCGTTCTAATGATATGTGCAATTCGGTAAATTGAAAATACAGGAGAGTTTGTGGGGATTAATTCTTTGTGCTCTAAACTTATTTTATGAAAAATATATTGTTGCTTTAAATAGTTAGCATAATCAAATTGATTCGGATTTAAAGCAGTAGGTATTGACTCCAAAGTGTTAAATGTAATATAGGAGTCACCTGTTATCAATTTATGATTTACACTATCTTTTACTATTTGTAATAGAAATTCTCCATTAACGTTCTCTTTATTTATTGATGAAAGACTTACAATATATTTTTCATAATATGTACTTGGTTTTAGTCTTTCCTTTATGTGAAAATTTAATACCGTCGGATTGTTGTCTTGTTCAATTAGATGGGTGTAATGTTCAGAGTTATTTTTTGGATTATTAATTTTAACCATAGTAATCCCAAACATTGTAAAAGTAATAACTACCAAAAAACTGAAACTAATAGAGCTTCTGAATATTTTTTTTGCATACCACCAGGAACTTAGTAGTCCTAGTATTGCAATTATTTGACATATAAGAATAAATCTCAATCCAATAGTAGTGTATTGACCGATAATAATTCCTGTAATCAAGGAAAGGGTTAAGAATAAAAATGGAATGTTACGTAATTTATACACCTATTGATAATTAATAGGCTTTTAGGACCTATAACTAATCGTGTCGTATAAACTAAATATGTTACCTGTAGATTTTTGTTTTCTTGGTATTTTAAGCTAACCTAAAACATGATTCCCTTAAGAATTGATAGGTTTTGTAAAGAAATTGCTAAAGGTAAAATTGAAAAGAATTATTTTCTTATTCGGTTTCTTCTTCTAATGGCTCCGGAAAGTTCTCTCTTCTTGTCTTTTATAGTGACTTTACCAGTGTCTATTTTTACTGTGTAATCGGGATGTGGTCCATGTGGATCTACATCAAGGAGAATATGTAATTTTGAATTATTTGTAGGTCCAAAATTATATGTTTCCTGATATCCTTCGTGTGTTAGTGCATCTATTCGTTTTCCGTCATGACGAATAATCATTTCAAATTCACCTCCAATACCAGTCTCTTTATCTGGGCGCAAAAATTTTCGACTATATGGTTTCATACCGACTAAGCTTCCAAAATAATTAGATTTAGGTGTGTGATACCAGTTCTTAAACCTAGGAGCTTCTTCCCATATATATCCTTTATTATCTCGAAACTTATTACCCATATAATGAGTTAATGTAGTAACCTCTTTTTTTACATTAAAAAGATTTCTATTAAGATGATAATAGATGAACTGATTCTCATCAAATTCTTGCCCATTTACTTTAGCATCAATAACTTTTTTTACTTCTAAGGGATCTAATGAGTATTCCATGATAAATGAATGATTTTTAATACACTAATTTAAAATAATTATGGGGAATTTAAGGTCAATAAAGTAAAAAAGTAAGAAAGCAGAAAATAATTTTATAAGATTCTCCTAATTCCGGCAAAACAATTGTTCCAATATCTTTCATCTAAACTTGATATAGTAACTCCCTTAGATGTAGAGGCATGAATAAACTCTATTCGTTTTCCAGTTTTTACTACTAGGCCAACATGATTTATTGCGTTTTTATTTTTGTTTGTTCTAAAAAACAAAAGATCTCCAACAGTAACATTTTTTAGAGATATTTTTTTTCCTTGAACAGACATAGCTCTAGAGGTTCTCGGTAAGACAACCTCTTCCTTTTTAAAAGATGTGTAAATTAACCCAGAGCAATCCATTCCTTTTTTGGTAGTGCCACCATATTTATATCGAGTACCCTCAAATGTCTTGGCATAATCAATAATACTATTGATCTTTTTGTTTTTGGGTGTTACTCTTTTAGTTTTAGATGTGTTTTCGGTTTTTCTTGAAACAGTACTTCTCTTTTTAGCACCTCCACAAGAGGTGAGCGTAATAGATGCTACAAGTAAAAAATAAAATAACTTATTATTCATTTTGGGGCTTTTTATTTTATAGTTTCTACAATTAAATTGGCAGTTTTATCACTAGCTCCTTTACCACCAAGTTTCTTTTCTAAATCATAGTATTCTAAGAACATTACGGCTCTCTTATAATCATCTAATATTTTCGTAAGCTCTTCTTTTAATTGTTTTTTATTAAAATCACCTTGAATTAACTCTTTAACCACAGGTTTGTCCATTATTAAGTTTACCAAAGAAATATATTCTAGATTGATAATTCTTTTGGCAATATGGTATGATATTGTATTTCCTTTATAGCATACCACCTGTGGAACTTTAAATAAAGCTGTTTCTAATGTTGCTGTTCCAGAAGTTACTAAAGCAGCATTGCTCAAACTTAAAACATCATAGGTACGATTCATAATTAAATGTACCCCTTCCTTTTTTATAAATGGCTCATAAAATTTTTCGTCTTGACTAGGAGCTCCAGCAATAACAAATTGGTAAGAAGGAAAATCATCCACCACACTGAGCATTACTTCAAGCATTTTTCTGATTTCTTGCTTTCTACTTCCTGGTAATATTGCAATTATCGGGCGCTCATCTAAATGATATTGTTTTTTGAAATTATCTGGCATTACTTGAGTATGATCCGCAATAGCATCGATAAGTGGGTGTCCAACAAAATTAACCTCATAATCATATTTTTTATAAAAATCTGAGACAAAAGGTAATATTACATACATATGATCAACATTGGCTTTAATGGTCTTGACTCTTCCAGCTCTTGATGCCCATACTTGGGGGCTTATGTAATAATGTGTTAGATAGCCTTTTGGTTTTGCCCATTCGGCAATACGAAGATTAAAACCTGAATTGTCGATTAGAATTAATGCATCTGGATTATATTGCTCAATGTCTTTTTTACATTTTTTTATAAAACCTAAAATCTTAAATAGATTTAGAATAACTTCAAAAAATCCCATAAAGGCTCTTTCTTTATAATGCAGAACCATGGTACCTCCCACTGATTGCATTAAATCTCCTCCCCAAAACCTAAATTCTGCTTCGGGATCTTCTTTAAGAATAGATTTCATAAGGTTTGCACCGTGTAAATCACCAGATGCTTCTCCTACAATAAGATAATATTTCATCTCTATATACTTTCGTCGTGTGTTAACTAAACTTACTAATCGCAATACTTACTGCAGCAATTAAAGTAGCAAGAAGTACGCCACGCGCTCTATATGGTTTGTTTTGTTTTAAAAATAGGAAGAAAATAATAAGATTTAGAATGGCTCCTAAAGCAATCAAACTTCCTAAAAAATTATTTTGCTGGGCTGCTTTTAAAGTTTCTTTAATACTTAATTCAGAAAATAACAATATGTATAAAATTATTCCAATTGCATTGGCAAGTATTCCAGTAACAAAACCGAATAGAATTTCTTTTTTAATCATGTAACGACCAGTTGTTTAATTCTTGTATAAAATGATGTGCGGTAAGATCAAATTTTGTGGGAACAATAGAGATGTAACCATTGTGCAGAGCCCACTCATCAGTATCTTCTCCTTTATCTTCATTAATAAATTTCCCAGAAAGCCAATAGTAGTCTCTACCCATAGGATTTGTTCTTTTGTCAAACTCTTCTACCCAATGCGCATTAGCTTGCCGACATATTTTAATGCCTTTAA
The DNA here is from genome assembly GCF_018100855.1 of Aquimarina sp. MMG015. Classification (NCBI taxonomy): domain Bacteria; kingdom Pseudomonadati; phylum Bacteroidota; class Flavobacteriia; order Flavobacteriales; family Flavobacteriaceae; genus Aquimarina; species Aquimarina sp. MMG015. The sequence continues at coordinate 81,596 of NZ_JAGJEB010000016.1, forward strand.
TGTTTTCTTCTTCTAATTTTGGGATATTAACGTTGAGGACAATACCTTTTGGCAATCCATTCTTAAGCACATTATTTACAATATTTTTTATAAATTTTTTAGAAGGTTCGAAATTAGCATTCATACTATAATCAAGTAATGAAAATCCAATAGCAGGAATTCCTTCAATTCCAGCTTCTACGGCAGCACTCATTGTACCAGAATAGATAACATTGATAGCAGAGTTAGAACCGTGATTAATTCCACTTACACATAAGTCCGGTTTTCTATCTAGAATTTGTCTTGTTGCCATTTTGACACAGTCTACAGGTGTTCCAGAACAACTATATTCCCTCTGCGGTCCATCTTTGTCAATGGTAATAGGATCGCAATACAAGGTGTTGTTTATTGTAATAGCATGACCCATAGCACTCTGAGGGCTATCAGGAGCAACAACAAATACATCGCCAATTTCATTCATTATGCTAATTAAAGTCCGAATTCCAGGAGCTGTTATGCCATCATCATTGGTGACTAAAATCAAGGGTTTTCTTTGCGGCATAGGATTATTTTTTTCACTGGTAAAAATACATTTTTTTTATTCTAAATATATTATTAGTAATCAGTAGTGTACATTATTAGTTCTTTTAAGAAAAATTTAGTAATATTACCTATTATTGGCACGATTTTTAATGTATTTTGCCTGAACACCCCTAAATTAAAAATGAGCGTATGAAAAAGAGTTTTTTGGTATTGATGCTTACCGTAATTGTATCAGCTGCGTCTTGTAGCTTTACAACAAAAATTGATAATGACCCTGATAAGGATCGAATACTAATCGACCTTATTAGTTATGTGCTAAGTAAGGGGCATTACGATGCAAAGGATATTAATGATGATTTCTCAAAGAATGTTTTTGTTGATTATATTGATGCTTTAGATCCATTGAAGCGATATTTTTATGAGAGCGATATTGAAGAATTTAGAAAATTTGAAACCTTAATCGACGATCAGATCAGAGATAAGGAGATTGATTTTTTCAATTTAACGTACGAAAGATTGCAGCATAGAATGACTGAAGCAAGATCTTTGTATAAAGAAATCTTAGAACATCCTTTTAACTTTGAAAAAGAAGAGTCGATTAATACGGATTATGAAAAACTTTCTTATGCTCGTGATAAAGATGAAATGAGAGATCGTTGGAGGCTACAACTTAAGTTTAATGCTTTATCTAGTTACTATGATAAAGTAGATGAGCAAATAGATTCCATTACAAAAAACAAAGAGTTTAAGAGAAAGTCTGCGGTTGTTTTAGAAGAGGAATCTCGTGATATAACTACAACATCATTAAAAGAATATTTCGAATTTGCTGATGACTTAGAAAGAAAAGATTGGTTTTCTATTTATATAAACTCAATTGTAGAAGAATTTGATCCTCATACATACTATTTTGCTCCTCAAGATAAAGATCGTTTTGATATTGCTATGTCTGGTAAGTTAGAAGGAATAGGAGCAAGACTACAAAAGAAAAATGATAATGTAAAAATCATTGAAATTATTTCTGGAGGTCCAGCTTGGAGAGGAAATAAAGTAGAAGTTGGAGATTTCATTATGAAGGTAAAACAAGAAGACGAAGTTGAGCCTGTTAGTATCGTAGGAATGAGGTTAGATGATGCGGTAAGTCTTATTAAAGGACCTAAAGGAACTAAGGTAGTTCTTACCGTAAAGAAAGTAGATGGAACTATAGAAAATGTTGAAATCGTTAGAGATGTTGTTGAATTAGAAGAAACCTATGCTAAATCTTCTGTGGTTAAGAAAAACGGAAAGAATTTTGGAATAATAAATTTACCGAAATTCTATTTTAATATGCAGGACTATAATCAACGTAATGCTGCAAAAGATGTAAAACAAGAAATTATACGTCTTAAACAAGAAGAGATGGAAGGTCTTGTAATTGATTTAAGAGATAATGGAGGAGGATCTTTGCAGACTGTGGTTGATATTGCTGGATTATTTATTGATAAAGGACCAATTGTTCAGGTAAGAACAAAAGGGGAATCTCCTGAAGTTTTAAGTGATAAAGACAGAAATGTTTTATGGGATGGTCCATTGGTTATTTTAGTAAACGAACTTTCTGCTTCTGCGTCCGAGATTTTAGCAGCTGCTATGCAGGATTATAAAAGGGCAATTATTATCGGGAGTAAACAAACCTATGGAAAAGGAACTGTACAGAATGTGATGGATCTAAATCGATGGATGAGAAGTAATGACTTTGGAGATTTAGGTGCGTTAAAACTAACTACACAAAAATTCTATAGAGTAAATGGTGGATCTACTCAATTAGAAGGTGTAAAAAGTGATGTTGTTGTTCCAGATCGTTACAGCTATATTGATATAGGAGAAAAAGATCAAGAAAACCCATTGCCTTGGGATAAGATTCCAGCAGCTGATTATACTTTATGGGATGGATATATAGATTTTGATCAAACTATCAATAAGAGTAAAGCTCGTATGGCAACTAATGATCAATTAAAATTGATAGAAGAAAATGCAAAATGGGTGCGTGAGAAGAGAGATGTAAATGAGTACTCTTTAAATTATAGTAAGTACAAAGCGAATATAGAATTGAACGAAAAACAAGCAGAACGTTTTGATCGTCTTAATGATTATAAGACGAACTTGACTTTTGAATCTTTACCATACGAAAAGGACTTAATGAAGAAAGATTCAATTCTTGAAGAAAAAAGAAACAGATGGCACAAAAGCTTAAGTAAAGATGTATATGTAGAAGAAGCGTTGAGTGTTTTAGAGGATATGAAAATTAATAATATTCGTAGATCTAAAAATCCACTTACGTTGAAGAACTAATTTGCTTTAATGCAACAGACTACATCAAATTCACTGACAAAGTTAGCGCTCCAAAGATTTAAGAAAAATTTTTGGGGCGTTTTGAGTTTTTGGTTTATTTTGATTTGTGCACTTATCGCAATTTTAGCGTATGTGCTAGCGCCTGATAGTTCTAAGAATGCAAATCAAATGCATTTATCCATTCATTCAAAAGGCCCAGGTTTTTCTGTAAAAATGTTAACCATACCGTCTGGCAGTGTATCTGATCAATCTTATTTTAGTGAGATGTTTTTTGGTACAAAAAATATGGATACAGAGATTCCTATAGAATCTTTTAGTTTTGATAAAGATATTATTAAAGTTATTCCTTACACAGAAGGAGAACTTATCGGAATTTCTAAAAGTATTGAACTTAAAAGCTTTCCTGAGGAGCATAACAATAAAGAAATAGAGCAAAATTTTATTAGTGATCGCACTTTTATTTTAGGTACTGATAAATATGGTAGAGATATGCTTAGTAGGATGCTAATTGGTATTCGTATTTCTTTTTCAATAGGTTTTGTTGCTGTGCTTATATCTTTAATATTAGGAATATCTTTAGGAGCTATTGCTGGGTATTTTGGTGGGAAAGTTGATGTGCTCATTATGTGGTTGATTAATGTAACCTGGTCGATACCAACTTTACTTCTTGTTATTGCTATCACATTAGCCTTAGGGAAAGGTTTTTGGCAGGTTTTTATTGCTGTTGGTCTTACAATGTGGGTAGAGGTAGCAAGAGTCGTTAGAGGGCAAGTTTTAAGTATAAAACAAATGCAATATGTTACTGCGGCAAAGGCTTTAGGTTTTAATGATTTTAGAATAATTACAAAACATGTTTTACCAAATAGCTTAGCGCCAGTAATAGTGATTTCTGCGGCTAACTTTGCTGCAGCAATTTTAATAGAAAGTGGGTTAAGCTTTTTAGGGATTGGAGCACAACCTCCAATGGCTAGTTGGGGAGCAATGATTAAAGATCATTATTCATATATTATTTTAGGCAAAGCATATTTGGCTATTATTCCTGGCTTGGGAATAATGAGCCTTGTAATGGCATTTATGTTAATTGGTAATGCATTGCGAGATGCCTTAGATGTGAAAGGATAGAGTAGTATTCTAAATCTGTTTTTTTGTATATATTTAGGATGTACCTTATTTAATTGCCAATAAAAAAGGACCAAATCATTGATTTAATCCTTTTATAAAAGTTTAAAAATACTCTATTTTTTTTAGAAACAAGGAGGTCCTTGTACCCAAGTATATCCATTGTGATAACAGCAACTTAGTGCCGGATCACAACGTCTTCTTCTGTTACTTTGGTTAGTTAATACATAAATACCTCCATTAACATCTTGTTGTTGTTTTTTAGAAAGAGTTTTTGCTCCTTTTAATTTTTTAATTTGTTTCATAATATTTAGGTTTTAAGAGTTAAAAAAATATTCCCCGAAAGTTTAAAGACATTCGGGGAATGTCTGAGTGAGTGTGTGAAGAAAAAGAGTTTTTAATACGTCTTTTTACTATTAAATAACTTTTCTATTTAGAAAAGGTTGTCTTGATTCTATTTTAAAAGAATCTTTATGTGATTGATTAAGCCTCAACTGGTTTTTGTTCCACGTTATAATCAGGTTCTTGCTGGTTTTCAATCATCATACTAGTGAAATGGAAGAACTCATCATAGCTATACTTTTTAGGGTAAATAGATGTGTTCATTAAGGAAGCAGGAGTATAAAACAAATTATTGCTTTCCGCCCATTTAGATTGTGTTTTTAAGGTTTCTACATGTTGCATATTGTTTTTCGGTGCGCCATATTTTTTTATCCAATTACTGTGTGTTCTATCATTAAACCATTCGCTGTAAGCTTCTATAAACTTACTCGATCCATCGGTATGGTATATTTCCATTAAGCGCAAACTAATCTGTGTAGCTTGATTATTAAGATCGTCTAAGGAAACTTTTAATCGTATGATTATCTGAAGTTGATCACTCATTGTTCTTAATACTCTTGCATACGCTTCAAAAGCACCTTTGCAATAACCACACATAGGATTGGTTAAGCTGATGATTTTAAATTTTGAATTCGGATTACCTAATATAATTTCATTGGTAATTGTACTATTGTCAGTTACTTTTTCTGATAAGCTTAATAAATGTTCAAATATTTGTCGATCTCTTTTAAATTGATTGAGTTTTATGTTTTCATTTTTATAATCTTTATTTTCTACCATGCTTTGTTTTACGTGCATATAAGCAAGTGTTCCTAGAGCAGAAATCATAATAAAAGAGGCTATGGATACTAGGGAAAAGCTAAAAGGCAAACTGTATAAGGCTATAGCGATTAAACCAGAGGATATAGCGCTTATAGCAATGCATATAGCACACCATTTTTTGATTACAAAAGCTTGTGAATAGATAGAGTAAATAATAAAAGGAATTCCTATAAGTGTCGGTAGCAATAGCGTGCTATTATATCCGTAAAATAGCTGATATATTATAAGAATCCCAAAAAAAGCAATACTAGCATCTGCTAAGGAGAAATCTTTAAATAATTTACCAGTGTTGTTATTTATTACATCACCACAGTTGGAATTTCCAACAGTAGTGCAAAATTGATGCATTGTGTTGGATTGAATACCAAGACTTTCTCTAACTGCAAATAAGCTGAAAATTATACCCGAAATAGATAATAACAAAAATAGGATTTGGTAAAGATCAAAAGGTCTAAAAACAAGAGTTGTCAAAGCACCTATTAGAAGACCTCCAAAAAGAATATTTTGTACAAGTGTTTCTTTTGAAAAAAGAGCACTGTTTCCGGTATTATGTTCTACTGCGATTACTTTAGGAACCCATATTTTTTTAAATTCTTCATGCGTAAACTTCTTAGTGTCGAGATCCGTGTGTTTAAGTTCAATATTCCCATTCTTATTAATTATCGAAACAATTTCTTCAGAATTTTCTTTTTTTACTAGAGAAACAAAGCTTTTTGGTAATTGATCTAAAGCGTCAATTGGAACTTCTACTGCTATGTTATCTATATCAAAATAATCTAGAGTATCAGTAATTGATTGAAAACTTGGATAGTTGGGATGTATTTGTAATTGTAGTTCTAAATCTTTTTTATCATAATTACTAATCCTGTTTTGGATTAGAACTGTTTCAACTATTTTTTCAATACTATTTTTCATGAATCCTTTAAGATGTTTGTTTTGCGTGCTTTCTTCTGATAAAGATAATATAAGTTGATTCCCCTATATCTACTTAAATCTATAATTTTTCATTAATAATAAAAAAAATGAAATTTCAATTCAGAATTAAAAGCTTCCTAAATTAGATATTTTAAAACATTTTCCGGACGAGGATATTACATAAAATAGAAGTGGAATAACCGTAATTTTATAATTTATTTATGTTAATTTAAAGATTTAAAGTATTAATTTTTAATGGTTTAGGTGTTTTTGGGGTATTCAAAAGAGGTGTTCATTAATTTATGTTAAAGTTTAATTTGTCATATTAAATAGCGGGTTCGAAGCAATGAATGATCTATTTTTTATCAATTTCTGTTCTTTGTACTATATGATATTTTATAGTTATTCGAATTTGATACTTTTGCAATCAATCTGTGAATAATTAAAAAAGATAAATTTGAAAAGAAAGTATATATATCCGTTGATGGTTTTGATTGTTACGGTTAGTTTCTATTATACCGAAAAATACCTAGACGAAACGAAAGGTGATTATACTAATGGAAAGATTGAAGATAAAGAATTGGGTTTTTTCTATCTTCCAACATCTACAACGAATGCAATAATCTCTCACGATAATTATATATTGTCCTATTCTGAAAAACACGAACAACCAGAGTGGGTGGCTTATGAGTTAAAAAAAGAGCATCTCTCTAAAAATGAATTTAAAAGACCTTTTTTTGAAGTTGATGATAAGGTTAGGTCTTCATCTGCAGATTGGAGAAATTATAAAAATACTGGATATGATAAAGGTCACCTTTGCCCTGCAGCGGATAGAAGATTTACCTATGATGCATTTGAAGAAACATTTCTAACATCAAACATTTCTCCTCAAAATCATGAGTTTAATGCTGGGATTTGGAACCAATTAGAACAAAAAACGAGGTATTGGGCAAAAATATATAATGGGGTTTATGTAATAACCGGAGGGATTTTGACAGATGATCTTAAGACAATTGGATATGAAGCAGTTTCTGTACCGAAATATTTCTACAAGGTAATTTTGGATTACAGTTCTAAAAAACCAAAAATGGTTGCATTTTTAATTCCTAATAAAGATACGAATAAGCGATTATCTAGTTTTGTTGTTACCACCGATAGTATTGAGAAATTGTCGGGAATTGATTTTTTCCCAGAATTATCTGATGATTTGGAGAATAAGCTAGAGGCATCTTCTGCTACAAATGGTTGGAGGTTTTAATGGTTTAATTAGAACTATTGATTTATGCTGGTTTTACCATTCATTTACTCTGTTAGAGTCAAGTTTAATGAAAATAAAAAGTAACAACGTAAAGCCCCATAATCCCGATCCACCATAACTAAAGAACGGTAATGGGATTCCAACGGTAGGCAGTAAGCCTGTTACCATTCCTACATTAACAACAAAATGGATGAATAATATCCCTGCAACACTATATCCATAAACTCTGCTAAATTGTGATTTCTGTCTTTCTGCTAGATATAAAAGTCTTATAAGAAGTCCAATAAAAAGTATAATTACTGCAGTGGCACCAAGAAAACCCCATTCTTCTCCAACGGTTGTAAATATATAATCCGTATGTTGTTCTGGCACAAAACCACCTTTGGTTTGGGTTCCTTCTTTCCAGCCCTTTCCTGTCCAGCCTCCACTACCTATAGCTATTTGACTCTGATTGGTATTATATCCAATACCTTTAGCATCTACTTCCTTTCCTAAAACGATATTAAAACGGTCACGATGTCTTTGTTCAAAAACATTATTAAAAATATAGTTTACAGAGAAACAAAATCCAGTAATTACAATAATTGTTAATAGGTATCTAGCGTATTTTGGTTTGTGTTTTCTATTTCTAATAAGAATTAGCAGCATTATAGTTGCGATACCGAGAACAACCCATAAAGGAGTAAACAACAAAGTCAGAATAAACAAAGCTGCGGCAGAAGCTCCAATAATTAGATATGTTGCTGCTAGTCCTTCTCTGTATAAAGGAAAGAAAAAAGCTGCATAAACTAATGCGCTCCCAGGATCGGGTTGAGGTATGATTATTAATGCAGGTAATGTTATAATTAAAAATGCTCTTAGTTGGTGATTAACTAAATTAATATTGGTTTGCATATCACTTAAGAATTTGGCAAGTGCTAATGCAGTTGCGGCTTTTGCAAATTCTGATGGCTGCAATCCTACGGGGCCAAATGCGTACCAAGAAGTGGCTCCATTTACATTTTTTCCAAATAAAAAAAGTCCTAATAAAGATACTAACGATATTACATAGATCAAGCCAGCAAATCGTTCATAAAATTTAGTTTCTATTGCTTGTGTTATAACTATGATAACAATGCTTAGTACAATCCAATACAATTGTTTGATATAGGGTTGGGTAAAATCAGTTATAGAGAAAACTTCATCACCATAAGAAGCAGAGTATATATTAACCCAACCAAAACCTATCAATAATAAAAATAAAAGTACAGTTAGCCAATCTATTGCTCCTACCGCCGATCTAGCCATTATTGATTGATTTTAAAAGGTTCTCCACTATATGGTTTTGCATATTCTTCTTCAAGACTGTGTGTTAACACCCAATCTTCAAGATCGGTTCTAGAGATAGATTGGTTAATATATTTTTCTATCATTAAACTAGCAATTTTACCAGCATATCTAGCTCCCCAATAACCATTTTCAATGAATACAGTTAGCGCAATTTTCGGATTATCTTTTGGAGCGAATGCGACAAAAACTGAATGGTCAGTTAATTGCATGCGTTCTCCATCAATTACAGTGTAGTTCTCCGCAGTACCTGTTTTACCGCAAATTTCTATATCTTTTACTTGTAATGATGCTGCAGTACCTTGTACATATACTTGGTGCATTCCTTCGATTACCGGCTCAAAATGTTCCTTATCAATTGTAGTGTATTTTGGTTTGGTAAAGTTTTCAATCTCTATAGGTTGTCCGTCAATAGCTTTGATAATATGAGGTGTATAGAAATAACCTCTATTAGCTATAGCGGCGGTCATATTAGCTAATTGTATGGGCGTAGCCAACACTTCTCCTTGTCCAATAGCATTAGATATTGTTGCGGTTGGATACCACTTATATTTAGGGTAATTATATTGTCTGTTGTAGAATTTAGAATTTGGAATTAAACCTTTACTTCCGCTTGACAAATCATTACCTAGATAGTTTCCTAGTCCAAAACTTTCTACGTGTTTTTCCCAATTGTCGATACCTTCTTGTGGAGTGTCATACTTATTAATACTTCTTAGGTATACGTTGGCAAAATATGCGTTGCAAGATTGAGCAATTCCAGGAATCATACTCAAGGGACTTCGATGGGAGTGACAACCAAGTTTAGCCTTTTTGCCATATCGAAATCCATGATTACAAGAAAAACTTTCTTTTGTGTCAACAACTCCTTCTTGCAATCCAATCAAGGCAGTAATTGCTTTAAAAGGAGATCCAGGAGGATATTCACCTTTTACACCACGATCAAATAAGGGTCTAGAAATAGAATCATAATGTAATCTAGTGTAATTAGGAGATCTTTTTCTTCCGACTAATAATTCTGGCTTATAACTTGGGGCGGTTATTAAAGTTAGAATTTCTCCTGTAGCTGGGTCTAATGCCACGATACCTCCTCGTTTATTTTCCATTAACTTTTGACCGTATGCCTGTAATTCTTCGTCAATAGTTATCGTAAGATCTTTACCATTAACAGGAAGTGTATCATATTTACCATTTTTATACGGACCAATATCACGGTTAAACCTATCTTTCTGGATTCTTTTTATTCCTTTTATTCCGCGAAGTTGATTTTCATACTGTTTTTCTACTCCTTGCATTCCGATTAAATCACCAGAAAGGTAGTATGGATCTTTCCTTATTAATCCGTCATTTACTTCGGCAATATATCCAAGTACATTCGATGCGTTTACCGTATGATAATCTCTTAGAGAACGTTTTTGTATGTAAAACCCATCAAATTTCCGCATTTTTTCCTGTAGGTATGCATATTCATCTTTAGTTAATTGCGGTATGACTACAGAAGGGACACGCGGAGAATACACTCTCGCTTTTTTTAATTGCTTTACGAGTTTTTCTTTCGTTATTTTAAGTATCGAACAAAACTCTAAAGTATCAAATGGCTTTAGTTCTCTTGGTATTACCATAACATCATAAGAGGGTTGGTTAGTAACCAAAAGTTTACCATTTCGGTCGTAGATCGCTCCTCGTTGCGGGTAATCATACAATACTTTAATGGCATTATCTTCTGATAATGCGGCAAAGGATGTATTGTAAATTTGTAGATAAAAGAGTCTTGCTGTAAATACAACACCAGTGCTTATGATAATAAGATATAGTAATAATTTTCTCATGAATCTTTCCTTCTAAACAATACTAAAACAATCATAATTACTACAATTGAAAATAGACTAGAAAATAACGTTTTTTTAGCAATTAATAGTGTATGAGAAAAGTTAAATATTTCTAATGAAAAAAGTATAATATGATGTATGAAAACTATTAAAGTTACGTATGCTAAACGTTGCCCAAAACCTACTTTACTTAATTTTACTGTTTGGAACTCATAACTCAACCCAAAAACAGATCTTAAAATTACAGGACGTAAATATGCAATACATATACAGGCTGTAGCGTGAATACCGCCAGAATCACCAAATAAATCTAGGGTTAACCCTAAAACAAAACTTAAAAAAAGAAATAAACTTTTATTTATATTTATCGGAGCAAGTAGAATGAAAATAATGTATATATATGGGTTTAGGTATCCTAAAAAATTTATATGATTAAGAATAAAAACCTGAACCAAAATCAGACTTAAGAATCTACCTATGTATAAAAGAACATTGTTATTCATCTATTTTAGGGTTTTCTAATAACTTAATTTCTTTGGCGTCATTACTTTTTATTGCATAAACAAAACCTATATCAGTCATATCATTAAATAATTGTACATCAATTAAAAAATAACTTTGATTTTGATCTAATTCATAATTTAGGATAGTTCCAATTCCTATTCCACGCGGAAATATAGTAGAACGTCCATTAGTGATAATAGTGTCTCCTTTTTTTAAGATGGCTTGCCTCGGAACTGTTTCAAGTTGTATTATATTCGGGTCTTTTCCATTCCAAACTAAGGATCCATATTGGTTAGATTTTTTTAATCCTGCATTAATTCTAGAATTAGTATTTAGTATAGAAATCACCCTGCTATAGTTTTTAGACGTGTTTTCTACAATACCAACAATTCCCTTGTCTGTAATAATACCCATATCAGCTTTAATACCATCTTTCTCTCCTTTATTAATCAAAATATAATTATCAGCTTTGCTATAATCATTTTTGTAAACATTCCCTTTTATAAAGGTATAGGGTTTACCAAAAGAAGTAGTGTCGGTAAATGTTGTTGCTATTGTATCCTTAGTTAATAAGCTAAGTTGATTTCTAAGTGATTCATTTTCTTCAAGTAAACGTTCATTTTTGTTTTTTAGGCCAAAATAATTAGTTATGGAATATCTCCATCCGTATACACCTCCGGAAAGAAAGTTAGTAGAACTTATAAATTTGCTTTTGTGATAGCTATGAGATTGAATGGTAAGGATTAATGAGAAAAATAAAAGCAGCAAGAATAATAGGAAGTTTTTGTTCCGTATTAAAAAATTAATAATCTGCTGCATGTCTTATGGGGGTACTAAATTCTAATAATATTATGTTTTTATAGTGTGTTTTTCACTTGTTTAAAAACAATTAAAGCACAATAACGTTAAAAATTAATTTTAGGTATATTCTACTTACAATTTTTCTGAAAAACTATTATTTAATCAATACACTTTTGTATCTATTAATATTTTTAAGAGTAATTCCTGTTCCTCTTACAACAGCTCTTAAAGGATCTTCCGCTATGTAAACTGGTAAATCAGTTTTTTGAGAAAGTCTTTTGTCAAGACCTCTTAGCATAGAACCTCCACCAGCAAGGTAAATACCTGTATTGTAAATATCTGCTGCTAGTTCTGGTGGTGTTTGAGACAATGTTTCCATTACAGCATCTTCAATTCTAAGAATAGATTTATCTAAAGCTTTTGCAATTTCTCGGAATGATATCTGAACCTGTTTAGGTTTTCCGGTAAGAAGATCACGTCCCTGTACATTCATTTCTTCTGGTGGCAACTCTAGATCTTCGGTAGCAGCTCCAATCTGGATCTTTATTTTTTCTGCAGTTCGTTCACCGACATATAAGTTATGCTGCGTACGCATATAATATATGATATCGTTAGTAAAAACATCACCCGCAATTTTTACAGATTTGTCACATACAATTCCTCCTAAGGCAATTACAGCAATTTCTGTGGTACCTCCACCGATATCTACTATCATATTTCCTTTAGGTTGCATAATATCTACTCCGATACCAATAGCTGCGGCCATTGGTTCGTGAATAAGATATACTTCTTTTCCGTTAACGCGTTCTGCACTTTCTTTTACCGCACGCATTTCTACCTCTGTGATCCCGGAAGGAATACAAATAACCATACGTAACGCCGGAGTAAATATTTTTTTCTTTAAAGCAGGAATATCTTTGATAAACATGCTTATCATTTTTTCACTAGCATCAAAATCTGCAATTACTCCATCCTTTAATGGTCTAATGGTTTTTATATTTTCGTGTGTTTTTCCTTGCATCATTGCAGCTTCTTTACCAGCTGCAATTATTTTTCCAGACATAATATCTCTGGCAACAATGGATGGACTGTCCACCACCACTTTGTCATTATGAATAACTAAGGTATTTGCCGTACCTAAATCTATAGCAATTTCTTCAGTAAAGAAGTCGAAAAATCCCATATAAAACGATAAAAAGGGTTAGAATTGAGTAAATGTACTAAAATTAATGTTTAAAATGACGTGTTCCGGTCATTACCATAGCAATTCCGTTTGCATCACAGTAATCGATACTTAATTGATCCTTTATAGAACCTCCAGGTTGTATAACTGCTTTGATACCCGCGTTGTCCGCAAGTTCCACACAATCAGGGAATGGGAAGAATGCATCACTTGCCATAACGGCTCCATTAAGATCAAAATTAAATGACTTTGCTTTTTCTACAGATTGCTTTAAAGCATCTACTCTAGATGTTTGTCCAGTCCCGCTAGCTAACAATTGTTTTCCTTTGGTAAATACTATGGTATTAGATTTAGTGTGCTTACAGATTTTTGAAGCAAATAGTAGATCTTCAATCTGTTCTTCTGTTGGACCAATTTTGGTGGCAATATTTAAATCAGATTCAGTATCCGTTTTTAAATCCTTATCCTGTACTAAAGAACCATTAAGACAAGAACGAACTTGCGTTTTTGGTAACGCTATATTTTTTTGAATTAAAATAATTCTATTTTTCTTCCCTTTTAAAATTTCTAATGCTTCATCACTATATGAAGGAGCGATTACTACCTCACAGAATAATTTATGAATTTCTTCTGCAGTAGCAGCATCTATTTCAGAGTTGCTGATTAATATGCCTCCAAAAGCAGAAACAGGATCACCAGCTAATGCGTCTACATATGCTTGATGAACCGTAGAACGTTGCGCTAAACCACACGCATTATTATGTTTAAGAATAGCAAAAGTAGGAGCTTCTTTTTTAAATTCACTCATTAAATTTACCGCAGCATCTACATCAAGAAGATTGTTATATGATAATTCTTTACCGTGTAATTTATCAAACATAGCATCAAAATCTCCAAAGAAAAACCCTTTTTGATGAGGATTTTCTCCATAGCGTAATACTTTTCCTTTGGTTTCACTAATCTTAAGTGACGCAATCTCTTGATCAGTATTGAAATAATTAAAAATTGCACTATCGTAGTGAGAAGAAACATTAAAAGCTTTTGCAGCAAAACGCTTACGATCTTTTAAAGATATGTTACCATTGCCTTCTGAAATAATTTCCAAAAATTCAGCATAATCTTCTACAGATGCTACACAAGTTACATCTGCAAAATTCTTAGCAGCAGCTCTAATTAACGAAATTCCTCCGATATCAATTTTTTCAATAATATCTTGTTCAGGCGCACCTGATGCAACTGTTTTTTCAAATGGATATAAATCAACAATCACGATGTCAATTTGTGGAATTTCATACTGTTCAAGTTCTGCAACATCGCTATCGTTATTCTGGCGATTTAGGATTCCACCAAATACTTTTGGATGTAATGTTTTAACTCTTCCGCCAAGAATAGAAGGGTAAGAAGTAACATCTTCTACTGGAATAACGTCCACTCCCTGATCTTTTATAAATTTTTCAGTACCACCAGTAGAATAAATAGTAATACCAAGTTCATCTAATTTTTTAACGATAGGTGCTAACCCGTCTTTACTGAATACAGAAATTAAGGCAGATTTAGCGGTTTTTGTGTTGCTCATGACAATTTTTAGTTAGTAAAACGCAAAAGTAGCAATTTAGTTATCAATTAGACAACCCATTGCGCGTAATTGTTTTAGATATTTTGTAACAAAATTGCAAGGAAAACGTCCTATCTTTATATTGTCCAAAAAATAGCACATGCTTATATATCTTAGAGTACTAAAAGAGAGTTTTAATTTTGCGGTTAACGCTCTTAGAAACAATAAATTAAGAACCTTTCTTTCTTTGTTAGGAGTTACTATTGGTATATTCTCCATTATTGGGGTTCTTGCCGCTGTAGATTCTTTAGAGAAAGAAATAAAAGGAAGTATAAGTTCTTTAGATAATAGTACTATATATCTTACTAGGATTTCTTTTGGTCCTACTCAAGTTCCTGATTGGAAAAGAGAACAGTTTCCGGATGTAACTTTTGAAGAGTATCAGCATGTGAAAAGAACTATGCCTGATTTAAAAGCAGCAAGTTTTTTATTAAATGTTGGACAAGAGACTCTAAAATATAATGATAAGAGTATTAGTAATGTCGATATGGTACCCGTTACTAATGATTATTATGATATTGAAGAGTTGCAAGTAGTCCAAGGAAGATTTTATAATGAACAAGAATCGGTAGGAGGAGCTCCAGTAATTGTAATTGGTGATGAAATAGCCAATAGTCTTTTTGGATCAAGTGATCCAATTGGTAAAAAGATTCGTGTTTATGGTAGAAAATTTACGGTAATTGGTGTTTTAAAGAAAGAGGGGAGTGGTCTTTTTGGCGGTTCTAAAGATACTGCTGCAATATTACCTGTTAATATAGTGAGAAGACTTTATGGAGATAATAATAAGTTTACATTTCCAATGATTATAATAAAGCCAGAATCTGGTAGTGACGTGCCGGAGTTTGTAGCTTCTTTGACTCAAAAGGTTCGTTCTTACCGAGGTTTAAAGCCAGATGAAATAGATGATTTTTTCGTAAATCAATTACAAGGTTTTACCGATTTTATAGATAATATAACAGGGACGATGTCTCAAATAGGAGGTTTTATAGGTATGTTTTCTCTGTTAGTAGGAGGTTTTGGTATTGCTAATATTATGTTTGTTAGTGTAAAAGAACGAACTAATCTTATAGGGATCCAAAAAGCATTGGGAGCTAAAAGAAAATTTATTTTACTTCAGTTTTTATTTGAAGCGGTAATACTTGCAGTTTTTGGAGGATTAATCGGATTAATTTTGGTTTGGTTAATCTCAAAAGGAGCTTCTAGTATGACTGGTGATTTCGAATTTATACTTTCTACTTCAAATATGTTTTGGGGAATGTTTTGGTCAACCTTAATAGGCTTGATCGCAGGTATTTTTCCTGCTTGGATGGCTGCTAGATTAGATCCAGTAGAAGCAATTAGAACTGGAATGTAGAAGGTGATTATGTTTTTATACTACACGAATCGAAGCAACAGGTAAATATTCATCCCTAGGGCGATTAATATAATTACCAAAACGGCAATCGGAATTACTTTCATCATAATATTTCTTTTTTTGTTTGGGGCCATTATAACTGTTGTCATAGTTCAAAGATACTATGAATCAGAGCTTAAGGAAATAGGTAGAAATACTCGTTTATGAAAATGAATTCTTGTTTGATCCAGTCTTGATGTTTTTGTTATTACTCATAAGTCATTTGATAGCTGTTTTTTTTGCTCTATAAATTCTTGAGTATAAAAAAAGTCGAGGTGAAACCTCGACTTTTTAAATATTAAATTAAAAGTACCTTTACTGCTTAATTATTCTTTTAGTTGCAGATCCTGTTTCAGAATGAATAGTCATTAAGTAGAAACCTGAACGAATTGAAGAAATATCAATCGTATTGATAACACTGCTTGTGTTCAATTTCTGAGAAAGCACTAATTTTCCTTGAATATCAAAAATATCAGCACGCTTTATAGCTAAACTAATTTCTCCAGTTATGTTAATGGTACTGTTAGATGGTATAGGGTAAACAGTAAGACCATTTGATAATATTTCATCGTCTATGCTTAATGTACTGTCAAATTCAATAACAAAAATATTTGAAATAGTATTTCCATTGAATACTGGGTCGCTTACTCTATTTTCATCAATAATCACAGTAATATTACTATTTCCTGTTGTTGCTGGAGTTATCTCAGCGGTAAAAGAAGCTCCTGAACCGGAAAGATTGCCAGCGGTTCCATTTGTTACAGATATATCACTGAGATCAAAATCAATGATATCTTCATCAAAAGTGATTGTTATAGGAATTGGATTGGCATTGGTTGGAGAACTTTCTGTTGAAGAAATAACAACACTTGGCCTTGATATATCCGATTGGATATTAAATTGAGTAGCTGCTGTATTTCCGTTGCCAGCAGCATCAAAAGAGACATTAGCATTAATGTCTACTGTCACCATACCTGAGGAAGTTGGGTTAATATTTACGCTATAGCTGGTATTACTTACTAGAGGAAATAAATCACTTGCTGTACCATTTCCTACTATAATATCAGCAATATCCAAATTATCTATAGGTTCAGAAAAAGTAATTGTTACAGGAATAGGGTTAGCTGCGGTTGGAGAACTTTCGGTGCTGGTAATATCAACCGTTGGGGGTGTCGTATCCGATTCTAATATAACTACCTGCACACTAGAGGAATTAGGGCACGTTCCTGCAGTTGTATAAGTTACTGTGTATGTATTCGGTGTTGATGTGGATAGATCAATGGTTCCATTACTAGCAATACTCAGCCCTGAAGTAGAAGAGAATGTTCCTCCTGTTAATCCAGTGATTGTCGGTGTTGGATCTGGATCAGATGTCGAATAAGAAGTCGAACTATACGAGAACGACGCATCATCCAACGCATTGATTGTTATATTAGTTGTAGAACTATTCGGGCAAATTCCAGCTGTTGTATACGTTACTGTGTAAGTGTTTGGAGCTGATGCTGAAACGTCAATAGTTCCGTTACTAGCAATACTTAATCCAGCAGGAATAGCAGAAAATGATCCACCAGTAAGTCCTGTAATAGTTGGTGAAGGATCCGAAGCGTCTACGCAATAAGCCGATGCACCATAACTAAAAGACGCATCATCCAACGCGTTAATTGTTACACTGGCTGTAGAACTGTTCGGGCACGTTCCTGCAGTTAAGTAGGTAACAGTGTATGTGTTAGGAGTAGATACTGATACATCAATAGTTCCGTTACTAGCGATACTTAATCCAGCAGGAATAGCGGAAAATGTTCCTCCTGTTAGTCCTGTAATGGTTGGCGTTGGATCCGAAGCATCTACACAATAAGAACTTGCAGCATAACTAAAAGACGCATCATCCAGTGCGTTGATGGTTACACTAGCTGTAGAACTGTTCGGACACGTTCCTGCAGTT
>NZ_JAGJEB010000017.1:0-82774 GCF_018100855.1 Aquimarina sp. MMG015
GTTATTGTAAACATTGTAATTTTAACGACTATGAATGAAGAAGATTATAAAAATGCAACTGAATTAGCTAAAGTGCTATATGATAGGACTGGCATGTTAATAGAAAACCACCCCAGTATTGTTGAATCAATGGAAATCTACGCTAGAAAATACCATCAATCTAAGTTAAAATTATTGGGTTTACATCCTGTTATTGATTGTACCCACTCCAAGGTATTACGAAGTACCGATGGTTTAAAATATTGTGATGATTGCGGTGAATCTTTTGGATTGGGGGTATAATCTCTAACGTTTAATATATGTGTCGTAGCAAGGCAAAATGTTACCCCACTTTTCAATATTTCCGCGCATTGGTTGCTAACTTTAACTTTCTGCAAGCATTGCGCCTTACCAAAAATACACTAACCATTCGATTCATCACCTAGCTGCTATGATCACATATATGTTGTTCTAAGCCGTTTTTTTATTTTTCCATCCTCTTTTTTCAAAACTTCTCACATTCTGGCTATCTTTTATTGAGTTCAGATATTCAGCAAGAATTTTCAATTCCGAGTCAGTTTGGTCTCCTTCAAAAGCAGTCACATAAACAGCATTTCCATAATTATCTTTTGTTTTTTCAGGAGAATCGTCAATCATCAGTATCCGTTCAATTGGGAAGCCTTTCTTTTTTACTTTTTTAAGTCTTTTTTCGTGAACATATTCGTCAAGTTGATAATCCCTTTTCGTTGTGCAGCGAGTTCTTCCCCAAACAAATTCAAATTCAATATTTTCAGGCTTTATTTTTTCCACTATTTCCTCAACATACTTATCGTCAGCAGAAGACCAAACAGCTAATTTGAAATTAGCACTCATAGATTCCAAAAACCATTCAAGATGCGGTCTTCTATAAACAAAATAATCCGAATATTGAAAGTCAATGTCAATTTCGAGTTTTCGTTCCGTTGCGTGAATTAGAGTTTCATCTAAATCAAGTACTAATAATATTTTGTTTTCAATTTCCAAATTTCGCTAATGGCTTAGAACGTTTAATATATGTGTCGTGGCGGAACAAAATGTTACCTAACCTTGGACACCTCTGCGCAGATTTTATACTTTAATTCAGCTTTAAAATCACTGCGCCATCCTAAATATACAAGAACCAATCGATTAATCCCAAATAAGCCATGATCACATATATCATGTTGGCAACAGTTTTTATTTCAAGATTTTTTCAATCGATTCTCTATCTACTTTTAATGATTTTAGAATGTATTGAGCATATTCCTTATTGGTTTTTTTCATTTCGTCAAATAATTCCATTAAGTCAGATGCGTATAATCTTTCATTAACAGTCATTCCCTCAATTCCGACTAATTTTGAGGTCCCACTCATTACTCTTTTTTGTAAGTCAAACCATTTAAGTTGTCTTTTTATACGTTTAAGAATATCTGCATCATTGTCATTATGAATATCCCTTAAATTGTAATTTGGATTTCTTGGGTCGGTTGTTTTTTGAAATTCATTGATTCCGAGGTTAAATATTGCTTGTCCAAACCTTAAATCATTATCATATTCTAAATAAGTCGAAATTAAATCAATTATTTCTTGGTGTTCTTTTTTCATTATTTAATCAATAGGATTTTCTACTTGACTTATTTCTCTCAAAATGCTTGCAAGCCTGTCAAAATCTACAAATGTTGCAATTCTATCTTTTTCGGATATAAGTTTTCTTAATTCAGTTAAGTCATCCTGTAAATCACCTTGCATAATTTCAGATGCAGAGAACCAATCTTCTGGTTTATCAAATTTATCCCATTTTTCGGTTGGGATTAATCTATAAATGATTGTTTTTAATTCCAATTCGTTATCATCTACGTATTCGGTTTCGAGTTTTTCGATAATCTTTTCAAATAAAACTTTTAGTTCAGAAACTTTTATACTACCCATTTTTTTTAATTGTTGCCAACGGCTCAGTGTATGGAACGTAGCGTATAAAACACACTGCATTTAGAGTTAAGCACAGAGCCAATTTTTTATATTTTGATTTAACTTTTCAGTTTTAAAGCCAAATTAAAAATTTGGCGGACTTTCTAAATATTCACAAACCTTTCGGTTTAGCATTTTCTAGCTATGTTTTATACACCGTGTTGCCCACAGTTATTTTTTCCACATTCTAAATATAAATCAATCTAGTGATTTTTGGGCATTGATTACAATTCCATCTTTTAGCTCAACGTGTAAATACCAATGCAAATATTGACCGTTTTTTTTTGCTGTTCTAAATTGTAGGCTTCGATTACCGTAATATTCATTTGATGTCAAAGGTTTTCCTAAAAGTACTATTAATTCATCTTCAGATTTCCCAATTAACATTTTTTCTGATATAATGTTATCCAACATACAATATCTGACATTTTCATCCTCTTTCCACTCAATTGAACTAAAAGTAGAATGTTTTTCACAGAAAGACTTAAATTCTTGCTTTTTGAAAAAAAAGTATAAGTTATAACTTATAATAATCAACAATACAGAAGAGATTATTATTTTAATCATTCCTATCATTTGTCTTTTATTCTCTATATGATTTGTCTTAGAATTTGATAATAATTTTCGAATCTGAAAGATGCTGGAAATAGTTATAATCAAACAAGATAATAATTGAATAAAAAAGTGAGGAAATCTTGAGGTATAACCATAGCTTAAGTCAGGATATAAAAATTCAATTCTAAAAGCTATTATAATAACAAACCAGAATAAAAAAAGTAAAAAGGGAATCCATAAAATTAAATTCCGTTTGAGTTTATTATCTAAAATAGTTTCTTTTAAGAGAAAAAAAAGTGGTAATGAAAAGATAAGTGACTTGATAAGATAACTTGGAATTGAATAAATATAAACTGATATCTCACTTTTATATCCAAATCCTAAAGTTTTTAAGAAGGAAACAATCAAAACGATATTTGCTAAAGTTCCAAGAAAAAGAACTTTAATGTAGAGTTTCAATATTTTATTCATTCTCGTTTGTCTGGTTTAATTGTGGGCAACGTTTAATATATGTGTCGTAGCAGGGCAAAATGTTACCTTGCTTTTCGATTTTTCTTGCGCATTGGTTGCTAACTTTTACTTTCTGCAAGCATTGCGCCTTACCAAAAATAGACAAACCATTCGATTCATCACTTAGCTGCTATGATCACATATATGTTGTTGTACAGCGTTTTTTTATTCAGATTTTAACTTATTGAACTTGATTTCTACTCTTTCAAAATCGTCTAAATACTCAACATATTTATTGTTGTAGTAGGCTCTTTTGCCAACTACAGGAATTGAGTCATAATAATTGAAATTAATAGAATCTTTTTTAATAACAGCTTTTCCTTTCCATATTTTTCCGGTTGCAATTCCACTTAGTTCAAATTCAAAAGTACTGTCCTTGAATACTGTCAGATGTACGTGCCCGAGAGGAGCTTCTCTATGCGCATAGAGAATAATATTTTCCATATCCGGTTTTCTAAAGCAAGAAGCTAAAGTTATTAAAACTCCAATTAGAATAATTAGTTTTTCAATATTCATAATGATGTACAACGTTTAATATATGTGTCGTAGCAGAGCAAAATGTTACCTTGCTTTTCGATTTTTCCGCGCATTGGTTGCTAACTTTTACTTTATGCAAGCATTGCGCCTTACCAAATATACACGAACCTTTCGATTCATCACTTAACTGCTATGATCACATATATGTTGTTGTAGCCAGTTTTTATTTAAACAGTTTACCGTCCAATTTTAGAAAGTGAGTAATGTCGTCAACAGCGGATTCCGACTTTCCAGCAATAATTTTACTGTTACTCTTTAGACCGCGAGAGATAATTTCCGTAACAGAATTCAAGTCAATTTTTTTATGAAGTCGGGCTATATGTCCAAAACATTCAATTCCACAACCGATTATCCATTCAGATTCTTTCTGAGTGAATTCAATTGATTTTTCCATCGACAAGTTGTAATCTCCACTATTTAAAACAATTGATAAAAGTCCATTTATTAAATCCGATTCCTTGTCCGATTTTAATAATTTGAGTGCGCTTTCAATATCAAATTCCGATGAGTTTTCGTATTTCACAATTTTTCCATTTAATTGGCTACAACGTTTAATATATGTGTCGTGGCGAGGCAAAATGTTACCTAACCATTGACACCTCTGCGCAGATTTTATTCCTTATTCAGCTTTAAAATCACTGCGCCATCCTAAATTTACAAGAACCATTCGATTAATCCCAAATAAGCCATGATCACATCATATAGTGTTATAAGCTTTTTGTTATTTTGGAGATATAACTTTTAAATCGCTCAAATCAGTTTTTACTTTTTTCAGGATTAAAGTTTTTTTGCTTTCCAATTCTGAAATTTTTAAAGTGTCCGATTCCAGTGATAAAATTTTATAATATGGTCTGTTGGATTTATGTATTTTATCATTTAGAATTTTAGAGTCAAATTTAAATCCAATTTCAAGTCGATATTCATAAAAGCAATCTTCTTGAAAAATATAATGCCATTTGGTTATTCTTAGATCTTTACTTTCTGCATTTTTTCTTATGATTAGAGTACTGTCAAGAGTTTTTTCATTCTGTTCATTTGTCAGTTTAAGTTTTCCAATATCAACATTTAATTCTTTATCATTAACCATTTCAATTAATTCCCAAGTTCCGATAACATTCGTTTGTTGAGTTTCTTGAGAAAAAGAAGAGTAAGTTATTAATATTAATAGGCAAAGTATATTTTTAGTCATTTTTTAAATTCTTGCTTATAACGTTTAATATATGTGTCGTGGCGGAACAAATTGTTACCTAACCTTTGGACACCTCTGCGCAGATTTTATACATTATTCAGTTTTAAAATCACTGCGCCACCCTAAATATACAAGAACCATTCGATTAATCCCAAATCAGCCATGATCACATATATAGTGTTGTTGTTAGTTTTTTTCCGACTTTATAGTTTCACTTATAAAATTCAGAACTTCCTCAAAATAACTTTTCAAACTTTCGTGTTCTTCTTCGCCAGGATGCCAATTTGCGAACTTCCAGTATTTCCATTTTCCGTTTGTTGAGTTCGATGGGATTAATAAAAAGTATTGTTCTTCATTTACTCCACCAATTAAGATACTTTTTTCAAGCAGTTCCCCAATATTTTCAACTCCGTCGATACTATAAGTCTCTATTATTTGGCTGTCAATATTTTTTAAAAAGTCAATTTTGTCTAGAAATTCAAAAGTCGGTTCTATATCATTCGGTGCTGAAAATCCATTAGTTATTGAGAGGAACAGCCTGTAATCAGGTGGCAATTCAATTCCGAGTCGTTTTTCGGCTAGTTTTATTTCATAATCTGAAGCAGGTTTAGTACCCAACCATTTCTTTTCGATCTGTTCTTGAGAGAATTCTAAATCTCCTAATTCAATAGCCTTTTCCGATATGTTTTTTAGAATACTATTCATTTTTAATTAACTACAACGTTTATGTATAAGAATAGTTGCGGGTTTGTATGCGAGGATTTTCCGAAGGAAAATCAGACGTTACAAACACGCAACGACCTTTGATTAAGCACTAAATCGCAATTATTTTTATACGGTGTTGTAGCACGTTATTTATATTCATATTTATTCCGCCAAACATTTTCTCCTTTCAAAAAATTAAGTAGTATTTCAGTCATTTGGTCAACTGTTTCTAATGGTTTTACCAATAAAATATGGTCATCGTCTGTCACAAATCCAGAAGCTAATCCGTCATCGCCTAAACTTCCGCTCACGTGCAGAGCTTTGTATCCATTTCCATTTTCATCTTCCAATTGCACAATGTGAAATTCATTCCAATTTGTTGATTTCATTGTGCTTTTTATTATTTCCGCTGTTGCTTTTTCAGATATAGTTTTTGTGGTTTCTCCGTAATTATAAGAGACAGTAAGTTTTAAATCTCGCTTTTCTTGTCGGATTTCAACATTCCGTAATTCAGTCTTATTTTCTGCAATTCCATGTGTGTTTGAATTCCGTTTTGAATTCCAGCTAATCAAAGCAAATATTCCGATTAATGCTAAAACTCCGAAGATTATGTAGGTATTCATTCTTTTCACGTGATTTTGGTTTAATGTGCTACAACGGTCTCGGCTATGATTTCGTTGCGGAAAAATCCGCAGGATTCTTTCCGCCGTAGCCGAAAGATAGCAAATAAGCGTTGAATTCCGATTAGGAATTCAACCGCAATGAATTATAGCCATTGTTGTACGCTGGCTTTATTTCTGCTCTATTCAATTCGTTTATATTTCGCACCTATTTTTAATTTCTCATTTTTACTCTTATAGTATAATTTCAGTCGTCTATCCATAATCTTTATAGTCCAGCTAAAGTCAGTTTTATTTCCATTCCTATATTCAGTCAGAGTATAGAACTTTCCATTTCGAGTAATTTTACCGTTACTAATTTCAGGTTCATATTCCTTGTATGTTTTCCATTCCTTTTTATTATTCATTATCCAAGATTTCCAAGTAAATGTTAAATCAGAATGGATGGTAATTTGTGAAACTTGATATGAATACGTGGAACCATAATTGTGTCCGTGTCTTAAATAAGTTCGATCAGAATTTTGTCCGAATATATTCGACAAGTTAAAAGTCAAGATTAAAATCAGAAAGGTGTATTTCAATTCGGCTTCGTTTTTTTAGCTTGCGTACAACGGTTCGTATAAGAAACGTAGAGCAGTTGATAAGCGATACGTTTCGGATTGGTACTAAGCCAAATATAAATATTTTGCTTTTATCTTTTTTGTTGAAAATGCCAAATTTTATAGTTGGAGACTTTGCAAATAGACACAGGCATTTTGATTCAGCCCAATGGCTCTATGTTTTCTTATACATTGTTAGCCTTAGTTATTTTTATTCAATAATCTCTTCAAATATTCCATTTTCATTCCGCTCAAAACTCGTTCCTATTTCAGAATCGAGGAAGTCAATAAAAGAATCATCTCTTTTTAAAACAGAGCCAATAGAAACTAGACTTATGTTTTCTGAATTTTCCATATATTCATCAGATTCGTCACCTGATAAAATCCTCCAACCAGTATCTACATAATCTCTTTCATCGTCTTTTTCCATTGGTTCTTCTCTGTAGATATAGTTAATAGGTGCATTGTCATATAATACTTTATTGGTAGCAAAACATCTATCATAATATTTATCTACAAGATTAGGTTCAGATAATCCTAAGTCGTGGTCAATTATGTGTTTATATTCAAATTTTATTTCGTCTCCGGCATAGAGTTCGTGTAAGTAAAAAGGATGATTGTCTAATTTCCCGTTGAATTTATCATCTTTGATTTCAGTAATTTCGACCCACATTCTTTCTGCTCCTGGATGTTCTGAATTTGAAGATTCAAATTCAAACGTGAGTTTTACAATATTACCAACCTTAAGATTTCTTAATATTTTTCTACTTGGTTTGTAAAAAGTGTATTTGTTTTCTTTAGCTAATTTTTCTGAATCGGTTAGTTTCCAACTTCCCATTTTGTGTCCAAGTGAGTTGATTCTTCTTAAATCAAATTCCCATTTTTTGTCAAGTTTACAAAGTTTAATCACTTTCCTTACTATGTCAGTTCCTTCTCGGTCAATTATTACAAAATGTTCAACTAATTCAGAAGCTAAATTTTCAAAAGCGATTCCCCATTCATTATTTTCAATCAGTTCAATTCCGCTTTCAAGTTGCTTTTTTATTCCATTTAATATTTCAGACTCTTTTTCGGCTGGTAAGATTTTAGATTCCACGTACTCAAAAAAATCTTTTACTACTTGTTTTCTTTTTTTTGAGTTAAATATCATTTTAGTTTTATCTAATTAAGGCTAACGTCTCGGCTATGGTTAGTACGGGAATTAAAAGTAGTAAACTTTCGATTATGCACTTAGCCAAAACTTTTATTTTGTTTTATCTTTTTCTGTTCTAAAGCCAAATCAAAAGATTTGGCGGACTTAGTTATAAGTTTTAAACTTTGAATTAAGAACTCAAACCCGTATTAACTATAGGTATTGTTACCTGCTGGCTTTTATTCGGACGTGATAAATTTGATAATGCTAAAAGTCCTCCAACTGCTAATATTGCTCCACCAATAAAAGGAAATCCAGCACCAACTAAATCAGCCATATTTGATGAGAACAAAAAAGGTAAACAGAATAACATTCCAAAAATTCCTGCTGTTATTGAAGCAAAAGCTCCAAATTTAGTAACTCGTTTCATATCGAATATTGTTTTTTGTTCAAATTCTGGTTTTAATAATTCAGCTCTTAATTCAGTCAGATTTCGAGTTGCATACTTTTCGATTGTCCATTTCGAAATTCCGATAGATTTCTTTCCTTTTTGAAAGTCCGAGTAAAAAGTCCGCCACAAATCTGGAAGTAAAATTGCTCCGAAAATCAAAATAGCAAATGAAGGAATAGAATAATTTCCATTTCCAACCATAAAAGCTTGCATTCGGATTTCGTCTTCAGCTGTCATCTGGTAATTAAGCAAAACGTGTTTCAAATCGTGACTTTCGTATTTAGGAACTAAATTCAGATTATGGTTGTCAAGACATTCAGCTATTTCTTTTCCTAAAGTTCCGTTTTCGAGATTTCTTAATTCCGAAACCTTTTGTTTATAAGGTTCCATTTCGCTAAAGAATTCGATTATTGAAACAGAAAGGTCAAATGACTGTTTTATTATCTTTCTGGCTATTTTTTGTAGTATGTTCATTTATTTAGCTTTTTAAATTAACGTCAGAATCAAA
The DNA here is from genome assembly GCF_018100855.1 of Aquimarina sp. MMG015. Classification (NCBI taxonomy): domain Bacteria; kingdom Pseudomonadati; phylum Bacteroidota; class Flavobacteriia; order Flavobacteriales; family Flavobacteriaceae; genus Aquimarina; species Aquimarina sp. MMG015. Next base: position 8,772 of record NZ_JAGJEB010000017.1, read on the forward strand.
CCATTTATTTCCACAATGTCTGCATTGTCTTGCCTTGGGTGTTCTTGCTAATTTTTGACAATTCGGACAATTATTTAGAAAGATTTCTTCTTTATGTTCCTTTAATATTCGGTTAGCTGTGTCTATTAGGAATTCAGTTTCTCCATTTTTGATTAATTCAAGTGCTTCTTTATCAGAAGTTATTTTTCCTGTGCGTTTATAGATTTTAAATCTTGGTGAATTTTCTGATTCTCCATTAAGTTTAATTAAGGAATTTATATGACGATGAGCAATGTTTTCTTTTTCGTTGAAAAATTGATGATAATAGTTTGAAATATATTTTGCCGTTTCTATGTTCATCGGTTCGTTCAGCTTGCAGGTAACGGTCTTGTATATGAAAAGTTGCGGGTTTTTACGCACTAACTTTTCGGATTATAACTGACCATAAATTTATAAAATTCAATTTCGTTTAAGCACTTAAACCGCTATTTTTTATATACGTTGTTGTGTGTAGTGTTTTCTACTTTTCAATGCCTAACTCTTGATATGTAGACTTTTTTATTTTATGAAATTTATTCCAAACCTTGCTGTATTGCTGACTTATAGAATCATCTCCATTAATTTCTTTCATAACATAATTTGCTTTGTTGAGATAGCTTATGAAATTTCCCCAATCGTAGTGCTTTGAAGGACTATATCCAGTTGGACTGTTTTCGTCTGGCAACCATTTTAAACGTCTTTTAGAACCTAAATGAGTAAATCTTTTATACAATCTAGTTTCGAAAAGTGAATCAGATGGAATGTGTGCTTTTTTTGCAAAATGTGCACCTCTTCTAAATGACCTTTTCATAGTTCTATAGAATTTTGAAAAACCAGCAGTTTTGACTTTTACTTTTGAGCCATCGTACATAAATCCTAAATATTCTAATTGTTTATTAGGGTTGACTAAGTCATTTTCTAATATGCCACCTTTAAAAATTGACTTTTCATTAAATTCATACCTGTAGACGTTAGTTTTTTTTGCTTGAATTTCTAAGTTCGCTTCAACTTCAATTTCTTTTTGAATCAAGTCATAAAAATATTCTTCATCCTTTTGGTCGCAAACAATTATTAAATCATCACTATACCTTTGATAATACGCTTCTTTTGATTTTGACGTAACTTCTGAATATACTCGTTCATCAAAATCAAGCATATAAATATTGGCTAGTGTTGCGCTGATTGGTGTTCCCTGCGGAATTCCTTTTTTTTCCGCTTTATTCAGTTTTTTGCGAACATCTCTTTTATATGGCTTGTCAACTCTTATTAAATCAGTTGCTTCTTCGAAAAACTCATCTTTGTCACAAAATGCAACAACATTTTCGTGTCGCATATTATAGATTTTACTGACTTTTTTTCGCTTTAATACTTTTTTACTTGTGTCATTTGGTCTAAAACGTTCAATTATTAATTTATGCTGAAACCTTTTAAACAATTCGTTTTCATTAACATATTTATTATCAACAAGATTCTTAAATATTGTATAATGGTCATCAGGTAAATTGGTTGTCTCTAAAACACGTTTCCATTGACTATGTAAAATACGATGGTCAAGATTGTCAAAAAACGAAGTTACATCTGCAATAATTATAGAAAGTTTTCGGTGTTTATTTTTTTCAATGAATTCAAATGCCTCGAATGCAAATTCGATATTAGATTTATTCCCACTTTTACCATTTCCGATAGGGATTTTTCTATACGCTACAGCAACAGAGCCATAAGGCTTGTTTTCTAAATATTCCTCATACGCTTTTGTAAGCAGATGACTGTAATAGCTATAAATTATTGAATCTAAATGAGATGGAAAATAAATATGACGTTCTTTCTTGTCGCTTACTGTTCGTTGACGTTTTCCACTATTATTCTTGGGTGCATTTTTTAGCGGTCTATATTTTCGCTGACTTAAAGTTCTGTGCAAGAGTGGCACGAACTTGTGATTTGCAATGTTTTCTGGATTTGCTATATAACTTTTTAACCAAGTCTTGTCTTTTTGACTTGTTAATGGTTTTCCTATATGTGGATACTTTTTAAATTTTAGCCATTCGTCATTCATTGTCAAACATTGATTAAAAAAAAGGATTAGAGTTGGTCGTGGCTCACTTATCGGTAGATACAATCCTGAAGTTGCTTTTCACTTTCGCTATAGGCAACGCCACTCATTGATAGAATAAAGTTCGTATCTTTACTAACACCATCACTTATGACAGTATCGGCAGAAATAGAAACTAAGATTGACCTTCTTACAGTCCTCTCAACAATGCAACTTGTAATAACATTGATGCAGGTTTGCAAGATTGGAATCTCTCTTCACACGTCAGCCGAAGTCTGCGCGTGGAACACTAATGTGCACTTTACATAAAACGTACCTACCAGTCTTGTCCCAACTCTTAATCCTTGACATTCAAATAGTCACAAACCGTACCATTTAAAAATTTACTGAAAAAGTAGTGTTTTTGTGAGATTCTTATGACATACTGTCATTTTAGATGTCAGTTACACAGTATTTCGTAATAAAAGTTGCAAATTTTGAATTCAGACGAGGTGTTCTGACATTACACACAACGGTTTGTGTATGAAACGTAGCGTAAAAAAAGACACTAACTTTTCAGATTAACACAGAGCCGAATTTTTATGTTTTGTTTTTAATTTTTCCATTTTAAAAGCCAAATTTAAAAATTTGGCGGTCTTTGCAAATAAGCACCAACCTCTGAATTTAGGAATTACTAGCTATGTTTTATACACCGTGTTGGCAATAGTATTTATTTTTTTATTATTGGATTAAATGGAATTCCAAATATTCCTTTTTCCATTTCTAATATGATTTCTTGCTTTTCATTAACCAAATCATATTCTTTTTGGGTTAATTTCAATTTGTCGATTTCTCCGTCATACATTTTATTTGGAACTCTTCCCCAAACAGTATTATCCAAATTATCATAACTATCTTTAATCGTTACAATGAATTTTTTAATAATCAATTCATTACTGGACAATCTGTTTGTTTTAAGTCCGAGCATTAAAACTGTATCGGACATCATTGGGTAAATAAGATAACACATAATTCCTATGTAGATAATGTACATAATTTTCCACCATTTTTTTCCGTTGTATTCCGTTCGGTCAAATATTACTAAAACAGCAATCACTATCGATAAAATGATTGAAATCGGCATAATCGATTTCTTGAAATAAGTCATATCGCTTTTCAGATACAATGAAGATTCACTTGGTAAAAAGTAAAAACTGCTTAACGTTAAAATTCCAATAACTACAATTCCAATTATTATTCTGGTTCGTCTTTTCATATTATTGCCAACGTCTCTTGTATGTTGCGTTTGCCTGCCAAAGGCGGCATATGCAATATACAAATTGTTAGGCACTGGGTTTTTGTTAAAAGTTTCTAGCTATCTTTAATTTAGGTGATTCAGTTTGAATAAACCTTTCTTTAAATTCAATTAGATTTAAATTTATAACCCTCGCTAATTCCTCAACGGAGTAATCCAATTCTGTCAGATGTAATTCAACTATATGATTCAAAACAAAAGGTTTTTCTATTGGAAGAGGAATTGGTTCGCTTTTATTCATTCCCCTACGCGAAAAATTAATTTGAAAATTTCTGTATTCTTTGTCATTTAACAGCCCTAAATCTCTTGCTCTACGCACTAACGCACGCATAGATACTTTCCAATACCTTTTTAAATCACCAAGTTTATTGAATGTTAGATTTCTTAGTGAACTTTCAATTTCTTTTCTAGGCATCAAAAATTCTGAAGCAAATCTATCTGCTTGTTCTTCCACCTTTTCTGAATCTATTGGAATGTCGAAGTGCATTATCATATGTCCTAGTTCGTGAGCTAATGAAAATCGTTGTCGGTCATTTGGCATTCTCTCATTTAAATAGATTATATGAGTTCCTTTATCACTTATTGTGGATAGTCCATCAGTTTTTTCATTGAAAAGGTCAGTTTTTATAATTAGTATTCCATTTCGTTCAAGAACGTTTGTTAGGTTCTCAATAGGTCCATTGGGTATTTTTAAAATATACCTTGCCTTTCGGGCTATTTCTTCTGGTGCTTCTTCCGAAGGATCAAAAGTTGGTACCTTATAATCTGGTAACTCAACCGAATCCATCAAAACATCTATATTATTTCTAAAAATTTTAATGTTAGATTCCATTTTAGCCATGACCTTTTTAGGAATCGTAATCTTTTTTCTGTAGTAATAATGGCTTACAGGTGAACTTGGGGTTGATTGATAGAAAAACTGTTTGGGATAATCTAATTCTTTGGCAAGGTCAGTTAAAGTGTCATCATTTATAGTTTGTTCTCCTTTTTCTGCCTTTGATAATTTTCCTTGTGATATGTTCAATCTATTTGACAACTCCGTTTGAGAAAGTCCACGAGACTCTCTAGCTAAAATTAGCATTCTTGGGTTGATATCGTTCAACATACTTTATTGAGCTTTTTTTCTTCTGTTTGCTGTTTTCTTAATTTTTACAATTGGTTGTTCAGATGTTGGTGCAACCATTTCTTTAACTTTTGTTTGTTCTATGTTAGTAATGTTATAAGTGTAAATTATATCTATTGGTGTTGAATAATATTTGAACTCTACTTTTTTAATTTCACTCCAAAAATCGTCAACTACATATGTTAAAAACAAAACATGTTTGTCCAATTGTTGATATTTAATTAGATCATCTTGATGTGTTCTTAAATTCGATACGGGAGATTTTTTGAACATCAAAACATATTTATCGTCTAAAATTCCTATGGAACGTCTTGTGTTTGACAAAGAAGGAATAAAACTGAAACTAGGACCAGAACAATTCTTATTAATAGCGAATGCTATTGCATTATTAAGCATATTTGATTTGGTTGTTTTGTCATAATAATGGTTATTGTCTTTTGAAAAAAGATCAAAACCTTCAAATACACTTGCTGATATCTGCTGAAAAAAATAAGGATTACTAGGTGTCTCAAAATCCGCAGAGTCGAAACTCTTCTTCGTCGGAAAAAATTGAAGTTGTTCAATATTCATTTTTAAACGTATTAAATTACTAACGTAACAAACGTATAAAAATTATTCCAATTCAAATATATTTTTATTCCAAAGTTATTCGTAGGTTATTAACAATTTTTCTTTTTCCTTGTGCCTAACGGCTCGTGTATAAAATCGTAGCGTGTGAAAAGACACTAACTTTTCGTACTAACACAGAGCCGAATTTTTATATTTTGTTTTTAATTTTTCTCTTTTTAAAAGCCAAATTAAAAATTTGGTGGACTTTCTAAATATACACAAACCTTTCGGTTGAGCACTTATTTAGCTATGTTTTATACACCGTGTTGGCAGTAGTTTTTTAATAAAATCCTTTTTTCTTTAGAACTTCTATTACTTTATTATTTTCCTCAATTCTTTTTTGTTTTTCCCTTTCAGTTCTTTCAGGGTCATTTTCGAAAACCTGATATCCAAATTCCCATAAATATTCTAATCCTTCAAGTTTTCCGTCAGGTTTTAATCTTTCGTGTCTACTATTAGTCATTCTATGAACAGCAAAAAAATCAATATAATATTGCTCCTGAGTTCCATAAATTCGAGCCTTAATGTTCCATCCTCCAATTCCTAAATCATAAACTTTGTCGGCCACCATTAACTCTGGAAGACTAATATCTTTTTCAGAAAAGTAATCTGCAAAGCTAACTTTTGCTTTGTTTGAAATTGTAATTCCACTTTTTTTGTTTGATAGAATTTGAGATTCAATTTTATTCTCTTTTGTAGGCTTATTATTTTCTTTGCGATTTGAACCAAAGAGGTTTTTGAGTATTTTCATTTTTTTAGGTTCGTAATTACTGCCAACGGCTGAGTATAAAAGGCGTTTTAATGCCCTTTTATACAGTGTTGTACACTGTTAAGGGCGGATTTGAAATAAAAAACTTGATATTATGAATATAGTAGAATTAGAAAACGAAAGGTTAAAGTGGAGCCTTGAAACATTCACTGAAGCAACGGCAATAAGCTCACTGAGAAAACTTGAAAGCGAGATTGAAGAAATAGAAGCAGACATAAACGAAGGAAAGCAAGTGCCCGAAGAATATGCCGATGCTCTTATGTGCTTATTTGATAGTGCTGGGCGACACGGAATAGGAGTTCAAGAAATATTCTCTGCATTCGCTGAGAAGTTGGAAAAGAACAAAAAGAGAGTTTGGAAGAAAAACTCCGACAACTCCTATTCTCACGTAAAGGTTAGCCCTTAATTGTGTACAACGGTCTAGTGTATGAAACGTAGCGTACAAAAAGACACTAACTTTTCGGATTAACACATAGCCGAATTTTTATATTTTGTTTTTAATTTTTCTATTCTAAAAGCCAAATTAAAAATTTGGCGGACTTTTTAAACAAGCACAAACCTTTCGGTTAAGCACTTATTAGCTATGTTTTATACACCGTGTTGTATGCTGGCTTATTTCCATATTTCCTTGAATACTTTCAGTACATTTTCTTTTAATTCAATCGGAATATTTTTGTTTTTGTCAAAGTCCAATTTCACTTCTCCTTTTTGATTGTGAGTTTGCATTATAAAGTAGCCACTTGTGTCAAATTCTCCGTTGTATTCAGCGTGAATTTGGTTAATCTCTTTATTAAACTTGTCGAGTTTATCCGAATAGTCTTTTCCGTATAAAAATTCGCTTATGTTTTCCATTTAACTGTTTTGTAAATTAAAATGCCTATTAAAATCAGAAATATAATTCCGCAAGAGTATGTCAGTCCGAGAAATAAATCTTGTTGTTTGCACAAGTCAATTCCTGAAACTTGAGAAATACACTCTCCAGATTCCGTTTCATATTTCAGACTTACTCCTGTATTTATAGCCATAAAATAAAAAAGTGGAACTCCAAAAAACGAAAAACAAAGTCCGATTATGTAAAATATTTTTCTCAAAAGTTATTTTTTTTAGCTTGCATACAACAATGTTATAACAGCTATTGCTGTTATATCTCTTTTATCATCTACAAATCTAGAGGATTTTTAATCATTCTAAAAGTATTTGTAGCGACGTGAGTATAAATTTCGGTTGTTTTACTAGAACTATGCCCTAGTAATGATTGTATGTAACGTAGGTCTGTCCCGTTCTCTAGTAAATGCGTAGCAAAACTATGCCTTAACGTATGTGGGGTTATCCTCTTTGTAATTTTAGATTTTTTGGCGGCTTTTTCTATAATTGCTTTTACACTGCTTGCACTGTATGGATTTCCTTTTGGCCCTTCAAATAAATAATGTTTAGGTTGGTATTGTTTGAAATAACTCCTTAAATCTTTTAATACATTAGTAGATAATAATGTATATCTGTCTTTGTTACCTTTTGCATGGACAACCCTGATTACCATTCGCTTACTATCAATATCTGATATTTTTAAATTGAGTAACTCAGTTCTTCGTAATCCGGCAGAATATAATAGACTAACAATACATTTGTGTTTTAGGTTATTGGTATTATTGATGATGGATAAAATTTCATCTTTACATAATACAACAGGAAGTTTTTGTTGTTTTCTAGGTCGTTCTATGGCATAAAACCTATTTGGCATATTAAGAACAATCTCGTAATAAAACTTTATGCTATTTATGGCCAGATTAATATAAGAGTTTGATTTTTTTTCACTTATTAATTTTCTAAGATACCTTCTTATTTCTAGCTCACCAATGTTTAAAAGTTCAATATCCGTATAATAATTAATAAAAGCTTCAAAAGCATTTACATAAGATCTTACCGTATTTTGAGAATAACGTTTTAATAATAGTTTTTGTAAATATTCTTCAGGACAAACTCTGTAGGTGCTTGCTAGCGTTCTATTCTTAAGTGGTTGAATATTAGCAATTGGGTTAGAATGGTTAATCACTTTATCGCTATAAAAATAATTACAATTGATCCAAGCCACACCTCTAAACTTCTCAAAAATTAGATCTATATTTTTTTGATTATTAATGATATAAGGCATTTTAAAATGATTACTCCACCTAGGATTAGGTAGCTCTTTGATTAAAGCCTGGATTATTTTATCCGGATAAAATTGCAAACCAATCATTTTTTGTTGATCAATCATTAAGTGTTTTAAGGTGATGTTTTTACTAATATGTTTCATTTGTTCCAAAGATGTATTGTTTTATAATCAATCACAATATAAGGCATCGAATTAAACGTTTAATAAACGTTTAATTCGATGGATAGGTAACATTTATGGGTTTGAAGACACTATCTTACAAAGGTGTGTTATGGAACGACAGTGTACGTATTGTAAAGAACAAATCGAGGGAAGGGTAGGAAAAAAATTCTGTTCTTCTTATTGCAGGTCTGCTTTTTATTATCAGAAAAATAAAGAGAAAGAATATTCTTTATTTAAAAAAATAGACAAACAATTAAAAAAGAATCGAAAAGTTTTAAAATACTATAATAAAGCTGGGTTAGTAACTATTCGTAAAGAAAAGCTTCTAAAAGAAGGTTTCGATCCTAAGTATTTCACTCATTATTGGAAAAATAATAAAGGACAGGTATACTTATTCTGTTATGAATATGGTTTTTTGACTATTAAGGAGAACGAAAAAGAAAAATATGTGTTAATCCAATGGCAATCATATATGAATAAGGCTTAATTGCGTCAGGGATAGGAATGGCATCCTTTTTTTTAGAGCAGTGTTCTTCGAGAGCCTAAGAATACTGCTCTAAAAAAAAGATATAATGGATAGCCCGCTCGGACGCCCTAGCTAATATAGTTCCAGATATTTTTATGTTTAGCAAGTTGCTGATAAGTAAATAATAGTACTTTATTTTTTTCTAGAGATAATGCTGGGTCTTCTTTTAGAATTTTCATAGCGTAATATCTTGCCGTTTGCAGCACATCATTATCTCTTACGATGTCTGCTATTTTAAGATTAAGAACGCCACTTTGTTGGGTACCCATAATATCACCAGGACCTCTTAATTTTAGGTCTACTTCTGCAATATCAAAACCATCATTGGTGCGTACCATGGTTTCTAATCTTGTCTTACTGTCTGATGATAGTTTATGACTGGTCATTAATATACAAAAACTCTGTTCTGCACCGCGACCTACGCGACCACGTAATTGATGTAATTGTGAGAGTCCGAAACGTTCTGCACTTTCTATAATCATTACACTGGCATTAGGCACATTAACACCTACTTCGATTACTGTAGTAGCAACCATGATATTCGTCTCGCCTTTTACGAAACGTTCCATTTCATAGTCTTTATCTGCAGGTTTCATTTTGCCGTGTACTATAGAGATTTGATAGCTGGGAGTAGGGAAGGAGCGTGCAATACTTTCGTATCCATCCATTAGATCCTTATAATCCAGAGCCTCTGATTCCTGAATCAAAGGGTAGACTACATATATTTGCCTTCCTTTTTGAATCTCTTCGGCAATGAATTTGAAAACTTTTAAGCGATTACTATCATATCGATGTACTGTTTTAATAGATTTTCTACCTGGTGGTAATTCATCAATAACAGAAATATCTAAATCACCATAAAGGCTCATCGCTAGCGTTCTAGGGATGGGTGTTGCTGTCATTACCAAAATATGTGGAGGATAGGTGTTTTTATGCCATAATTTAGAACGTTGTGCAACTCCAAATCGATGTTGTTCATCTATAATCGCTAAACCTAGATTTTTAAATTTTACTTTATCTTCTAAAACAGCGTGAGTTCCGATAAGGATATGTAATGTTCCTTCTTCTAATTCTTGATGGATTTCTCTACGTTCTTTTGCTTTAGAGCTACCCATTAGTAACCGTACATTGATGTCTAATTCTTGGGTTAGTTCTACTATTCCTTGATAATGCTGATTGGCTAAAATCGCGGTTGGAGCCATTAAACATGCCTGAAATCCATTATCTATAGCCAATAACATTGTCATTAAAGCTACAATTGTTTTACCTGATCCAACATCTCCCTGTAACAATCGATTCATTTGGGCACTGCTGCCAATATCTTTTCGAATTTCTTTAATCACTCGTTTTTGCGCATTGGTGAGTTCAAAAGGGAGATGATTGTTATAGAAATTTGTGAAGTAATCACCGACTTCGGTAAAAGGAAATCCTTTAATCTTTTGTTTACGGATTAACTTTTTAGTAATTAATTGTAATTGGATATAGAATAATTCTTCGAATTTTAATCGGTATTGCGCTTTAGCCAATAATTCCTGATTCTTAGGAAAGTGAATATTAAGAATTGCTTCACTTTTATGAATTAATTTTAGTTCTGATCTAATTTCTTCAGAAAGTGTATCATAAAATCGTGCTTTTGTATCCAAAAATAATTGTTGCATCATTTTACTCAGCACTCGATTAGTAATACCCCTATTTGATAATTTTTCTGTTGAAGGATATACTGGTTGCATCATCACTTTCAGATTCTTTTCATGTTCCGAAAGTAATTCCATTTCTGGATGCGGCATACTGAAACCATTATAATACTTAGTTTTTCCGAAAATAACATAAGGCGTATTAAGTTTTAGGTTTTCTTTTATCCATTTATGACCTCTAAACCAGACTAATTCCATTTCTCCAGTATCATCTATGAACTTTGCCACTAAACGTTTTCCTCGTTTTTGCTCTACCATTTTAATGTGAACAATTTTACCAACCATTTGTACTTCTGCAGAAGTACGTTGTAACTCACTTATCTTATAGTAATTCGTTTTATCTATATATCTATTTGGAAATAAGTTTACTAAATCCTGATAGGTATGTACTCCTAACTCAGTGCGCAATAGATCGGCTCTGGATGGTCCAACACCTTTTAGATAATCAATTGGAGTTTGTAAAATATTAGGATTCATTAAAGCGAAGATACTATTAATCATAAAAATCTTCAATGTAAAATTTGTCACATAACCAGAGTAAAATCGTTATTTTGGCAGAACGTTTGATTATTGAATGATATGCGATTTATTTTATGTCTAATTATAAGTGTTGCTTCCATAGGAATCAATGCTCAGCAAGTAGATAGTTTACTTGAAAACACAAAAAAAGAACAATCCTCTGTAGATTTTATAACAGGAAAGGTAAATATATTTCTAGATGCGAATTATAGAAAAGTAGAAGGAAGAGTAATTTATACCTTTCGGATAAAGCAACCTACGCAATCTATTTTTATTGATGCACAAAACATGCGAATTATGAATGTTTTATTAGATGGCGAGAAGATAGATGTAGTATATGATGATAAAAAAATAGAAATCACTTCTGATTTTAAGTTAGGAGCTGAGCAAACTATCGAAATACAGTATATAGCTGCTCCTAAAAAGGCACTTTATTTCTTAAATGATTATCAGGGTAATGATCAAATATGGACGCAAGGACAAGGTAAATACACATCTAATTGGTTACCTAGTTTTGACGATATGAATGAGAAGGTCATATTTGATTTGACAATCAATTATAACTCAAATTATGAAGTAATTGCTAATGGTAAATTAGTTAGCAAGCAAGCGGTAAATGATTCTATCCAACGATGGGAATATGATATGGTACACCCTATGAGTAGTTATTTACTAGCATTGGCTATTGGTAAATATGAAAAAGTGGTGGAAACCTCGGAAAGTGGTATTCCATTAGAAATGTATTATTATCCAGAGGATAAAGACAAATTCGAACCTACTTATAAGCACAGTAAACAGCTATTTGATTTTCTCGAAAAAGAGATTGGATATGCTTTTCCTTGGCAAAATTATAAGCAAATTCCGGTTAAAGACTTTTTATATGCGGGGATGGAAAACACAGGAACAACGATTTTTTCTGATGCTTTTGTAGTTGATAATATTGGTTTCAATGATCGTAATTATATTAATGTAAATGCTCATGAATTAGCTCATCAATGGTTTGGTGATTTAGTTACAGAAACAGAAGGGAAACATCATTGGCTTCAAGAAGGGTTTGCTACGTATTACGCATTGCTAGCAGAAAGAGAAATTTTTGGTGAAGAATATTTTCAGTATAAATTATATGAAAGTGCAGAACAACTTACAGAGCAATCTAAAGCTAATAATGCTACTTCTTTATTAGATCCTAAGGCCAGTTCTCTTACGTTCTATCAGCGAGGTGCCTGGGCACTACACGCTCTTAAAAATGATATTGGTGAAGCGCATTTTAAGGTAACAATTAATAATTATTTAGAGAAACATAAATACGGTAATGTGACCACATCTGATTTTATTACTATTGCTGAAGAAGTAAGTGGCGCAGATTTATCAGAATATCAAAAAATATGGTTGGAAGCAATTGAGTTTCCTTCGCAAGAAGCACTAGATATATTGACAAAGTCTACATTTATTAAAAAATATTTAAATCTTGCTGCAGAGCGAACGCAACCCATTGCGGGCAAATGGGGAACGTTAGCAACAGCTTTAGACTTTCCCATAAACGAATATTTAGGTCAAGAGGTGATCTATCAATTAGAAGGAGATACATCACAAGAAGCATTGGCATTGTTTACAAAAGCATTTGAGACTAATAACATATATGTTAGACAAGCAATTGCCAATACGATGAGTAGTATTCCTAAAAGTTTACAAAAACAGTATGAGTCCTTATTAGAAGATCAATCATATGCTACTATAGAACCGGCACTATACCATTTATGGGCTAATTTTCCTTCGGAGCGAAGTAGATATTTAGAGCAAACTAAAGATATCATTGGATTTAATGATAAAAATGTTCGAATTCTGTGGTTGGTCTTAGCATTAAGTACCAAAGAATATCAAAGCGAGAAGCATCAAGACTTTTATACAGAATTATCAGGGTATTCATCTTCGAAACATCATTTTAGTACTAGAGAAAATGCTTTTACATATTTAGAAAGTTTACAGGCTTTTTCCGACCAATCCCTTATAGATCTTGTTGATGGAGCGGTACATTATAATTGGAGATTTCGAAACTTTTGTAGAAAAGTTTTGGATAACCTTTTGAAGAGTCCTAATTTTCAAAAGAAATATGTAGATTTAAAGAATAATTTGCCGAAGAGGCAACAAGAGTTTTTAGAAAAGAAATTAACCCCATAAACTATGATATGCGTGCATTAGTAATTTCCGGAGGAGGAAGTAAGGGAGCTTTTGCAGGTGGAGTAGCACAGTATTTAATTCAGGATTTAGGAAGGGAATACGACTTATATGTAGGGACATCTACTGGTAGTCTCTTGATTTCTCATTTAGCTCTCGCTAAAATACAAGAGATCAAAGATATATATACTTCTGTTAATCAATCTTCAATTTTTAGAAATTGCCCTTTTGTTATTAAAAAGAAAAGAGGGTACAATGAAATTTCAATTAATCATTTTAATGTATTCCGAAATTTAATAAAAGGTAATAAATCTTTTGGGGATAGTAGAAACCTTAGAGATCTTATTAAGCAATCAGTAACAGAAACGTATTTTCATAAAATTAAACAAACTGATAAGGATGTTATTATTACGGTGACAAATTTATCAACCAATGAAGTAGAGTATAAATCTATTAAAGAGTGTACATATCAGGAGTATTGTGATTGGATATGGATTTCTTGTAATTATCCACCCTTTATGAGTTTGGTAAGGAAAAACAATTGTGATTATGTTGATGGAGGATTGGGTTCGATGGTACCTATAGAAGAAGCTATTCGCAGAGGGGCTACAGAGGTTGATGTGATTGTTCTAGAAACCGAAATTAATTACCTTAATCGCATGCCTACAAAAAATCCATTTACTCTAATAACGAGTATGGTAGATTTTATGATGGATACTATAGAGCATCAAAATATTAGAATTGGTAAATTTATAGCGACTAGAAAAGATGTGGCTATGGATTTATATTACACACCTACAGTATTAACCACGAATTCATTAGTATTTGAAAAAGAGAAAATGAAAAAATGGTGGAAAAAAGGCTATGAATTTGCCAAAGAAAAAAATATATCAAATAGACTATAATCAAAATATATGCGCGCATTAGTCATATCCGGAGGAGGAAGTAAAGGAGCATACGCAGGTGGCGTAGCTCAATATTTAATGCAGGAGGAAGGAAGGAAGTATGATCTTTTTCTCGGAACTTCTACCGGAAGTTTGTTAATACCTCAATTAGCATTAGGAAACATTGATAAAGTATATGATATCTATACCAATGTAAATCAAAGTACTATTTTTAGTGTAAATCCTTTTAGAACCAGAAAGAAAGGTAATCGAGAATTTGTTTCAATTAATTTCTTTAACACGGTTGTACAATTCCTGAAGCGAAAAAGAACCTTTGGAGAAAGCAAGAATCTTAGAAGAAATATTCGTAGAAATTTTTCTGAAATAGAGTTTGAACTTGCTAAAAAAAAGGTGGAAGATATTGTTGTAACAGTATCTAATTTAACAAAAAATACTACGGAGTATAAGTCTATAAAGGATTTTTCTTATGAGGATTTTTGTGATTGGATCTGGATATCTTGTAATTATGTTCCTTTTATGAGTTTAGTAACCAAAAATGGTTGCGAATATGCTGATGGTGGCTTTGGTTCAATGGTTCCTATTAGAGAAGCAATCAAAAGAGGTGCTACCGAAGTTGATGCTGTTATCCTAGAATCCGAAAATATGGAACATAATAAAGTACTAGGTAAGAATCCTTTTTCTTTAATGGTAAACTTGTTTAGTTTTATGTTTGATCAGGTAGAAGGTCACGATACTGTGGTAGGAAAGTTGGCTGCAAAAAATAAAAATGTAGTACTCAATTTATATTATACACCTTCTAAATTGACAGAAAACTCGCTAGTGTTTAATAAAAAATTGATGCGTAATTGGTGGCAGCAAGGATTCGAATATGCAGCCGATAAAGCAAAGCAAGCAGAAGAAAATAAATTAAAAAATATTGATATGGCAGGGTAATTTTCTAGCTGTGTTTATACTATAAGTAAGCCATACTAAGTAAGTCTAAAATAAAGAAACTTAGTATGGCCTAGTTTACATAAGATTATTAGATACTATTGTTAATTTATTGTTTTAATAAATCGATCTACTAATTTATTATTGATAAGTAAGAAGTATAACCCTTCTGGAAGAGAACTAGTATTTAAAGTTTCAGGAATATCAGATCTATTTATGATTGTCTGACCTAAACTATTTACTACTTTTAGAGAATATTTATCTTCTAATGCAGATACTCCACCTATATTTAAGATTTCTCTTGCCGGGTTAGGATATAAGATGATTTGATTTTCTGGTGATTCAATATCGATAATAGATAATGGCTGAATTTCAATATTCTCAGAGAATATGCTACATCCAACATCGTTAAATACTTCTAATGCGTAAGTACCTGTTTCTTCGGCTATGTAGCTAGAACCGGTAGCACCTTCTATTTCTTGGTTATTAAAATACCATTGATATGAGGTATACGGTTCTACCGCCGAAATTTCATTTGTTTCTGCATTAACATTCATTGTTGGTAATGCTGGAGCATCTGAGATACTTATTTCGACTACTGCACGTTCTGTAGTTTGGCATCCACCTAAAGTAGAAATTTCCCAATTATATAGATAGTAGTAAAAGCCTTCTGGCGCAGTGGTTGCAGAACTTCTTTTAATATTAATTACGTTTTCTACAATATAAGGATAGTTAATATTATCATTACTTCTGAAAAGATTTGCCTCTTCAAGAAAACCTATTTCCAAATCTGTTCCTACAGGAATATTCATATTGATATCAATGATACTTTCTCCATCAGGAATATTTATAGTTTTTGTTTCTAGTACAGTTCCAGCCGCATCAATAAGTTGTAATGTTCTGTTTCCAGATCCTTCTGCTATTACTTTCGCTTTTTTAAGGATAATAGGCTGATTTACATCAAAAACTAGATTAAACCCTCCTTGATGAATATCTCCAGAATTAGATGATATGTCTTGTATTCCAGTTACTGCAGATATAATAGGTTCAATAGTTCCTGCTACATAAAATGTTTGGTCTTCTGTAAGATTAGAAACATCTAAGTCAGCACCTGTAGCAATAGCTGTATTACTATCTATAGCGTCATACCATATGTAACCAGAACTACCCGATGCTGTTATAGTGGTGGTATTTCCAGGACATATGGATTGGTTCATGTTTTCTGGTAATGTTGCAATATTGATCGTGATTAAATCTTCTTTGATATTAGTATCTTCCCCTATTGTATTAGTCGCTGTTAGTGAAACCGTATATGTACCGTTTGTCGTATAGGTATGTGTAGGATTCAGTTCTGTAGAAGTAGTTCCATCTCCAAAATCCCAAGAAACCGAAGTAATTGTATTGATAGACGTATTTAAAAAACGTACTTGATCGCAATTTATAGATGCCTCGAAATTAGCAATAGGAGGCTGATTATTGTTTCCGGGAGTATAGGATCCTGAGATTTCGTAAAAACCAACAGAGGAATAATCCGAATACCCATTAGAAACATTTCCTTCTCCAACACCATCGATTTCTATAAAATATGTTCCTCCCGCTAATGTAGCATTAATACTAGCACTAAGACTATTAGTTGGATTAGAGATAGCAAGCTCTTCTCCTGTACCACTAATTATTCTAGCCTGGATATTTAGATTTGGGTAAAATGGATCTGGATCAATATTAAAATTCACTTCGCCACCAGCAGTAATAAAAGAAAATAAATCTTTATCCCCTTTTGTAGAAATTAAGGCTTGATGTAATGATGGATTAACGGTTCCATCTGTACTTACTTGTATAGGTGTGGCTTGTGCTATGTCATCCGAATGGTCATCTTCTTTATATCCAAAACCATTTCTATTTCCTGATATGATTGCCATATCATCTTCTTGTGTAATTGCATTGTCATATTCTCCTTTACTCCATTGTCCAATGGGTCTACTAGCACTCCATCCCATAATTGGACTCCAATCTGCATGACCAGCATAATATTGATTTCCAGGCACACCATCGTGCGATAGGCCTAAGGTATGACCAACTTCGTGAGATCCTGTTTCTCCAGCTGATCTGGTTCCACTATTATATACCCAACATGGGTTATCTATATTGGTATTAGAGAAAGAATTGAGATATGCGACACCTCCGGATCCAGGAGCTGCATCTGTGGTAGGTGTGAAAATACACATCATCCTTTGATTGATTGGAGTACTTTCGAAAGCAGTTCTATCTGTAGTAATATTAATATCAAAAGGTCTGAAATCTTCGGCCATTATTCTCCATATTTCTGTGATTTTAGCATCGCTATATCCTGTTGGTTGTGCATTAATAGTACCTCCATTAACCCACCAGGTATCACTAACTACTTCTCCATCAAAATCTAAATATACGGTATATGCAGATCCAGGAAGACTAGATAATAAAGGTGCTCTAGAAGATGCTTTATTAGTATTAGTTTCTTCTGAAGTTACTTTTTCATAATCTATACAAAGAACTTTATGAATGTCGATTTTTTGAACGAGAACAGTGTTCACATCATCGGAGTAGTATCGATATGCTATTTTTTCTTTGTATAATACGATATGGCCAGAAATGATATTATTTTGTTTTGTAATATGAAATGTAGAAGTATTATCATCATTTATACTTCCAATAATAGAGTATGTATCTGTGTTTCCTTCTGTTTTGGTGATCTTTCCTTTATAGGATATATCTTTTGAAACGTCGAGCGTAATTATGTCAGATTTTTTATTCCAAAAGGTTTGTGTAAAAGTCTTTTCATTTCCCAAATGGTATGATTCATTTTCTTGCGAGAATGCAGTATTATGATAAAAAACACATAGTAGAAATAAACTAAGTATTTTTAAAAAGCTGTGTTGCTTTTGTTTAAAATAATGTTGGTTTTTTGTTTTTAAGAGTGCAATTTTTTTCATTTGACTTGATATTGAATTTGTTGATAATGGTTTGATTCACTTATACAAATGACTCGCTTATCAAGAAAACATAGTCTTCTTGATATTTATAAATACCCGTGCGTAAAAAGGAGGAAGAATGATGAACAGCTTCCAATTAAATATTCTGGTTTTGGACAGCTTGATTAGAAGAGTGTCTGGGTTCTTCTAAGCAAATTCATCAAACACAGGAGTATGTACTATTGTTTTACAGAATAAAACATATGTTTTATAACAAGAAAAAATGTCTTTTAGTATTTATAAACGTATCAAGATTGAAAAAAAGATCATCTTTTTATAGCGTGATTAAGTTAGGAGTGCTTTTTTTATTTTTATGTGCTTTCTTATTGGATTTTATTTTGCACTGATTACTTGAATTTCAGTTTCTTGTATCCAATTTTTTAAAAGATGTTTATTGGTGCTAAGTTCAGAAATGTAATAAACGGAATAAGAAGCAAAAACATCTGAATCTTCAATTCTTTCTATTTCTACTCCTTTAGAATCAATGTAATTTGAATGAATTAGATATAGTTGATCTTTTGTTTTTAGAATATATCCAACATGACTAGTATCAAATCCAATAAAATGAATTCCTTCTGTTAGAGTCGAGTTAATTTTAGAGATATTTTGATCAATAGAATTTTCTGAAATTTTCAAGACTTTAGATTCCACTCCTAAACTTTGTGCTTCATTAATTGGGCTTTGTTGAGCTAGTTTATACCTATTGATATTTACACCAATATGTTTTAGAGTTGTTGAAACAAAATACCCGCAAGCGATTTTCCCTTTCTTCGGGACGGATGTATGTCCTTCAAAAGACCATTCTGTACCTTCCCAAAATGGGATTATTCGATTTACTAAAGAAATTGTGAATAAATTAGATAAGGAATCAGTTGATGATCCCTTGTAATCTAGCTTTTTAGCTTGTATGCTGCTTTTTATTGATTCATAACTTTTGGACGAATCAGTTGCTAATTTTAGTTCTTTTAATGTTTGTATGTATTTGGTTTTTTGTTGATAAGAAGCTCTAGTTGTTTTGTGAGTCTCTTTATGTAAAACTTGTTCCTTGTTTTGCCCTTTGCATCCAAGATGTATAATAATCAATATTCCTAAAAGAGTTTCTTTCATTTTGGATTTATATTATTAATGATCAATATACCCGTTACTTGACTAATATCAAATCCTAAACTTATATTGTTACCATTATTATCTGTAGTGATGTTTGAAGAATTATGATAGTCAAAATTAGCACCCAATTCTAATTCGTTTTGATCAATATTATTATCATTCTCAAGAATTACTATGTTGCCAAAATCATACAATACCCGTATTTTTTTATCACTAAAATATTCTTTACTCTTTGCACCCTTCAATCCTTTCTGTTTGTTGTTTTTTAGCGAAGTATTTTTATTCTTTTCAAATTTAGAAATAGAAAGTACTTTATTGATTTTAAAGATATTTAGATCCGTTAATGAAAAGCTATATTTATTTTTTAGTATTATTTTATTTATTTCGTCCAGTTGTTGTTGGTTTGTTTTTGATTTAAAGATGATATCCCAATAATCCTTTTGTTTAAAATATGATGATTCGGGAGTAGGGAGTAGGGTTTTAGTTATGAATTCATTAATTGTATCCTTTGTGATAATACAAAATCCATATTGAATTTCCATTGGACTATAAGCCCCCATTTCATTTTTTGAAAAACGTGTTTTACATAGTATTTCCCCTTTCTGATTAATTGAAATTGGTATAATACTAGATTCAATAGTAGATGGACCGGTTATGCTTACCATTGAACTGGAAAGTGAAAACATGAATAGCCCAATAAAAAGAATGACAATTTTTGGTATATATAATTTCAAATCCATTTAAAAATAACTTCAATAATATAAAATACAGTTACAACAAGGGAAGAGATAATAATATGCCATTATTTATTCGTTTTTTTAAATAGCTTGACCGAATGTAAGAAGGTTACTATCTGGATCAAGTAAAGAAAACTCTTTCTGTCTCCAAGGTTTAGATTCTAATTTTCCATTCGGGTGGATACTTACATTATTACTTAATAAAGTCTGATATAGTTGTTCTATGTTATTAGTTCTAATATAAACTTGTCCATAATTTTTTTTAGGATCGATTTTTTTAAACTCAAAAAAATGAATTTGAATTTCATCTTTTTCGATCATTAAATATTCATTAAAATTAGTATTCCCAAACTCTTTAAACCCTAATTTATCAATATAGAAATCTTTAGTAACATTTTTATTTCTCATTGGTAGCTTGGGATTAATATCAGTCAACATAATTTTAATGTTTTATATATATGATTTTATTTGTTTCAGGTCAATAGGATATTGATTATATGTGAAATTCTAAATACGATTAAAATAAGTCTTCAACTTCAGTTTTAATAGCAGATAAAGCGGTATCACTAGGCGAACCTTTTTCTATGATCTCTGTTAGGATAAATTCTCTCATTTTATTAGCAGAGTCTATTTCTTCTTTCATTACTGTCTTTCTAATTAAAGCAATAGTTCCATTTTTAGCAGCTTTTACGATATTCCAACATTCATCGGATATGTAAATCTGCTGGGTAAGATTATGGTCAAATTCTTGTTCAATTGTATTTACCAATAATGATTCATAACTTTTTTTATCATCATCTATAGGAGCCGTTCTTAGTAATAGCTTACCAGGAGAAATTCTTTCTAAAAATAAAGCCATGCGCTCATAAGCCTGTAATCTTAAAGGAAGTGCTTGTTTTTGATTTTCTTGATGTAATAAAAACCGTCTTCGCTTTTCTTCATTATCTGTATGCGTTTTGAAATAAAAGAGTGCCAATATCGTAATAAAGAGAGAAGGTATTAGTGAGATTAGTAATGGAATAATTTCGAGATTCATGTATATTGTTTTACTATTTGTTAGTTATTTCTTTATAATTTCCTCCAAGATGAGCGCAATCTTTTAAATCTTGAGTACAAGTAAATTCTACAGGGGTTTTGCTATACTTAAAAGATTGTTCTAAGGTTTTTGTGAGCTCACCATCATCCACATTTACATCAATGTCTTTCATTGTAAATTGAGAAGGATGTTCATATCCAGCCGCGTGGGTTATTTCTATTAGTTCTTTCCGAAACGATTTAAAATATTGCGCCAGTCGATCAGATTTAAGAGGTACGTTTATTCCTTTTTGTAACCACTTACTTTGTGTAGCAATTCCTGCAGGACATTTATTAGTATGACAAATTTGCGCTTGTATACAACCGATACTCATCATTGCTTCTCTAGCTACATTAATACAATCTGCCCCCATTGCAAAAGCCATGGCAGCTTTTGCAGGAAAACCTAATTTACCACTACCGATAAAAACTACTCTATCTGTTAGATTGTGTTTTTGAAATATTTTATAAATAGCACTAAAACCATAAATCCAAGGTAGCGATACGTGATCAGCAAAACTTGGGGGAGCAGCACCTGTTCCTCCTTCGCCACCATCAATTGTAATAAAATCGGGGCCTCTATTAGATTTTACCATTAACTCCGCAAGTAGTTCCCATTGTTCAGTTTTACCAATTGCGGCTTTGATCCCAACAGGTAATCCCGTTTCTGAAGCTATATCCTCAATCAATTGTAATAATTCTGGAACATCTTTAAAAGCTTTATGAGTGGAAGGTGATAAGACATCTTTACCTATTTCTACCCCTCTAATTTTAGCAATTTCTGATGTGATTTTTGCACCTGGGAGTACACCACCTTTACCGGGTTTAGCTCCTTGAGAAAGTTTAATTTCGATGGCTTTTATAAATGGATTTTTTTCAACTAAAGTTTTCATTTTTTCCATAGAAAAGTTTCCATCCTCTGTACGAACACCAAAATACCCTGTGCCAAAATGAAAAACAACATCCCCACCATTACTATGATATGGTGATAATCCACCTTCTCCCGTATTATGATAAGCACCTGCCTTTTTTACTCCATTATTAAGAGAATCAATAGCACGAGCGGATAATGAACCATAACTCATCGCTGAGACATTGATTGCAGATGCGGGGCGATATGGTTTTTTACGTTGATTATATGCTCCCATTACCTTTGCACAAGGTAAAAAGGTTTTATCAAGCTTATTAGGATGATCCGTATTCATCTGAAAAGGAATCATACAATTTTTTATAAAAATATGTTGATGCTGATAAATATCTCGATCAGTACCAAACCCTTCATAGTTGTTTTCATTTTTAGATGAAGCATATACCCATCCTCTTTCAATTCTATTAAAAGGAAGT
Source organism: Aquimarina sp. MMG015 (assembly GCF_018100855.1). Lineage (NCBI taxonomy): Bacteria > Pseudomonadati > Bacteroidota > Flavobacteriia > Flavobacteriales > Flavobacteriaceae > Aquimarina > Aquimarina sp. MMG015. The sequence goes on from NZ_JAGJEB010000017.1 coordinate 30,968, forward strand.
TCTTCTCTATTATTAGCTACAAAGTATTGTCTCATTTCTGGCCCGATACTTTCCAGAAGGTATCTAAGGTGTCCAACGATAGGGAAATTATGACTAACCGTATGTTTTTTGTTAAAGAATATATCTCTAATCGCAATGAATATAAGAGCGATTAAAATCCACATCCACCAAGATATAGAACTAATAAAATCTAATACAGTATCCATTTAGTAATTAAAATTATTGAGCATTTAAATAATCTAATGTTAATTGCGACATCACTTTTACACCTAGTAATAAACCACTTTCATCAATATAAAAATCAGGTGTATGGTGCGAAGCCGCTTTTTTTTCATCTGGTGATTTTCCTCCTAAGAAGAAGTAAAAACCAGGTACCACTTCTTGAAAATACGAAAAGTCTTCTCCTCCGGTAGTAGCTTTGGATAAAATTACATTTTCTTTTCCAGCAATTCCTTCTATGGTAGGCAACATTTTTGCTACAAGAGCGGGATCATTATAAGTGATAGAAGTATTGTTCTGAAAAGTTATGGTTGCTTCTCCACCATACGCTTTAGCAATAGCAGGAACCATCTCATTCATACGACGTATAATCATTTGACGCATTCTTGGGTCAAGTGTTCTTACCGTACCAATCATTTCTGCACTTTCTGGTATAATATTAAATCGTACACCACTAGTTATTTTTCCTACTGTTATAACTGCTGCTTCATCTACTAAAGGAGATTCTCTACTAATAATAGTTTGTAGACCGTCAATAATTTTTGCAGAAATTAAAATAGGATCAACTCCTGTCCATGGAGCAGATCCATGAGTTTGTTTTCCTTTTACATCGATTACAAAACGCTCTACGGCAGCCATGGTTCCACCTGGTTTGTATCGTATCATTCCTACTGGTGTTCCTGAATTTATGTGAAGTCCAAAGATCGCATCTACATCCGGGTTTTTAAGAACCCCTTCTTTGATCATTAATTTAGCACCACCTTCTTCTCCTGGTGGTGGACCTTCTTCTGCTGGTTGAAAAATAAATTTAACAGTACCACTTATTTTTTCTTTATTCTTACTTAAAACTTCTGCAACTCCCATTAATATTGCAGTATGCGTATCGTGTCCACAAGCATGACTTACACCAACCTCTGAACCAAGAAAAGTAGTTTTTACAGTCGATTTAAAAGGGACTTCTACTCTTTCCGTTACAGGTAATGCATCAATATCTGCTCTTAAAGCGACGACTTTTCCTTCTTTACCACCTTTTAGAATTCCTACAACTCCAGTTTTAGCTACATTTTCTGTTACTTCAATACCAAGGCTTTTTAGATGTTTTGCAATTTTTTTTGCTGTTTCAAATTCTCTATTCGATAGTTCTGGATTTTGATGAAAATCTCTTCGCCATTCTATCACCTTACTTTCTACTTTTTCTGACATAGAATTTATGGAAGGGTCTATTTTTTGCGCCTGTATACCGCAACATAACAGAAGTATGACGATTAGTATGTTGTTTTTCATAAAGTACGTTGAGTTAAAAATTAATGAGTCTAAAATCTTTATTTTGTAATTGCACTAAAGCAGTCATTGCCGATAACGAAAATTTTACTTTTGGATGTGTATCAGATTTAGAAATGTTTCTATGAGCCGCAGTTTGTCCGCATAAAATAACTTGAACTCCTTTTTCTGCAAGTGCAGAAATTAAAGCAGTATTAGGATTATTGATACCAAATTTCGAATTATAATTTTCATCATTTAATATATCATTAGCGGCACTCCCATGTATTACTAACGCAACTTTAAGTTTTTTTACAGATACTCCAGCATGTACGTGCATGTTAAGATATCTGGCAGCTGTATTTATTAAAGGATTTACTTTAGTACTATCATTAAAGGATCGCCCTACATCAAAAACTGCTTTTAAATCATTTGCGAGATCAGTTTTAAAATCTGGGTTCTTAACATCGTATGTTTTACCATATTCTGTAATAATAGTTCCTTTTATGGGTTCTTTTTGACAAAAAAGCATCCCAGGGAGTAAAGCGAGGAGAAATAAAAATGTGTGTTTCAAGCCTAGTAATTTTGGTTTCTAAAGATATTCAAAAATCTATTAAAGGAAAGTTAAAATGCATTTTTGATCATTATGAAACAAAAAAGCATATTTTTATATTTTAAAAATATGCTTTTGATGCTGGCTTAATTTTATTATAGTTTCACGAATTTACCAACAGATTTATTATTTATTAAAATCATATAAAGTCCACTAGATAATTTAGTTAAATCTACTTGAGGCTGTATGATCGTATTCATTACGACTTGTCCAGATGTATTTACAATTCTTATATCTTTTTCGTTAATAGTTAGTCCATCAATGATAAGTATATCTCTTGTAGGATTTGGATAAAAATTGAAAACACTGGATCCTTGACTTAGATTTAATTGAGATAAATCTACTGAGAATATTGATGAAATAGCATTACAGCCAGTTTCATTAAAAACTTCTACACTATAATCTCCTATTTGATCGGGTCTATACTGAGAATCATTAGCTCCAGTTATCATTACACCATTAAAATACCATTGGTATTGTGCATATATTGATTCTACTGTTAGATTTTTGGTGTCCGGAATTGAAAGGGTAGGAGGTTGTGGGTTCTCCTCGACAATTACTTGTATTTCCGTTCTAGTATTTGTTGTACAGTTATCAAAAGACCCTGATACATAATACGTTTGACTTGTTTGCAAAGTATTAGCTTCATACGTTGCTCCTGTATATAATAGATTTCCACCAGTTGGAGCATCATACCATTCAAATTCACTATTTCCGGTAACAGTTAAAGAAGCGGATTCACCAATACAAATACTTTGATTTTCGCCAATTGGTTGTTGCGGAATATTAATAGAAATAAAATCATCTCTTTGTCTAGTATCTTCACCAGCACTATTGGATGTAGTAAGTGATACACTATACGTTCCACTATTGGCATAAGTATGAGTTGGATTCTGTTCTGTAGAAGTGTTTCCATCTCCAAAATCCCAAGAATATGTATTTACATTATTTATTGTGGTGCTATTAAAATTAACTGTAGAACAATTTGTTGCTGCTTCAAAATTTGCTATTGGTGGTTGATTATTATCACCCGGAATATATTTACCAGATATATAATAATTACCGATAGAAGAGTAATCAGAATATCCATTACTTAGATTACCCTCGCCAACACCATCAATTTCTATAAAATACGTTCCAAACGTAAGATCTAAATCAATATTAGCACTAAGACCAGAAGGGTCTGAAGTAGCAATTTCTTCTCCAATACCATTTAGAATACGAGCTTGTATATTAAGATTAGGGTTGTCTGGGCTGGGATTGAAATTGAAGGATACATTTCCTGTTTCAATTACAAAAGAAAAGATGTCCTTATCGGTACGATTATGAATAAAGCCAAAATTTTGATCAGCACTGACATTTCCATCCGTATCTACCAGAATAGGAGTTGCTTCTGCTAGAACATCTTTATGATCATCTTCTCTAAAACCGATACCATTTTGTGATCCAGCGATAATTTCTATATCATCTTGTTGTTGTGTAGCATCATCATATTCTCCCATACTCCAATGGCCTATTGGTTTGCTGGCGCTCCATCCCATTATAGGAGACCATTGTCCGTGACCAGCATAATATTCTTCTCCAGGCCTACCATCATGACTTAGTCTTAATGTATGTCCTACTTCGTGTGATCCAGTTTCTCCAGCGGCTCTTGTAGATAAGTTATATACCCAACAAGGATTATCAGTCCTAGTAGAAGAAAAAGAACCTAAATACGCTACACCACCAGAACCAGGCGCCGCGTCATTAGTAGGAGTAAAAATACACATCATTCTTTTGTTTTGTGGAGCTGCATCATATAAATCTCTTCTAGTAGTTACATTTAGGTTGAAAGCACTAAAATCTTCAGCCATTATTTTCCAAATATCTATTATTTTTTGATCAGAAAAATTTGGAGATTGCGCATTAATTGTTCCTCCACTTACCCAACTTGTTCCAGAAACGACCTCTCCATCAAAATCTAAATAAATAATTCCTGGCGCTCCAGGAAGACTTTCTAATTGGGGAGGCATTCTCGAAGACGTATCATTTTTGTTTAACTGATTTTCTTCTTTAATTGCTTCAAAGTCTATACAAACTAGAGAATTAATATCAACTTCTTTTATGTATACCTTTCCTAGATCATTCGTGAAAATTTCATACCCCGTTTTATTATTTCTAAGCACTAAAGTCCCATCTATTTTATCTTTTGTTTTATATATTGTAAAAGTGGAGAGTTTTTCGTTATCAATACTTCCGATATAAGTAGTTTGATCATCTTGAACCTCTTCTACTTTAGTTGTTAAGGATACAGAAGCATTTTTTGCAGGTAAACTAATAGAAAAACTCCTTGATTTAGTAGTAAGATTTTTAATAAGACCCTCCACATTATCTGCAATTAATTGTGAAGAATTTTGCTGCGCATAAGTAGCAAAAGTATTAATTATAAAAAGGGTTGAGATGAAACTTTTGAGGTAGATTTTAATCATTTTTAGATTTCTTTAAATCATTAATTAGTATAGGTTTATTAGTTTTTTTAGTAAAATGGTTATGCGTTGATTAATAATCAACATAACATCTCTGAAAAGAGTTTATTGTTTGAAAATTGATAAATAAAAACTCTCAATATATCATTAAGAAAATATTGAGAGCTTTCATGGCAATAACACTTAAAATTTTTAAGAGATACTTATTATTCTTTCCAAAGGAATTATTGTAGCTTGTTTTAGAATTACTTCCTTATCAGTAATTCCCCAAATAGTGGTTTCTACTTTTTTTAAACCTTTACTATCAACAAATACAATTCTTACTTTTTGACGCTCTAAATTTCCTAACGATAGTGCTCTTTGTAATTCTAGAATTCTATCTATTTGATCTTTTCTTTTATTAAGGACATCCTCTTTTGGAAATGTTAGGAACTTTATTTGTTCTTTTTCTATAGGCTGGGGATTTATGTTTGGGGACATAGGAAAAAAATTAGGTTAATTTTGGGGTTTGTATAATCTGTTAAGATTATTAATTATGCTAAATATATGTATTTTATCTTACAAAAACTGCATTTAAACGATTTTTTTACTTAAAAAATTATCAATACTATAAGAAATAGGTGTCATTTGATATTTAAATTTGGTTGGAGACAATGTAGGTAAGACGTTGATGACTTGTTTATAAGTATCATTAATATTAGTTCAATAAAATAGATAGTTTACTTAAATTTCGAGGCTTATAAAACATAGAAGACTTGGAAGAATATTTAGCTGGATTGAATGATGCACAACGTGCTCCTGTACTGCAGAAAGATGGCCCTATGATTGTGATTGCTGGTGCTGGATCAGGAAAAACGAGAGTTCTTACTTTTAGAATAGCTTATTTGATGAATCAAGGAGTAGATTCATTTAATATCCTGTCCCTAACCTTTACCAACAAAGCAGCACGGGAAATGAAGAAACGTATTGCTGATATTGTTGGTGCAAGTGAAGCAAAGAATTTATGGATGGGAACGTTTCATTCTATTTTTGCTAAGATATTAAGAATAGAAGCTGATAAATTAGGATATCCATCTAACTTTACTATTTATGATACGCAAGATTCTCAGAGACTAATTTCTTCAGTGATTAAAGAAATGGGATTGGATAAAGATATTTATAAATATAAACAAGTACAGTCTCGTATTTCTTCGTATAAAAATAGTTTGATCACGGTAAAAGCATATTTTCAGAATGCTGAATTAGTGGAAGCAGATGCCATGGCAAAAAGACCGCGAATGGGAGAAATCTATCAGCATTATGTTGATCGATGCTTTAAAGCTGGTGCCATGGATTTTGATGATTTATTACTTAAGACTAATGAATTATTAAACCGTTTTCCAGATGTTTTAGCCAAATATCAGAATCGTTTTAGATATATATTGGTGGATGAGTACCAAGATACAAATCATTCACAATACTTAATTGTAAAAGCATTATCAGATAAATTTCAGAATATATGTGTAGTAGGGGATGATGCTCAAAGTATATATGCTTTTCGTGGAGCAAATATTAATAATATTCTAAATTTCCAGAAGGATTATGATAATGTACAACAGTATAGATTGGAGCAAAATTATCGATCTACAAAGAATATTGTTGAAGCCGCAAATTCTATAATTGACAAAAATAAAACAAAACTTGATAAAGTTGTTTGGACAGCTAATGATCCTGGTCCTAAAATATTAGTAAACAGGTTGTTGACTGATGGGGACGAAGGTCGATATGTTGCAAGTTCTATTTTCGAAAATCAAATGCAGCATCAACTGACTAATGGTCAATTTGCTATTCTTTACCGAACAAATGCACAATCCAGGGCTATGGAAGATGCACTTCGAAAAAGAGATATTAAATATAGAATTTACGGGGGATTATCGTTTTACCAAAGAAAAGAGATTAAAGATGTTTTAGCATATCTTAGGTTGATTATCAACCCAAAAGATGAAGAAGCTTTAAAGCGAGTTATCAATTACCCAGCAAGAGGAATAGGAGCTACAACTGTGGATAAACTGGTAGTAGCTGCCAATCATTATGATCGATCTATTTTTGAAGTTATAGAAAATTTGGATCGTATTAATCTTAAGATTAACAGTGGTACAAAAACTAGACTTGAAAACTTTATGAATATGATCAAGAGTTTTCAGGTAACTAATCAGAGTTCCGATGCCTTTGTGTTATCCGAAATGGTCGCTAAAAATACTGGTTTACTACAAGAACTTAAAAAGGACGGTACACCTGAAGGAATTGCCCGTATTGAAAATATAGAAGAATTGTTAAATGGTATTCGTGATTTTGTTGAAGAACAGAAAGAATTAGCTGACGAGACAGGAACTTTGGCTGAGTTTCTAGAGGATGTAGCGTTAGCTACAGATTTAGATCAAGATACTGGAGATGATGATAGAGTGGCTTTAATGACTATACATTTAGCAAAAGGATTAGAGTTTCCGTACGTGTACATTGTAGGTATGGAAGAGGATTTATTTCCTTCTGGGATGAGTATGAATACCCGATCAGAGTTAGAAGAGGAAAGAAGACTGTTTTATGTAGCACTTACAAGAGCCGAGAAGCAGGCATATTTAACTTATACACAATCTCGCTATCGATGGGGGAAATTAGTAGATGCAGAACCTAGCCGTTTTATAGAAGAAATTGATGATCAATATTTAGAATATATCACTCCAGTCGATACTTATCGTTATAAACCTTTAGTGGATACTGATATTTTTGGCGAAGTTGATAAAAGTAAATTAAGACTTAAAAAACCTGTTTCTGGATCACCTCCGGTTTCTCATAAACCATCAGAAGAACAACTACGTAAATTACGAAAACTAAGACCTGTGTCTAATGGAACAACAAGTACTCCTAAAACAAATCTTTTTGATGGAGATTTAGTACCGGGAACTATTGTAGAACATATGCGTTTTGGAAAAGGGAAGGTTCTTCAATTAGAAGGAGTAGGGCAAGATAAAAAAGCTGAAATTAATTTTGAGAATGGAGGTATAAAAAAGCTTTTATTAAGATTTGCGAAGTTAAAAGTGATAAGTTAATACTCGCATTTTTGTCTTTTAAAATTATAGTATTAAAAGATTTTTATTTGATTGTCACTAGCTTATAGATAGTCTTTAGATATCCTTAAAAACTTGTTTTTACTGGTTTATTAATGTTGTTGTTTTTATAATTTGTTAATTCTTTACTTCAATAATTAAAGAATTTTAAGAATTAGGTTTGTGAGTTAACAAAACAGATTATTTGTTATATTCCTTGCTAATTTTTTAATCATTCTTCATAATTTTAACTCTATAAGAATTAAATATCAACACTCAATCGTTTTCGTGTAAAATCGATTCTTCGATAATTATATTTTCCCGTTTTTTTTTAGAAATATTTATTACAACGTTTGAGTAATTCCCTTATAAAAGGGATGTTTTCTAGAGCGTCTTTTATTAACACACAAACCAAACTTAATTATGAGAAAATTACTCTATTTAGGGGTATTATTGTGCTTATGTATACCTAGAGTAGGTAGTGCACAGTCAGAAAGAAATCTCCCATTTTCTTGGGACAATCTTACAGTTTATTTCCTTATTACAGATCGTTTTAATAACGGAGATACTACTAATGATTCTAACTTTGATCGATTTCAGGATAGTGGAAACAATGAATTGGATTTCCATGGAGGAGATATTTCTGGAGTTACACAAAAACTTGAAGAAGGATATTTTGATGAGCTAGGAGTTAGTGCTATTTGGGTTACACCAGTTGTAGAGAATAGACATGGATTTAATAATCCACCTGCAGATGATCCAGCATTCAGAGATTATCCATATCATGGATATCATACAAATGATTGGACAGCCTTTGACCCTAATTTTACAAGTGCTGAAGATTTTGAAGAGTTTATTGATACGGCACATGATCACGGAATAAGAGTATTGGTAGATATTGTAATGAATCATTCTGGCTATAGAACATATAAGAGTGTAAATGGACAGTTAGAGTTTGTCGATGAAGATTATCCTTCAGATTGGGTACGATTACAATGCGGAACTGAGAATGGAGAGCTTCCTTGTGATGATTTAACAACTCCTCTTTTTGGCTTACCGGATATTAGAACGGAATCCTTTAATACAGTTAATCTTCCGCAATGGTTATTAGATAAGTGGGATGTAGAAGGCAGAAGGCAACAAGAAATAGATGAATTGGATGCATATTTTGCTAGAACAGGGAAACCTAGAGCTCCGAGATATTACTTAATAAAATGGTTAACCGATTGGGTTAGAGAATATGGAATTGATGGATTTAGAGTAGATACCGAAAGACATGTAGGTGTTGATGCTTGGGCTGAGCTTAAAGATGAGGCTGTTTCAGCGCTAAAAGAATGGAAACAAAACAATCCAACTAAAAAATTGGATGATTTAGATTTTTACATGACTGGAGAGCATTCTGGGGTAAATATAATAGGTAATGTTGGAGATCAATTACCAGATGATTTTACCGTAGGAAAATTCAATAGTATGATTAATTTTCGTTCTCCGAAAGAAGCTTATACCGATTTAGGTCAGGAAGAAATATTTAGTTCTTTTGCTGCAAAACTAAATAATAATGATGGTGGTTTTGGTACCCCTGGAGAGTACAACATGATAAGCTATCTGAGATCTCATGACTTTAGTGAATTCTACACGGGTAATATGTTTGAAGGAGCTGTAAAGTTATTATTATCTCCAGGTGGAGCGCAGATTTATTATGGTGATGAATCGGGGCGTCAGTTTTTTAATGCTACAACATATGTGGATGCTGGCTATCGTTCTGATATGAATTGGGATTCTATAGATGATGCCATGTTATTACATTGGAGGAAATTAGGAAAGTTTAGAAGAGAACATATTTCCATCGGTGGAGGTTCACATCAGAAACTAAGTGATGCTCCTTATATTTTTAAGCGTGAATATAATCGTAATGGTCAAAATGATAAAGCATTAGTATTCCAGGGGCAAGATAATGACTTCGAAGGAGCACTTAATGTTTTCGGAATGTGGCCAGATGGAACTGTACTTAAGGATTATTTTTCTGATACAACGGCAACAGTCTCTGGCGGAACTATAACTTTTGGAACAACTTTTGGAATTGTTTTGGTTGGAGAGCCTTTTGACCTTTCAGATTCTGTTACATTATCTGTAAATCCAATTTCAGGAGTTTATACTGATACTGTAACTGTTGAAATGAATGGATCTACAACAGCTTCAGGTTCGGCTACATCTATTTTTTATACTACCGATGGTTCTAATCCTACCGCATCCAGTACTTTATATTCTTCATCTTTTGATATAAGTAATACGACTATTATAAGAGCGATAGCTATCAATACAGAAGGAAATGAATCAGAAGTTATTACACGTAACTATGTAATAGGTGATGGAGAACCGTTTAATGTCTATTTTAAAAAACCATCTAGTTGGTCATCTGCAAATATTTATTTATTTAATCAAAATACTGGAGATGCACTACCTGGATTTCCAGCTTGGCCTGGAGTTATTATGGATAATGTAGAAGATACTCCTTGGCTTACATATAATATAGATCAAGATGTACAGGTTGGTATTGTTTTTAATGATAATGGTGGAGATCAAACAGATGATTTAACAAGATTAACAGAAGGTTGGTATGATAATCAATGGTTTGATAGTTGTCCAAGTGAATGCCCTACTGTTTCACAACCTCCTGTGTTAACAGTTTCTCCTGGTTCTGGTACGTTTAATGGAAATGTAGATATAAGTATGAGTTCTACTAGTTCTGGAGTAATATATTATACCTTGGATGGATCAGTCCCAGATGCTACAAGTACAGAGTATTCAGGATCTTTTGTCATTTCTTCTTTAGGAGTTAATGAATTAAATGCAGTTGCTATAAATAGTGCAGGAAGTTCTTCAGTAATTAATAGAATATATACTATCGAAGATACAGCAGGATATACTGTTAATTTCAGAAAACCAAATAGTTGGGGTGTTGCATATATTTATCTATATGATAAAAATGCAAATACTGCAATTCCAGGGTTTCCTGCTTGGCCAGGAATACAAATGACTCAACTAAGTGATTCTCCTTGGTATTCTTATACAATTGAAGAATCTGTTGAGGTTGGTATTGTTTTTAATGATAACGGAGGATCTCAGACGGATGATTTGTTTAGAACAACAGATGGTTGGTATAATAGCAGTTGGACAGATACCTGTCCTGGAGAATGTCCGGGAGTAATTGTTGATACTTCATTTGATGTTTATTTTAAAAAGCCTTCTTCTTGGAATACTGCTTTTATTTATTTGTATGATAAAAATGCAAATACTTCGATATCAGGAGCTCCCGCTTGGCCCGGAGCAGAGATGAATGAGATTATTGGATCCCCTTGGTATTCTTATGTAATTGATGAATCTGTTGAAGTAGGAATTGTTTTTAATGATAATGGAGGATCACAAAGTAATGACATGTTTAGGACTAGTGATGGTTGGTATGATAATCAATGGTTTGATAGTTGTCCTAATGAGTGTCCATCTGTAGATGATATCAAAGGCTCTTTTTCCGATAAAGTTCCGGGAAATGACTCATTGCAGCTAGTAAAAGCTTGGCCGAATCCTTTTACTGAATCCTTGACATTATCTTTTACCGGAAATATGAATGATAATCGTGTTAGTATAGAAATATTTGATCTTGCAGGAAAGAATACGAATACTACACTTATCAAGGATAACAAAACAAATACAATAACCATGGATACGGCAAACCTTCCTAAGGGGATTTATCTTCTAAAGATAATTTCTAATAAGAATGTGAAGGTGATGAAAATGGTTAAATAGATTATTATTTTATTGAAATAAATAGAAACCTGTTAGGGAATATCCTTAACAGGTTTTTTTTTGATTAAATATCAAGTGTATCTTTAAAATGAGTACTTTTTTTAAGTTAGTAAAGTAATTTTGGAATATTTTTTTAATGATTTAATTGTCTGTTTTTCAGTAGTCTATTGTTGTTGTGTTTGAGTTAGGAAAAGTTTGGCACGCGTTTTGAAAATTACTAAGCAACTGATAGGGCAATAAAAATATCGGTTGAAAAATGTTTATTAATTTAAAAAAAGGAAATCATGACAAATTTTATTTCATTAAAAATCAATTGGAGTATATTAAGAAAGTTTTTACAAGAATTACCAGCGGCTAGTAGTCATGCAATTCATAGATAGACTTTTACCAATTTAAACCCCAAAACAAAATGTATACTACATACTTTTAACAACTGGATATGAATCTATTTTATATCCAGTTTTTCTTTTCTATTGGATTGGGATCAAATAATTTCTCATTTATTTTTTTAGTCTAATTAGTCTTTTTACGGGTAATCCTTATTTTTTTTAGTAACGAACCGTTGATAATCATAGTGGTTTTCAGGGGTATATTTTCACTGAATATCTGGTTGATCTAAGAGGTGTTGTTTTCTAAATTTGGAATAACCAAAAAGAACTATTGTTTATTCTTCGAAACCTAATTTATTGTCATTGAATACATTTAGTTAATAAGAATAATAGCTTGTTACTTTAATTGGTTACACAAATTAATCTTAAAACTCAGCAATGGCACTTCAATCTAATATCCAAATTTTTATTGGGGGAGTTTCTATAAAAGCATTTAAGAAACTTACACTTAAGCAAGAAATAGACGATCATCATTCATTAGAAATTTTATGTCGTAAAGATGTCTTAGAAAAAGTTTCTGATCTTTATGAAGATGAAAGCAATGATTTTTTAGGGCAAACTATTATTCTTTCTATTTCATCATTAGATTCTGTTAATGTTTACAAGGAGTTAAAGTTTAATGGCGTTGTTACAGAAGTAAAGGTGACCAATGGGTTTCATCAATCCATGGGAGATTCTATTTTAATCAATGCTAAAAGCAATTCAATACTTACAGATGATGGACCTCATTATGCATCATTTAGTGACGAAAACCTAACATCCATTCTTACGGATGTTTTTCAGAAATATGATCGTTCAAAATTAAATACTACAATAACTACAAGATTTAATAATCCATTGCATTATTGTGTGCAGCAAGGAGAAAGTAGTTTTCAATTTGCGAGTAGGCTATCCGCTCAATACGGAGAATGGTTTTATTATGATGGCGAAAATTTAATATTTGGAGAACCTCAAAATTCAGAAGAAGTTGCACTAACTTATGGGTTTGATCTTCAAGAATTTTCTAGACGTTTACAGCCTAGATCTAATAGTTATTCTTTTTTTACTAATGATTATCTAAGTAATGAGAAACATGAAGTTGGCACTTCAGAAATTACAAGTTCTATTAATGGGCATAATGGATTTGCTTCGAATAAAAGCAAAGAAATGTTCCCTCATAAAACACAAGTATTTTTAAATACTTATAATGATACTCAAACTAAACAAAGACTTGGTAATTTAGTAAAGGAACAAAAAAAGGCAGAAGAAATTAAACAGGTAATTATTACCGGTAAAAGTGATAATCCTGGTGTTAGTTTAGGAAGAATAGTAAAAATAAAAGAAAAAAATAACGATCAAGGCGTTTATAGAATTATCAAAATAACGCATACAGCAACCGAAAATGGGAAGTATATAAATCTTTTTGAAGGAATTGCAGTAGATCAAGATGTATATCCTAATACAAATATCTTTAAGATACCTAAAAGTGAGACTGAGGTCGCTACAGTTACCGCTAATGATGATCCAGAAGGAATAGGTAGAATAAAAGTACAATTAAATTGGCAAAAACCGCTGGGAGTTTACACGCCTTGGCTTCGTGTAATGACTCCGCATTCTGGAGGAGATAAAGGATTTCATTTTATTCCAGAGGTAGGAGAAGAAGTATTAATAGGTTTTGAGGGTGGAAATGCAGAGAGGCCTTTTGTCATGGGCGCATTGTATAATGGATCTGAGAATCCATCAGGATGGAAAACAGATAAAAACAATGTAAAAGCTATTAGAACTCGAAGTGGCCATACCATTGAATTAAATGATACTGATAAAGGGGAGTTTATTACTATAAAGGATAAGAATGAAAATCTAATTCATATTGATACCGCCAATAATAACATTACCATCACTGCATTGGAAACCATGACATTGAATGCAAAGAATTTTGAAATGAATGTTAAAGAGGATGCTTCATTTAATATTGGTAGAGATACAACAATTTATACAGAGAGAAATTTTGACACCTCTTCTTCTAATCATACAAATACAGTAGAAAGTAAAATGAAAAATACTATCGGAGGTGATTTAATTCAAAATAGTGGTAATGCAGAAATTCAGAGTAAAAGAAATATGAAGATTGCTTGTGGAGCAACAGCTTCTTTTCAAGGCGGAGGAAATGTAAAAATTAGTAAAGGATAAACGTATTTTTTTAACACATAAGTCATGATCCCAAGTAAATATAGATTTAGAACACAAGAGATACAATTAAATATTCCGAAACAAGGAATGAACAAATATTTGATAGAAAGTACAAATTTTATTAATTATTCTGGAGAAATACGTTGTTCTCGGAAGAAAGAAGTTTCTCTTTCTATGGAATACAATGAAGACCAACCATACATTCGTTTTGTAAATGTTGAGATTGAAAATGATAATTTTCAATTCTCTGACGGGTCCTTTGCAATGCAAGATATTATAAAAAGAACAGCTTCGGTTTATAACAAACTTAATTTACAAGTATCTTATAAAGGGCAAATCTTATCCATAGATAATATGGATGAATTACAGGAAAAATGGAGTAAAATAAAAATGTACTTTGAAAGTAAGTATAAAGGAAATCAAATACAGCGTTTCATTTTAAAAACAGAAGCGATATTAAATTCGGAAGAAGAGATTATAAAAGATATTTCTCTATATCATAATTTTGGAGGATTAATAAAATCGATCTATCAAAAATATAGTTCTGATTCTTGTAGTATTACTTCACAGTATTTATCTACAAAATACGGAAAGGTCTCTACAGAAGAGGATGTTTTATTACAATCAGCAAAGGAAACAGAAGATATTCAATTACAATTACAAGCTCATTATCCCAAAAATAAAGAATATGTTTCAGTAAACGGAACTTATAATTTTAAAGGGATACTTGAATCTTGGTTGCAGCGAGCTGTAATTTCTAGTATAGAAAAATATGGCAGACAAGAATATCATAATACCGTTAGTATAATTCAACTATAATAATGGCAGGGCAATTTGTAAAAAATGGAGCTACTTTAAAATGTCCTCTATGTTCTAGTAGCGGTACATTAATCGTATCACATACTCAAGTGCAATTACAAGACACTCCTTGTGCAACAAATGGAGATCGAACTAAGTCTAATCTTGTTTTTGGAGGGGTTTGTAAAAAATGGCGTAAAAGCCCACCGCCTTGTGCAAGTGTAATTGCTCCGACTCAATGGAAGGGAATTGCGACAGATGTAGAAATTGACGGAGAATTTATGTTAATAGAAGATTCTACAATTACCTGTAGTACTGGTGGCGTCGATATTGGTATTGATGATACTGCTCAGATGGATGTTCCAACAGATTTGCCAGATACTGAGAATGCCGTGCTAAAAAAGTTTTTGGTTAATATAAGAAGACCAGATGATTATAAAGGCGAATATGGTTTTGATTGGTTACGAGAAGAATATATTCATCCAATTGAAACTATAGTATATGATAATGGAAGGAATTCTTTTTCTGGACCTTTAAACCAACAACTACCTATATGTAAAAATGTAGAGGATTTAAAGAATGAATATAAAACAAAAGATGTAGTGAATCCGATTACTCCTTATGGAGAAGAGTATTATCCGGCATGGTTATCCATTTTTCCTAATGTCTCTTATAATGGAGTAAATGAGGTAAAGTTAAATATAGAAATAGAAGAGATAGAACCATTAGAAAATGATGCTACTCAAATTATTTTTGAATCAGCTAATGATTCACTTACAGTCACTCCATCGCAAATAAGTTTAAGTGAACTTTTGGGAGAAAAGCAAACTAGGGATTTAGGCACTACTACCAAGATTTTTTACGTAGCTGAAAAAGTAATTACAATAAAATGTGAAGGAAATCCTTTGGAAAATCATGAAGAAATAAAAATCTATGCGGAGTTGGATGGAGAAAAGGAAGAAGTAGGGAAATTAATGATATATCAAAATGATGCTATTGCCTTGATGGAAATTGTAATAGTAGATGTTAGTATCGGAACCCCCCAGAATAAGAGTACGTCTTTTATAAAACCTTTATTAGAGCATTCTTTTTCGCAAGCAATGATTCAACCTGTCGTTATGTCCTTGACAAATTTTGATATTACTTCATTACCCGATGATAATCAAGAGGTATTAGATTTTAAAAACACCTATTTACAAAATTCTGGAATAATCCAAGGAGGTTTAGAAGTTATTGTAGGTTTTGAAGATGCATTTCTTAGTTTGTTTAATCGTTATGGAAACACAGGGTTAACACATAGGATAAATAGTAACCTATCTAAAAAAACGTATATATTTTTAACACCTTTTCAACTAAAACATCCAGATACAGGAGAAGATTTAAGAGGAATGGCTTATATCGGAGATTTTAATAATCCGGCAAATCCAGGATGGGGTAATTCTGTGCTTATGACCCCTTTTGGTCTTTTGGATGACTCTAATGTGATACACGAGTTAGGACATTCATTGTCATTACCGCATACTTTTGAGGAATATTTTGCACGACCATTTACTTTTTATCAGGGTTTTACAGATAATCACATGGATTATTTTAATCAATATCACCCTGATCCTAATACTATTGGAGGTGCAAATCCAAATAAAGAGAATATGCATTCTTTCTTTAAATGGCAATGGGATATTATGAGAGAAGATAAAAGTTTGGTTTATAATAATACCGATATAGAATAAGATTATGTAAAAAAAATACGCTTAAAACCTATGAATCATGTCTGGACAATTTGTGAAAAACGGAGCTACCTTAAGCTGTCCGCTCTGTTCTAGTGATGGAGTGCTTGTTGTGTCACATACCGAAGTGCAATTACAAGATACGCCATGTGCGACGAATGGAGATCGAAACAAATCGAATCTTGTTTTTGGAGGAGTATGCAAAAAATGGAGAAAAAGTCCACCGCCCTGTGCAGGTGTAATTGCTCCTAAACAATGGCAAGAAGTTGCTAGTAATTTAGAAATCGATGGAGAGTTTATGTTGTTAGAAGACTCTACAATTGGATGTGCAACAGGAGGAGTAGATATCGTAATTAAAGATACCGCTCAGATAGATGTTCCTACAGATTTGCCAGAATCTATGCTACAGGATATAGAAGTGCCTTTTTATATAGAACG
This sequence comes from Aquimarina sp. MMG015, assembly GCF_018100855.1. Taxonomy (NCBI): domain Bacteria; kingdom Pseudomonadati; phylum Bacteroidota; class Flavobacteriia; order Flavobacteriales; family Flavobacteriaceae; genus Aquimarina; species Aquimarina sp. MMG015. The sequence continues at coordinate 47,933 of NZ_JAGJEB010000017.1, forward strand.
TTATAGAATACCAGGATTAAATGAAGATGGAAGTGCAATTGCAAATGATATGGCCTACGGTTCAGGAGAACCTAGTACGTTGATTTATTCAGAAGATGAGATACAAGCTTACAAGCAAGAATATGAGCAGGATGGTTTTAATGATACAGAACATATAAAGTTCGCAAATGGAGATAGGGTTACAGATAAAGCAATATATAAGACCGAAGAAATAACAGAAATAAGACCTATTTTATTTAATCTTACTAGGTTGAATTTTGATTTTATGCTTTTTGATGATTTTAGAATCATGGCGTTTCAACTTTCTTCAGGTGCATTAAGAGAAAATATAGCATCCATGATTGATAAGTTTCAAAATAATGAAGGAGGGATTTATGAGAATGCAGAACTTAATCAAGCGGCTATCGAGAGTTCTGCAACAGAAAGATTTTGTGCGGCTTTAGAAAATGACATTACACAACGAATACAGAATAGGGGAGGAAATATTGCGGCAGCAGAAGATACATCTGTAAGATGGCAAAGAAGACCGGGTGCTTCTCCTTCATTTGCTAGAGGAGAAGATAACAATCTTTTTAGAGGGTTAACAATTGCCGTGAATGATGTTTGGAGTTACGAAGTAAGTGTTATTGAATATACTAAAAAAGAAAACGGGTATGATATCAAATATGAGGTGATTTATTGGGATCATTTTGGGTTGGATTTACCGGATATGCAAAAGTTTTATTCACTAGGAGCAGGATTTAGAGGATGGTTTTTCTTGCAACATGTAAGAGGTTACAAACCTTTCTTAACAAAGATAACTTTTGAAAAAGAATTTTTTGTGCCAATTTCCTAATAGGTAAACATTCTTAGAAGGTAAATAAAAAAATAGTTGATATTTTCTAGAAATAAGAGGTGATCTTTTATGATTCTATAGATAAAGAAATATAATATTATATCATAAGAAATTATGGGTGAACATATTCAAGAAGCAATTAATGCAGCACGACAATTGATAGAGGCTCGTTCTAAAAGAATTGAGGAGATTAATCGCAATTGGGCTGATTATGCAAATCAAACAACTTTAGCTACTAATGAAGGAGAAGAAGCCCTACAGGATGCGTATTTTGCTGAGAAAAAAGAACGGGAGGTACCAGCAAATGATTCTTCAGAAACAGAACCTGAAACATATACAGTTGTAAGTGGCGATACTCTTGGTAGAATAGCGAATAGTTATGATGATGTAAGTGTGGAAGATATAGTTCAGGCCAATTCATCGTTAGATTCAGCTGATGAGATTGGTGTCGGAGATATCTTAATTATACCAAATGTAATTCCCATGATTACTGAGGTATATTACAATCCTACAAACATAGTAACTTTGGGTAGTGACACCTATATTGTAGTAAAAGGTTTTGCATTACAAGGTAAAGAAGCGACAATTCAAGTTTTTGAAAAAAGTCCTTTTTTATTAATGGAGGCTGAAGATACTCCGTTGACATTTTTAGAATATGGATCTTTGGATCCAGAAGGAGATGACTTGATCAATGAAAACCAAACAGAATTTAAAGTTCAATTTAATGATCAGGGAGAAGCAATTGTAAAAATACAACTAAGACCAAAAAAGGAGGATCCAGATACAGTTTATTTAGAATGGCAGGAGAAATTTATACCCAAAGAACCCGAAGAAGGAATGACATTGCCGCCTCCGACTCAAGAAGAAATACAAATAATTGAGCCAGAACAACCATTAACTTTCGGAAATGGTACTCCTGGAGAAGATGTATTATCTCCTACGAATCAATCAGCGAATTTTCCTCTTCATGGGGCAAAACCGTCATTACCTCCAATTATAGATTTTTTATGGTTAAAAGTAGAAGTAGCTGGAGATAATGGCACTTATGAAAGACGCTTTCCTGAAGAAAGAGGAGAATATTTTAGATTAGAAGTTAATAAACGTGCTCCTTGGATGGAAATTGCTATTAGAGAAGCAAAAAAGGCGAGAGGCATAGTAGAAGGAATAGAACCAATGTATACTATGGCCAAAAATTACTTGCGTTTTGTAGGAAATCCTTTTGAACCAACAAGTTCGAGAAATGGACCCTGGTGTGCTGCTTTTATGAATTGGTGTATGGAAGAAAGTGGTTATAATTATGCATTAAGCGCTAGTTCTTTAGCCCCAATCCATGAAAATTTTGATAAAAATTTCAAACAAATAGAAGTGCCTGTTTATGGATGCATAGTAGTATATGCGAACATTAGTCAATGGAGAGGTCATACAGGTTTTTTATTTGGAATGGCAACTAATGGCGATTACATCCTTTTAGGAGGAAATCAAGATAATTCTATAAAACTAGCTCCTTACGGAGAATCAATAGGAAGTAAAAGACTTTATGGATTTTATGTCCCAGCTGACTATGAGTTAGGGTTCAATGATCAATTAACGGATAATGACAGAAATATAGACATTTCAAGAATACATACGGAATGGGGGATAATCCCGTCTGAAGATAAACAGGAGGTAGAATGATTATGAAAAATAAATTATACTTGTTTTATTTTTTGATCATAAAATTGTTAGTTAGTTCCTGCACTAACGTAACTATTAATTCGATCATCAGTGAAAAAAGGACAATAAAAAAAGGAAGTATTAAAAATTATCAAAGCTGTATTAAATTTTCAGATAGCTTAAAGGTTAATGAATTTGTTGTTAATTATATTAATCATATTTATAGTAATGATCTAATCGCTTTATCTGAAAAGAATAGTTATCCTTTAAAATTTATAGGTTCTAAAGTTGATAGTAAAGAAGAGTTTTTATTAAAATTCAAAAACTCAAAATCTAACCTTAATTCCATATTCAATATTGAAGTGTTTAATGAAAAAGATATCTTAATAGATTCTATAAGCTCTAAAAATACCGAAATTCTTTATAAAGATGATTTAAAAAACAAAAACTGTAAGGAAGTATTTATAGGCTTTAAAACTGGGTTATACCTAAAAATTAATAAGAGTAATAGTAAATATAAAATAATGGTAATAGATTTTGCTGGGTAAATAACTTTCATAAACTTGAATTAGCGCATTTGTATGAAAGAGGCGATATTTATTAAAGAACAAAATACTAAATAAAAAAATATTTACAGTGGATTTAATGGAAGTGCTAAGAAGTTATGATCCAGTGAGAATGGAAAACAATCTTCTTTTAGTTCCTGTTAAGGCAAATGACCAAGAAATAGAATCAATGACTCTTTACAGATTTAAAGTTAATGAAAATCGTCTAGAATTGAAATCTGTAAATTGTATAGGATGATTAGAAATAAATGGCATCTAAATTTATGAATTATTACATCTATTTGTAATAAAAAGAATATTAGAATGAGTGGACATAAAGAAGGAATTAATGCAGCACAACAATTGATAGAAGCTCGTTCTAAAAGAATTGAGGAGATTAATCGTAATTGGGCTGATTATGCGAATCAAACTACTTTTGCTACCAATGAAGCTGAAGAAGGCCTACTTGACGCATACTTTGCAAAAAGAAAAATAGAAAAGAGTAGAACTGAGAATGTAGGATCTCCTTCTGAACTTTATAAATTTAGAAGTAGAATGACAATTGTTTCTGATGAAAATTATAATAGAATAGTTACAGCAATAACTAATAATTATAATGAAAATTTAGAAAGTCAAGATTTATATACTACAGAAGAACTTGTAGCTTCAGTACTTGAAAATGGTGAGTACCCAAAAGATACAGAACTTTCGGTTCCAGTGATGACAATAGAAGAAACAGAAGAGTTTATAGAAATTAAAAGTGGTGTTTTAGGTAGAGATGCTTATATTTTTGTAAAAGGGTTTGCTTTAAAAGATAAAGAAGCAACTATAGAAATTTTTGAAAGGAGCCCATTTTTATTAATGGAGGATGAAATTCCACTTACAGTTATTCAGTATGATACTATAGAAGCAGAAGAACCAAATGAGAATACAAATAAAACCGAACTAAAAGCTATTTTTAACGATCGAGGAGAAGCTGTTGTAAAAATTAAATTTCGTCCCAAAGTAGAAGATCCAGATACGATCTACAGTGAATGGAAAGAAAAATTTACACCTAAAGAACCTATTAGTCTCCCTCCTCCTTCTGTAGAAGAAATGCAACTAATTACTCCGTCTGTTCCACTAACTTTTGGATCAGATGTGCCACAAATTGGGTCAGAGGTATCTACTAATCCAGAGGATTATCCTCTACCCTCTAATCAAAAGCCGGAATTACCCCCGGTAATAGATTTTTTGTGGTTAAAAGTAAAAGTAAGTGGAGATAAACAGGATTATGATGAGGAGTTTTTAAATGAAAATAACGATTCATATTTTAAGCTTAAGGTTTGTAATTGCGGGAAAAAATATGATGGACAGTTTAGATGCACAAGATATGGTAGAACGGTTAAAGTATATGGACCAATATATAACGGTAGTTACAAATTAAAAGATTATGCTAAATGGAACGAAATAATTTCAAAAGGAATAGTTACTAGTATGGAAAAAGATATATTTATAATTATGTCTCCAAACGAAGGTAATCTTGATTCGGTTCAATCATATGATAGTGAAATAGTTACTGCTGGCGCAATGCAAAAAACAATTAATCCTACTGGACAAGGAGAGTTCCCTATTCAGGTAGCAGAATTTAAAAATTCTAACGCTGAGAAATATGTTTGTCTTTTTGAAAGTTGCGGTTGGACAGTAGAGAATAATACTATGTTCTATAAAGATCCGGATGATCCTAATGCTCAAAAAATTACAGGTAGCGATTTAAAGCGTAAAATAAGGGAGGGCTTTGATGCCTCTACTTTCGGTTCCAGAATAAAATGTAAGCCACTAGAACCTATAGTTAATGCAGTAAATGATAATGATTTTCAAGTAAAACAAATAGAAGATTTTATCTCAAGATTAAGAGATAGGGTTTTGCCAATTGTACCTAGAGGTTATTCTCATACATTAGGTGATTTTTTAATATCACGATTAGGAAGAGCGACCGCTTTAGATCATCATATAAATAGACCTGCATATGTTAGAAATGATCTTGGAGATTCCTTGAATAATTTTTTCGCAAGGAATCCTAATGTGTCTGAGAATCCATTAAATTGGGGAGATAATCATCAGACTTATGAAACTGCAATTTTAGAAGATTATGGAGTAACAAGAAGAGGTACAGATATGGCTGAAAGATTTAACAAAATGAGAAATAGGTAATGATTACTATGAATAATGTTTATAAGCCCTTTGTGATTGTTTTGATTTTGTTAGTTAGTTCATTTTTTAATTGTGCTAGTACAAATAGTTATGAAACCACTTCTAGTTCAGTTTTGAAAGGTAATCAGTATACTTTATCCTGTGAAACTAATAGGTTGTCAACAATTTTAATTCAGAAAGAAATTATAGGAGATGAATTAATTTTGAAACTGATTATAAAAAGAAAAAATAAAATTGTTGTTAAAAAAAATATAGAAATTAACAGAAGTACTTTTGGTTATGATTCCTTACCAGACATTGATCTTGAATGCTCTAGTGGTGGATTTAATATAAATTATACTTTTAGTTTTGGTAATGAGTATATATTATTTAATCATTTTATTGGGGAGGAAGACGCTGATAATTTTTATCTGAAAAAAATAGCGTTTTATGGGAGTAGTAGAAATTCTTTTAGCTTTGAAGGTTCTAAGGTACTAAAAACAATATCAATAAATAACTATGAAATACATACGTTAGCTTCATTAGAATTAAAACCAATTTATTTTAAAGATAATTTACAGACAGTAAATGAGCTAGTATTAAAACCACTTGTAGATAGTCTAAGAGAACGATCTTATTTTGATATTATTGGAAATGAAAAATTATTAACCATTATTACTCGAGAAATCCCTGTTTCAAAAAGCAATTTATTAAGTTATAATCAAATAGAGGGCAATTTAAAAAGGAGAGAACTTTATTCAGAAACAATCTTTTTATCAAAAATTGTTTTACAGAACCATGAAAACTCTCAGTCTTATTTGAATATGGGAGATGCATATTGGAGCTTAAGAAATGAAGAAGATGCAAGAAAGTCTTATGCTAAATATATAGAGTTAATAAATAGTAAAGAACAAAAAACTCAAATTCCCAAGTACATTCGAAATAGATTAAATAATTAATTCAAAATTTGATTTCGAAATTAAACTCATATAGTTTTCGAATTATCTATTTGATAGTGTTTGATTATAATTTTTGAGTGTTATATTAATAAAAACTCAGTGGTTTTCAGGGGATGTTTTTTATGGAAATCATGGATGTACGCGCTAGCCTTATTTCCTACTTTTGATTTAGAGATATCACACAAATAATAAAACTCTTAAAACCAATACCTATGAAGGGCTTATTAACCTATAAAAACCTACTTTTAGTAATGTGTAGTTTGATCATATTTTCTTGTTCTAAAGAAATAGATGGGGCAGATGTTATTTTACTAAATAACGAAAAAGAAATATTAGAATTTACATTTCTCTCATCAGATAATGAAGAATTAGAGATTGATGTTAGTGCTCGTATAGATCAGAATGATAAGATAATATCTGTAGTATTACCATATGGTACTCCAGTTAGAGCATTGAAACCCAATATAAAAGTTTCAGAATCTGCATCCATTATCCAAGGTACAGATATTTTTGTAGATTTTTCCGATCCTTTAAATTATAGCGTGATTGCAGAAGATGGTACAACTTCAGACTATACAGTAAGAGTACGAGTTGTTGCTAGTACAGATCAAGAGATTTTACTTACTATTTTTAATCAAAACCCTGATAATACACTTGGCTGGGATATAACTAGTGACAATGTTTATGCTTGGGAAGGTATCGTAGTTATAGATGAGAAGATAATAGGGTTAGAGCTAGACGAAAAAGGACTTACTGTATTACCTCCAGAAATCTGTGACTTGTTTTACCTTAAAACATTATCGTTAGAAGGTAATATGATTACAGAAATTCCAAGACAGATTGAGGATTTGTCTAATAACTTAAGAGTATTAAATCTCGGCGGAAATCAGATAGAAATAATTCCAGAAGAATTTTTTAGTCTAGAAAAACTAACGGATCTAAGAATGTATACCAATATGTTAGTAGATATACCAGCTGATATTAATAAACTTACAGAACTGAGATATTTGAGTTTGTCTAATAATGCTTTACAAACACTGCCTTCAGAACTGTTTGAACTCTCGGAGTTAAATACATTATTCATTAATAATATCGAATTATTAGAGGTGCCACAAGAAATAACAAATCTATCTAAATTAACTAGTTTAGGAATCTCCTCCAATCAATTAGGATCCATACCAGATCATGTTTTAGAAATAGAAACATTAACTAGGTTAGATATTTACAATGCAGGCATAAGTACTATTCCTGCAGGAATTACAAAACTATCCAATCTAAGAAGACTTCAGTTATCTGGAAATAATTTAGTTGAAATTAATGAGAACGTAGGGGATTTATTTCTTTTAGAAAACCTGTTGTTAAAAACAAATATGATAGAAGAAATACCTGTTAAGCTTAGTAATTTGATAAATTTACAAGTATTGGATATTTCGGAAAATAACATTGTTTCTATGCCAAATGCTGTGTGTGATTTAGTAAATACAGGAACCGAAATTGTAATTGATGCTGGTGTAGGATGTATGTAAAAGGTTTAGATATTAGTCTTTAATCTACTAAACCTAATTTAATAGCATGTTTTGCTAACCCGACGACATTTTTTACATTTAACTTAGAAATCAAACTTGTACGATATCCCTCTATAGTATATTTACTTAAAAATAATTGATCCGCAATTTCTTGAGTAGTGTATTCTTTTGCAATAAGCTGTAATATCTCTTTCTCACGTTTACTGAGATTTATTTCGTTATGCTGTTTTTGCTCAAAAATACTTTTTGTGTAAGCTTCTTTGATACTGTTTGAAAAATAATTAGAACCTTTTAAAATAGTTTCAATTGCTTTAAGAAGCTCTTCTTTTTTAGCATTTTTAGGGATGTATCCATTAACCGCTGCCTGTGTTAATTCATAAATCTTTTGAGGTTCAGATAGCATGCTAACAATAAGAGTTTTAATAGTGGGATGATTTTCTTTGATATAATGATTCAATGCTACACCATCCATTTTTGGCATATTAATATCTAATATTGCTAAATCAATTTGATCAGTAGTATTAATATCTATATACTTCTTAAGATCCAAACCGTTACTAGCAGTATACACAATTTCATAATCAGATTCGTGGGATATGATGCTTAAGAGACCATCTAAGAACATTTTATGGTCATCAGCTACTACTAGTTTATATGTGTTACTTTTTGTCATTTAGTACAATGGGTATTTCAATCCGTATAGCTGTTCCACGATTAATAGCAGAATCAATGTCGATTTTTGCTTTTAATAACGTTAAGCGCTTTTTTATATTTTGTAAACCAATACCATTTGTTTCCTTTTTAGAATCAAAACCAATACCATCATCCTCAAAAATAATTTCTATAGAATCATTATATGCATTAAGACATATTTCAATGACTCTTGCTTTAGCATGTTTAAGAGCATTGGTCATTAGTTCTTGTATAATCCTAAAAATTTCTACTTTTTGATTATCATTAATTGTATTAATTTTCTCTATTGGATGTGGTATAAATGTAATATCCGGATCTGTAACTTTTTCTATAGTATCTATGTATTCTCGTATATAATTGGCAAATGCAGTTTGATTAATTTTTTTTGGAATCAAATTATGAGAAATCTCTCGAACTTGTTGATATGTATTATCTAATTGATCGATAATCGTAGCTTGTGTTTTTTTATCTTTCTCGATGTTAATCATCTGTAATTTTATAGCTGCTATATTTCCTCCAATGCTATCGTGCAGTTCTCTTGCAATTCTATTTCGTTCTTCGTTTTGAGCGATTACATAGGTGTTTGCCAGTTTTAATTCTTGCTCATTTAGAAAAGAAGCAGTTTTCTGGCGATTGATTTCTTCTTTCTGAGCATTATATTTTGTTTTTACTTGTAGTTTTTGATAATATACTAGAAGTAAACCAATAATTGGGATTAGAACAATGATAAAACCAATAATATAAAACCGTCTTAATAAACGTTGTCGTTTTATTTCTGCTTCGCTAGAGAGTTGATCTTCTTTTAAAAGTAAAATTTCCTTTTCTTTAGTTGCAGTTTCATATTTTACTTCTAATTCAGTTATTGTCTTTTTTTGTCTACTATCACTAATAGAATCTTTTAAAGTATGAAAATTGTTTAAAGCTAGATTTGCGGATCTATAATCATCAATTGAAGTGTAAATATTCGTTAGGTTTTCATAAATGTTTTTTTGTATTTCTAAATTTGAGATCAGCTTTGCTGGAGCCAAGCTATTATTTAGTAGGTTAATAGCTTCCTGCGGTTTTCCCAGTGCAGCTATAGCTTTAGATTTGTGTACTATGGCATTGATACTTTTGTCTTTAAAACCATGAAGATCAGCAATCTTTTTACTATCATTAAAATATGCTAAAGCTTCTTCATATTTCTTATTTTCGTGTAAAACATCTCCAATATTTAAAGCTAACGTAGCAGAGGCCTTTGGAGAGGTGTTAGGAGGAATCATTTCATAAGCTTTGAGAAAGAATTTTTCTGCATTGTCATAATCTTTTTTTCTAAAATATACAGCTCCTATATTTATGTAATTAGATGAAATGATTTTTTTATCTGTAGTGGCTGCATTACTTTCTTCAAAAAATTGAATAGATTTATCATAGTTTTCATTATTAGCGTTTAAAATTCCAAAATCAGATTTGACTTTAGTAATCATTTCTATATAATCAATTTCTTCAGAAATCTTAAGACTTCTATATAACATTTCTATAGCTTCATCCATGTTACCGCTTCGTCTAAAACTGGAACCTAATAATCTATATGCTTGTGCTAAATGTTTTTTATTTCTTAAGTGGATTAAGGAGGCTCTTGTGTAATACATAGATGAATCCACAACACCTATGGAATTGAAGTAGCTTCCTAGATAAAGTTTGGCTTTAGATTTTATGGAATCTTGTTGTTCTTTATCTCTAGAAATTTTGGATAAAACGCTATAAGAATAATTAGGATTAGCGTCTAAAGAATCAATAGCACTATCTAATTGTATACTAATCGATTCTTGCCCAATACAAAGAAAAGAATAGCATAATGTTATGCATATAAGTATTTTTCTAATAGATATTATGTCCATTACATTTGTGTAAAATAAATTGGTCTATCCACGAAAATAAAGATTTCAGTGTAAAGTGTTATTAAAGATAAGTGTATTTAAGAAATACTACTTATAATCATCAAAAAGTTATTGAGTTTTATGAGAAGATGTTAATAGATTTATAATGGGTTTGATTTTATGTTTTTTTAATATTTGTAAGCTTTAAAATTTAATGGAAAAAAAAGTAAAAGACTTACTGTTTTTCTTCTTAGAATGGGCTTTGAGTCGTATCTTTATAGAGTAATTAGAATAGCATTCTTTCTCTAAAAATTTTCTATGGAAAACCTTGATGCAGCAAGACTCCAGATGGCATTTACCTTAATATTTCATATTATTTTTGCATGTATTGGAATGGTAATGCCTTTTTTTATGGTGGTGTCACATTATAAGTGGTTAAAAACTAAAGATCAAATTTATTTAACGCTAACAAAAGCTTGGCAAAAAGGAGTGGCAATTTTTTTTGTTACTGGTGCAGTTTCAGGGACTGCTTTGTCTTTTGAATTAGGTTTGTTATGGCCAGAATTCATGAAGCATGCGGGTCCTATTATAGGAATGCCTTTTTCACTAGAAGGGGCAGCTTTTTTTGTAGAAGCAATAGCGCTAGGATTTTATCTATATGGTTGGAATAAATTACCAGAAAAATTTCATTGGTTTACTGGTGTTATAATTGGATTATCCGGAGTCGCTTCTGGAATTTTGGTTGTAGCAGCAAATGGATGGATGAATTCTCCTAGTGGATTTGATTATATAGATGGTCAGTTTTTAAATATTGATCCAGTACAAGCGATGCTAAATCCGGCTTGGTTTACCCAGGCATTACATATGACATTAGCTGCTTTTACAGCAACTGGTTTTGCTGTAGCAGGAATTCATGCGTATCAAGTATATAAAGGAAGAAAGGTAGCACTGCATACCAAAGCTTTTAAAATTGCATTAACATTCGGAGCGATTGCTGCAATATTACAACCAATTAGTGGAGATATATCAGCAAAAGATATCGCGGAGAGACAACCGGTGAAATTAGCGGCAATGGAAGCACACTACAATACAGAAAAAGGTGCTCCATTATATCTGGGCGGTATCGTTGATGCAGATACCCAAGAAGTAAAATATAAAATTGCTATTCCTGGGATGCTATCCTTTCTAGCGTTTGGAGATTTTGATGCTGAGGTTAAAGGGTTGAATGATTTTCCAGAGGATGAACGTCCGAATGTTCCTATAGTGCATTATGCTTTTCAGACAATGGTTAGTATTGGTGGAATATTAATGCTTGCTGGACTGTTATATTTTATTTCTTTAAAAAAGAAAAGATGGTTGAATAATAATAAATATTGGATACTCTTTGTTTTGTTAGCTCCTCTTGGTTTTATAGCCTTAGAGGCTGGATGGATTGTAACAGAAGTGGGAAGACAACCTTGGATTATTCATAAAATAATGAGAACTAAAGATGCGGTGACTCCAATGCCAGGAATCGTTTTTAGTTTCTACACATATATAGTAGTATATCTAGCACTATCTGTTGCCGTTACTTGGTTGATGATTCGCCAAATTAAAGTTCTTAATGCCAAAAATGATTAGTTTATGTTGTATGTAGTATTATTCTTTTTGATATTTTCTTTGTATTTATATGTGGTTTTAGGAGGTGCAGATTATGGAGCAGGGATTGTAGAACTGTTTTCTTCAGAAGAGAATCAAAAAATAACAAAGAAAACAATTTATAGAGTAATGGGTCCTGTTTGGGAAGCAAATCATATATGGATTATCATTATGATCGTCATTTTGTGGATTGCTTTTCCTGCATATTACAATATATTGGTAGTTAATCTACATATTCCTCTAACAATAGTGTTATTAGGAGTTACGCTACGAGGAGTTGCTTTTGTTTTTAGACATTATGATGCGATAATTGATAATTCTCAAAAATTGTATGATGCTATGTTTAAAATATCGAGTTTGATTACCCCGATATTTTTAGGGATGGTATTTGGTGGATTAATTAGCGGTCAAATTCAGCTTTCCGAAGATGTGAGTAATTTAACTTTTTACGAGATTTTTGTAAAACCTTGGTTTAATGCTTTTAGTATTTTAGTGGGATTGTTTTTTGCAGCTTTATGTGCATTCTTATCATCAGTATTGCTTATTGGTGAATCTGAAGATGGAAAAGAAAATATTTATATAAGAAAAGCAGCTATAGCGACCATTGTAGTTTTTGTTATGGGTTTGATAACTTTTATATATGGATATGTCGATGATTATTTTTTTGTAAAGAATTTTATCACAGATCCTTATGCTATTGTATCCATGATAATTTCGGGAATATTATTAATACCTCTTTGGTTTACTATAAAAAAGGGTAGGAGAGTGCTAAGTAGACTTTTTGCTGGATTACAGGTTTTTTTAATTTTACTTGCTGCATTAATATCACATTTTCCTAATATTATTATTAGTAAAAATGGAAGTATAAGCTTATTAGATCAAATAGCTCCTGATAGTGTGATTAATGTACTAGGAATATCATTAATTATTGGTGGAGCAGTTATTCTTCCGGGTTTATTTCATCTCTTGAAATCGTTTAAAATGATTAAAATTTTAGAACAGAATAAGAACCCTTCTCTATAACAAAAGTATTTTTATATTTGTTTCCCAAATTTCGGGTAGTAGCTTAGTCCGGTTAAAGTGCTGGTCTGGGGGACCAGAGATCGGAGGTTCGAATCCTCTCTACCCGACAAAAGAAAATCCAATCATTACTGATTGGATTTTTTATCTCTTCTTTTATAAAAGATCATTAAAACAGAATGCGTAGAAACTATAATATAAGATCAATTTATATTAGAATAAGTTTGAACATATGATTAGTTTCTTAATCGATATCTATTTACTGCATCGGATATTTCATACCCTAAACGATATCCTTCTGTACAATCGATCCTAATATGCACTCCTAGTGGAATTCTTGAAAAAGCATTTTCTTCGGCCATTTCTGTAAATGAATCAAATTGTCTTGGTTGACCTAAGAATTCTGTTCTACCTTCGTGTGTTCGATCCGTGAAATTAGTATCGTTTCCAAACTCATCTATGAATATTCCTGCAGCAGCAGAAGCAAATGTAGAGTGACCAGATGGGTATCCTGGGAATGTAGGGTTTGGCCAAAAAATAAATTTAAATAAGTTTGTTTGATAATCAGGGTTAATGAATTCTTGAATATAAACACTTGGCCGCATTACTAAATACTCATACTTATCAGCCCATGAAGAAACAGCTGCATCATTTAAAGAAAAACCTAGTTTAAGGAGCATAGCTAATGATCTATCATAATCAAGATCGTATTTTTCTATTAATTGATTAGCGATAGCAATTTGTCTTCCAGGAGGACTTACCATTAAACCTTCTACATCATCTGACCAAAATTCTGCGATCCATAATTCTTCATTATTTTCTTCTGTAGCTCTTGTACTTACTGTGTACACTTCATTCATTTCTGCAAAATAATCACTATTTGGATCTGTACTATAATTTAATGGTGGAGGAATACTAGTAGTTTCTTCAGAAGAAATTACAAAAGTTCTTACTTTTCCCCAGTAAGGAAATAAACCACGTTCTGGTTCTGCACTATAGCTCCATAAACCTGGACCAACAGGCGGTTCGTAATCAAGTGGTTGTGGTTCTAAAATTTGTGTTTCTGCTTCTGTATCCGTTTGACTATAAGCAATAACTTGTTCTGCTACGTGGGTTCCCCATTCGATAGAGTTTCTGATATCTCGTCGTCTTAATCTTTGTGAAAGTTGATCTTCATATTCAGATTGTAGTAGGCCTATCTTATTGTCTATAGATGGATCAATGTTATTCATAAAATGATCCATAACAATAGCGTAACATGTGTTTAATGCTAAGTCTAGACTGATATTTCTATCTCTTTCGCGATCATTTATTTGCAATCCATCCAGTCTATTTTCTATAGAACGATATCCTCTCATATCGTGCACAGCAGTTTCATACGCTGCTAAGTGTATATACGCTAAAGCTCTAGCGGTTGCATTAGGTCGCATCCCGAATGCGTATTGATCTAATTCGACCCATAAAGAGTTCCAGTCAGTGATCAAATCGATAGTAGTATCAGATTCATTAGGACCTTTGTTTAGATCATCAATGGTTTCAGTATCCAATGTTTCTGAGTCTATTTCTTCATTGTCATATGAACAAGATTGTATAAAAATAGCCGTAATAGAGAATACTAGTAGTATTCTAAAGTTTGATAGTTTCATAAATTGTATAGTTAATTGTTAGATTAAAAAACCGTGCTCTATCATTTCTGATTGGAGAATACGGCTTTCTAAATATTATTTCGACGTCAAATAATATTTAAAAAAGTAAGTGTCGAATTCTAAAATGATATTTATAATATCTTCACAATGTAGATTGATCCAAAATCAAAATTTCTTTAAATACTTAGCTAAGCGAATTCAAAAGAAATAACTTGATAATTACGACTAATATTGTTGAAGGAAATGGTGCTTTCAGTAGAACGTTTGTAAGTATTGCTAGATGACTTTTTATTTTCTGTGAATGGGTGGTTTTATTCAGTGAAAGCTGTTTTTTTGCAAGTATACCAGCTGTTTACGGGTTGTTGTTTTATGTTGTGTGTTAAACCCGTAGTTATTTGTAACTCATAAAAAAGTTGATCCAAATATTTCTGGATATTCTAAGAATTATAGGAAGAGAAACTATCATAACCACTACAATTATGCAATAGGTAGGTATCAGGTTGATACCAAGTAAAAGATAAGACAGAATAAAGGCGGTACTTGCGAACATAATACCCACTGGATAACTAACATACATAGCTCCATAAAAGAAAGAGGGCTCAATTTTATATTTTGTGTTACAAGAACTGCATCGTTCATTCATTTTTAGCGTGTCCTTAATTAAATATGGGTTTTTCTCAGAATACATACTTTCGTTTTGGCAAACTGGACAAGTGCCTTTTATAATACTATAAGCTTTTGTTCCTTTTAAAAAATTCATATGCTCTTGATTTGTAAGTTAACGACTTTTGTTGTTTGTTACCTTTTCTTAAAATGAAATGATCAATGCTTTTATTTAGATACAAAAATAGTTAAGTATGTGATTTTTTTATTCATAGATTTGTTGCTTATTTTTGTACTTTTAAGACATCTATGTTGATTTTTAAATGATCCCAATATTAAATATAACGCAATTTGACAAGGAAGAATCCTTAACCGATTTTTACAGTAATGATCTTAAAAATCATTTAATTAAAAACAAGAATATCTTTCATAAACCACATAAGCATGACTTTTTCTTATGTGTATTTTTTTCGAAAGGTTCTGGTATACACGAGGTTGATTTTGATTCTTATACTGTAAAGCCGGGAAGTGTATTTTTTTTAATGCCAGGTCAGACACATTATTGGAAATTTCAAGAACAACCAGAAGGGTATATCTTTTTTCATTCTCAGAATTTTTATGAATTTCAGTTTTCTAACAAAAAACTTCAGCGATTTCCTTTTTACTATTCATATAAAAACCCTCCTTATTTGAACTTAACTAAAGAAGAGATGCCCGTAATCAAATCATGTTTCGAACAAATAAATTCAGAATATAACCAAACGTTGGTTTTTAATAAGGATAAAATAGTGAGTCTAGTAGATCTAATTTATATAGATTTATCTCGTTTGTATATTAATAGAAAGACGGAATATTTATCATCAACTCCGACGTATCTAAAAACCCTAGCTTCTCTAGAAGTGATCATAGAACAGTTTTATAAAAATGAAAAATCAGCTAAGTTTTATGCAGAAAAACTAAACATTTCCCCAAAACATTTAAATAGAATTGCAAGAACGACACTAAATAAAACTACAACAGATTTGATAACAGAACGTGTTATGTTAGAAGCAAAAAGGTTAATAGTTCACTCGGATAGTTCCTTATCGTTAATTGGAGAAAGTTTAGGTTATGAGGACTACGCTTATTTTTCTAGGGTATTCAAGTTAAGAACAGATAAAACACCTTTAGAATTTAGAAGAGAATATCGTTATTAAAGTATGGATGTATTAAGATCCAATCAATAATTGATTGGATCTTAATACATATTGCAAGTTTTCTTTATAAAAAGAGTATTTCTTATGCGTGATAATAGCGCTCTCTATAGATTTTATTATCCTTCCATTCTGTTACTACTGTTTGTTCAGAAAGCATTGTGCTTCCATCCTTAAGTTTCAGTTCCATAATAGCATCATAAAAAGAATGATTTCCGTTAACGGCGTAATTTCTAACCTCATATCTAATAAATTCAGAAAGCTGGTTATCAATAAAATCTTGTTCAAATTTTAAATTGAATTCCTTTCCTTTTTTAGGTTTGTCATTGCTTTCTCTTAATTCTACATCATCGTGTAAATAAGTTTCCATTGCTTCGATGAAAGCTCCCTTAGCTAATAATTGATGAACATGTTTTAAATTGGTTTCTATTGTAGTTTCCATATGTATTTTATTTAAAGATTAATTATATATGCAAAGTTAGTCTGGTAATAGAGGTTCTGTAATGATAATTATTCCTTAAGAATGGTAGATTTTTCTTTTTTGATAAAATTTATTTGTTAATTTGAATATGAGATTAGATTATTCAAGTATAAAGGATGAGAGCTCATTTATTCTTACGAATTTTAATTGTTCTTCATCACTAGATTTACTCAGAAATAAAGGGTTATATAAGATTATATGGAGTAAAGATCATGAAGTGAGTTTTCGTATAGATGGATCTCTTATAGAATTACAAAAAGATCAAATTATTTTTTGTACTCCACTTAATGTATTAGAAATAGAAAACAATACGGATGGAATTATTTCGCTGGTATTTAATAGAGAATTTTATTGTATAAGGGATCATGATCAAGAAGTATCTTGTAATGGTTTTTTGTTTTTTGGTTCTTCAGTTCCGCAAATATTATCCCTTGATGAAAAAGAAAAAGTAAGTTTTTCTACGATGTTTGATTCTTTTAGAGAAGAATTTGAAAATAAAGATCAGATCCAAGGAGAAATGCTTCAGACACTTTTAAAAAGGTTTTTGATAAAATCGAGAAGATTAATTAAGGAAGACTTACCAGAATCTGAGATTCCGAATAACCAGTTAGACATAATTAGAAAATTTAATATTCTTATAGAACAACATTTTCGAGAAAAACATCAAGTAGCGGAATACGCAGAGTTGTTGTTTAAATCACCTAAGACACTGTCTAATTTATTTAATAAATACAGTGATAAATCGCCATTGGCAACAATTAATGAACGTATAGTGCTAGAGGCAAAAAGATTGTTGCTATATTCTGATAAAACATCAGAAGAGATTGCTTACGAATTGGGATATAAAGAAGCAGGACATTTTTCTAAGTTTTTTAAGAAACATACTACTATGAATCCAACAGAATTTAAAAATAGAAAACTCACTAATTCATAGTATAAGTTACTAAATTCTTAATCACGATAATTAAAAAGCCCAACTAGTAATTACTAGTTGGGCTTTTTAATTTGTATTATTAGATTCTTTTAAAAGACTAATTTTTCATATTATCTTTAACTAGGTTATAAAACTGATCAAATTTAGGATCAATTATAATACGAGTTATTGTTTCTATACCTTCCGTACCGTATTCACTTTTACCTAAAGATTCCATGCGTTTTGGATCTACTTTATAATCAGATTGAAGTACTCTAACTACTGATGCAGCTTGTCTAGAACTTAAATCCCAATTGTCAATTAGTTTTTTTCCATCAAGCTTTAGTGCATTGCTGTTTCCTTCTACTGTAATAGTAAGATTAGGATTTGCATTCAATGTAGCAGCTATTTTTTCTAAAGTTGGTTTCGCTTTATCATCTACAATATAATTTTTGTCATTTTCTCCAAAAAGAGTTGTATTAGGTAGAATTATAAATATAGTACTTCCGCTAATCTTTATATTATCGCCTCCAATAGCGTTTTTAAATTGACTAAATACAGCTAAATTCGTTGAATCATTAGCAGTAATAGCATCATTAATAACATTTAGTTGTCTATCTTTTGCTTTAATGATTTCTTGAGACGTTTGTAAGTTAGTAGCTTTTTTATTTGATAATTCAGTGAAACTATTCATGTTAGCCAAAAGACTAGCGTTGGTTTCTTTAAGATCAGCTACTTGCGCTTCCATAGTTTTAACCTTAGATTCGCTTACTCTTTCATTCTTTTTGGCTTCTGTGAGCTCTCCTTGGGTGCCTTTTAGTTCTTGTCTAAGCTTATCAATTTCCGCAATTAGGTCTTTCTTTTTTTGTGCATGTACAAACGAATTGGTAAATAATAGTACAGAGGCTAATAAAATAATTTTTCTCATTGGTTTAAGCGATTTGTTGCAGCAGCAAAAATAAAACAATTTTAGAAACTATATGTAGAAAGAAGAATTATGACTTTTTCAAAAGCTTTTCGGCATTAGCAATACTCAAATTAATTTGCTGTTTCAACTTATTAACTTTGATTTCTTCTTCTTGTAGCATTTTCATTTTTGCGGTGAACTTTTCCATGTCATCAACGGTATTTTCTTCACCGTGAGGAAATTTAGAGCTAAAATCACTCATCCAATCCATCATAAAATCATAAGAATCCTTAAGATCTTTTTGTGCTTTTTCATATGGTTTTCCAACGGAAGTGGTATCAATCTTAGGTTCCAATTCCTTTATTAAAGAGCTCATAGATCCCATTTTAGGCATTACTTCATCGTGTACGTCAATTACTTTTTGCATCAAAGCATCGAACTCTTGCTCTTCTTGAGACAATTTGTTACACGCAAAGTTTGTTAGAAGTCCGGTAATTAATATTAAGAAATATATGTTTTTACTTTTCATTGGTCTTGGTTTTTAATAGTTCAAATGTATTACTTTTTTGAATATGTATTATTCTGATATATTATAGATTAGGAAATTTTACGAGATTGTTTTTTTCTTAGGTATTCCATTCCTAAAATTAATAATAGACTTGCTCCAAATAATGGGAATACTAACGATAGTAGTATAAGTAGGATTATAATTCCATATCCAACTTTAAAAGATGAAGGAACTTTTGGAACTCCCCAACTTTTTTTTCGTTTTCTTAATAAATAAGATAGAATGGCTGATACACTCATTATGGTTAACGTGATCGCAGTAAGAAGAATTAACCACCAATTAACGATACCGAACTGACCTTGATGAAACGCCATAAACCACATTCTTGCGCGCATTAAAACTCCTACATCTTTCCAGGTAAGTTTTAGAATGGGTTCACCGGAGTATTGATCAAAATGTATTTTTTGTTGGGTGTTTAAATCAGAAGGATTAAAGTTAGATACACTAAATACCCCTTTAGGTCCTTTAGGAAAACTTACCGTTACCTCACCTGGAAGTTTTATAGTTTTTGCTTTTTGCACCATTTGATCTAAGGTTAATGGTGTTCCAGTAATATTCGATTTTAGTTGATGGCCTCTCCAGGTTGTTGGATATCCAGTATTTGTTAACTTTTGAACGTTTTTGAAATTTTCTCCAAAAACATCTGTCCACGGAAAACCTCCTAGTAAAATCATTACTAATAAAATAGATATCCAAAAACCTGAAATAGAATGAATATCTCTATAAAAAGTTCTACGGTCTAGGTTTGTTCTTGGGATAAAATATCCTTTTAATTTCCATCCTCTTTCTGGCCACCAAACATATAAGCCAGTAAGAATTAAAACAATCATCCAACTTGCAATTAATTCGATGATTTTAGTGCCAAATTTGCCCATTAACAATTCTCCGTGTAATTTTCGAACCGTATGCATATTTGTTTGTTTGGCAATGATCTCACCAGAAACGGTGCCCAAATATGGATTTATGAATAAACTACTCTTACCTCCAAACCTTCCTGAGACAAATTCTGTAGCGTGATTAAGAGATTTTGAGATAACCATTGAGTTTGGTTTTTTGATAGCTGTTTCATTAGCTATCTTCCATTGTTCTTGTAGAGAAATGGGACTATCCGTAATAACTACTTCTTTTATATGTTTCTGTCTCGGAGTCTCATAATCAGATTTAAATAAATAAATAATTCCTGTAATAGAAAGTATTAGAATAAATGGAAGAGATATTAATCCTGCGATAAAATGCCATTTCCAAAGCCATTTATTAAGTTTTGAATTTTTTTTCATGATTGTAGAATTATCATTGGTTGATAAAAAGATCTACTGCCATTATTTTCTATTACCCCACAATAGAAAACAATATGTGTAAACCAATTGTAGAGATGTCGACTCTTTAAACACATATTTACTATGACAGTAGATCATAACTATATTTTAGAAACTTCTGGTTTTAAAAATTATATCGAACTCCAAGATGAAAAGCTCTTGGGTTTCCTATGGTGAAACTATTTTCGCTTCTAAACACGTTATATGAGGCTCTTGCGGCATACAATTCATCAAAAACATTTAAAGCATGCCCCCATATCACAATTCCTTTATAGTTTAATGATGCTCTAAGATTAAAAATAGTATGACCATCATAAGTAGCTGTACTAAAAGAACCATCATCGTTTTCTACTTGATTCTCAAAGCTGGTATTATAACTCCCTACCAGTTCATGTTCTCCTGTTATGCTAAAGCTAATATTTTCAAAATCCTTACGATAAGTAATGGCTGAAGTACCTAATAGACTAGGAGCGGTTTCTCTTTCTGTGTCAGAATAATCAATCCCTGAATCAAAAAAATCTACATATTCATGTTTCGCATAGCTACCATTGTGCGAAATAGATAATTCCTTAAGAATTTTATAAGTAATGCCATATTCTATTCCATAAGATCTAGTTTTACCTGCATTAGTATTAAAGAAATTGTCATCTTCATCTCTAAGTGTGATAAGTGTATTTTTTCCTTCTAAAACATATAAGGCCGCATCTAAAGTAAGTTTTGACGGAATCGAATAATACCCACCAATTTCATAATTATTATATCTACTAGGTTTTATTCCTTGTACCTGATTACGATTTCTATATAGAGTAGAAACTTGTGGAGGGGTAAACCCTTGAGAATAATTAGCATAGATACCCGTTTGGTTCGAAAGGTTATAGTTGATTCCCAGTTTAGGAGTAAGATTGTTAAAATTATCTACGGCATCTTCTACACCTACAATACCATCTACCTGATTGTTATAATCATATTCGAATCCATCGTAGCGAATTGCAGCGGTTACTTTTAGAGGTGCTATAGGTGATATTTCATATTGCAGAAATCCTGCGTAATTAAAAATATCTGCTTCGTAATTTAATATAAAATCTCCTGAGTTGAGAGTAAAGTCTGTATTCCTTCCAGTTTCTGTGTCCACAATAACACTGGTTGTTTCTGCTACGTATTTTTGTGGAGAAAAATCACCTGTGGCGCCTAGTATTAAAGAAGAATTAGCAAAGTTAAAATCTAGCTTATGTTGTATTAAACCTACAAAACTTTTAAATTGATTAGAGTTTATTTCTCCAGAACCAAATCCAGTTAACTGACCTTGGTCTCTAAATTGACGTACTCTATAGGATGGATTTTGATTCATCGTATTATCCCTGAAAACAAAATTAAAAGAGGTTTTGTTACGATCATTCCAGAATTTGTCTAATGTAGTTCTTAGTCTAAAAGCTAGAGCTTCTCGTTCAGTAAAAGTTTGATCACTTTCGAAATTTCCTCCATAATAATCGGACTCACTTAAAGAACCAGTCATATCTGATCTGTAATCTACAATGTCTAGAACTGTTGTCCATTTTGTGGTTGCAGAAAAATCATATACAGTCTTAAATGTAACAGCTAGTTTTTCATAGTCACTATGTTCTATAGGGCCATTTTTTCGTTGTACATAATGTCCTCCTAAATAGAACCCAAATTTGTCACTGGTTCTGTCAGAAACTTCTAATTCATAACGAGTTAATCCAATATCATTGGTCTGAAACCCTAAGCTACCACTAAGATTTTCTGTTGGTTTCTTGGTAATAAAATTAAAACTACCTCCAATAGATTCACTACCGTAAATACTAGATGCGGGGCCTTTAAGTACTTCTATGCGATCATAAGAAATATCATTCATTTCTAATAATGCATTATGATTAAATACAGAGGTAGGTCGTATTTGCAATCCATCTTCCAGGTATAAAAACAAAGCTTTTGTAGAAATAGGTGATCGAACTGCCATAAAATGCTGTTCATTACTCGCTGCTCTAGAAGTCGACATAAAAACTCCAGGAACTTGATTAACTAGTTGATCAATACCAAAAGCTTTTGTCTCTTCTATGTTTTTTGCAGATATAGTAGCGATAGATCCAGGAACATCAGAACGTTTTTGAATTTCCCTACTTGCAGAAGTTACAAAAACCTCTTCTAAAGCAACATTATCAAGAGATAAACGGATAATATTAACACCATTAGTAAGAGAAAATTCTTTAGTTGTATATCCTACAAAGCTAATGGTAACTTGATTTGAATTTTGAAGTGTTATTGTAAAGCTCCCATTAATATCGCTCATTACTCCATTTGTAGTAGTATTAGATGCTATTATTGTTGCTCCTGGTAATGGATTATTAGAATTATCTACAACTTTTCCTTGAAAAGATTGTGCGTAGCTATTAATTCCGTAAACAAGGAATATAGCTAACATTAGTATGTTTTTCATTATATGTAATGTATAGGTAGGATCATCATTCAATAGATAATTACCTAGTTTATTAATTATTAAGTAAGTATTTATAAAGCGTATTGTAGACCTAACGTAATGGTTTCTTTATTTCTTAATTGTACACCGTTCATATTCTGAAATAATGGAATAGCAGCTTCAAAACCAAGACGAAGATTTTTAAGGCTTCCTTTAAAGGCATATAAATTAAAACCTAAACCTGCATTTGCATAAGTCATTCCAGAATTAGCAGTATCTGCTGTAATTACCATCATTGGATTTAGATCTGGATTAATTCCGCTTATTTTATCAATAGCTCCAAATTCGAATCTTCCGGAAAAACTTAACCAATCGGTTGCAGTTATGGCTAACCAATTGTTTAAACTATATTTGTTTCCTAGACGATATTCATTCTCATTCTCACCAACTCTAAGTGTAGTTCTTGCTTGTGTACCAAAAGAAAGAATATTCCATTGCTTTAGATAGGTTAGCGCAATTTCGGTATCCCAAGTTCCACTACCAATTTGCATTGGATATGGCAGTATCACTTTGTTTGGAGTAGAAGCTGGAGTTACATCTTTTTCGTCAATACTACCGGTAGGTATAGATATTCCTATTTGACCGTGTAATTGTTGTTTATTTTTGTTAAAGAATTTATATAATGCTGCAATCTTTGTGTCACCAAACCCAGAAGATTCTGTAGTAAATACTCCATTCATAGCAGTAAGATGATCCATTTCTTGGGATAGATAATTTACCATTGCTATCAAGGTTATTTTATCACTTGGCGCATACATCATTCCTAACATATGCATATTCATTGGCATACTTGTAGGCGTAACCATATATACATCATTAGGGCGTAACGCATTAGAGAAACCTACATTTTCACTGCCTCTGTTAAGGTCTTCCATATTCATATACATGTAGCGATAGCTAAACATGAATTCACCTTTTCCGTGTGTGTGATCTCCCATTACGGATATAGGAGCGTGTCCATCAGGTCTTGATCCTGACCATTTATTTTCTTTGCTTTCTTCCTGCCCAGATATAAATTGTGCTGTCATTATAATAATGACATAGATATATTTTTTCATTTGATAAATGATTTGTAGTTGTATAGCTGTTTATTCAAGAAATTATCACATACAGATATTGTAACTTGATTAAAACAACTTTAAATAAATAATATATAGAGTTGATCAACCTAGAATAATTCTTGGCCGATTTCACTAAAAAAAAGATCACTACTTAAGTGATTAAGAGAAAGAAACTTCTGGTGGGCGATCAATATTATTGGAAACATTTTTAGTGTGTAAGTGAATTGGTTTCCAATTAGAATTATCCTCAAAATAGAATTGAGAGATGTTTTTGATTTGAATTATATTGTCTTCAAAAAAGAGAGGAATAAAAGCTTCTACAATAACCGTTAAAGAACTGTTTTGAGTATCAGAAGTCGTCTTACTCATCTTCATTTGAGTCATTAGATAACATTTTCCGTTACAGTTTAATTTTGGCCTTTCTTTATTAACACAATATTTTTCTACAATGGTGTCAATATTTAACTGATAGTAGAGTACATTACTTATTTCTATTGCTGGTCTTAAAGCAAAAGCAATGAATATTAATATAGAAAAAAAGACTCTCAATTAAGGGTTTTTCAAATTCGCTGCAAATATACTATTCTTCTTAAAAGTAATATAAGATCTACTCTTAAAACTTACTAAAAGTATAGTTAATATATATAGCTAAAAAAGGTTTTGAATTATAATTAATCAACCATATTCCGGAATAGAAAATTTAGGAGGTTAATAAACAAACCGTTTGTATTCGAAGTGAGCTTTTGGCTTTATGAAAAAAAAATCCTCAAGCATTTTACTGCTTGAGGAATATATTTTATAATAATTTATGTGTAAAATTATCTATGAATTGTCTGAGTCCTATCTGGTCCAACAGAAACAATAGTAATTGGTGTTTCTAATTCTTTTTCCAAGAAATCGATGTATTCATTTAACTCTTTTGGAAACTCTGATTTATCAGACATTTTAGTAAGATCTTCTGACCAACCTTTCATTTCTGTATATACCGGAGTTACATTTTCTGGTTCAATATTGTAGGGTAGGTGAGTGATCGTTTCTCCTTTATATTTATAAGCAGTACATACTTTAAGAGTTTTGAAACCACTTAATACATCACCTTTCATCATCATTAATTGAGTAACACCATTAACGTGAACAGCATATTTTAATGCAACTAAATCTAACCATCCGCATCTTCGTGCTCTTCCGGTTGTAGCTCCAAATTCATTACCTACACGGCCCATAGTTTCTCCATCCTCATCAAACAATTCTGTTGGAAATGGTCCGCTTCCTACACGAGTGGTGTATGCTTTAAAAATTCCGAATACTTCTTTGATTTTATTAGGAGCAACTCCTAATCCTGTGCAAGCTCCTGCAGCAGTTGTATTAGAAGATGTTACAAAAGGATATGTTCCAAAGTCTATATCTAATAGAGATCCTTGTGCTCCTTCTGCTAATATTTTCTTACCATCTCTTTGTGCTTGGTATAGGTATTCTTCACTATCAATAAAAGTCAAAGATTTTAAAGTCTCTATAGCTGTAAAAAACTCAGCTTCTAATTCTTCTAAATCATATTCAATTTTTGCATCGTAGAAATCTATCATAGCTTCGTGCTTGTTAGCAAGATTTCTATAACGTTCTTTCCAATCACTTAGTTCTAGATCTCCAACACGGATACCATTTCTACCGGTCTTATCCATATACGTTGGTCCAATACCTTTTAGAGTAGAACCAATTTTTGCTTTTCCTTTAGAAGCTTCGGATGCTGCATCAAGAATTCTATGTGTTGGTAATATTAGATGTGCTTTTCTTGATATAACAAGTTTTGATTTATAATCTAAATTAAACTTAGCAAGATTATCTAATTCTTTTTTAAATATTACTGGGTCAATTACGACACCGTTACCTACTAAATTGATTGCTTTATCATGAAAAATTCCACTTGGAATCGTATGTAATACATGTTTGATACCATCAAATTCCAAAGTATGTCCTGCATTAGGTCCTCCTTGAAATCTCGCAATTATATCATAATTTTTTGTAAGAACGTCTACAATTTTTCCTTTACCTTCGTCTCCCCATTGAAGACCAAGTAATAAGTTTACCGCCATTAGTTTTCTTGATTAGTGGGTTTCTTTTTGGTTCCGTAGAAATATAGTGAGTGATTTGTAATTTCTACGTCAAAAATTTCTTCGATTGTTTTTTTTATGGATTGTATTCTTGGATCACAAAACTCCAGGACTTCACCACTATCAGTTAAAATAAGGTGATCATGTTGCCTGTCGAAATATGATTTTTCATATTGTGCCTGACTTTGACCAAATTGATGTTTACGAACTAGTTTGCAATCTAATAAAAGCTCTATAGTGTTGTAGAGTGTTGCTCTACTAACACGATAGTTTTTGTTTTTCATTTTTATATAAAGTGATTCTATATCAAAATGTTCTTCACTTTCATAAATTTCCTGAAGTATAGCGTAGCGCTCAGGTGTTTTTCTATGACCATTTTCCTCTAGAAAACTAGTAAACACATTCTTAACGATATTCTGATCGTTTTGCGTAGTTGTTTTGGTACTCATAATGCTTAAAAAAGCAAATTTACATTATTTTTTACAAGTTAGAGTCCAAATTATAAATACTTATTAATAAAAAATAGAAAGAATTATTCTCTAATTACTTTATCAATTCCATTTACCTTAGAAAGGTTTTGAATAACTGTTTTTAAGGTGTTTTTGTTTTTAACACCTACAGTGATTTTACCTGTAAATACACCATCATTGGTGTCAAAGTTCATATTATAAATGGCAAGATGCATATTATTGGATATGATTTGGGTCACTTCATTCACAACGCCAATATTATCAATACCATTAAGTCTAATAACGGCTTTAAACACTTCTTGGCTAGAATCTATCCATTTTGCCTGAATAATACGATATGCATAATTGCTCTGTAGTTGTAAAGCATTAGGGCAATCTTTTTTATGAATTTTTATACCTTCATTAACTGTTATAAAACCAAAAACATTATCTCCAGCTATAGGATTACAACAATTGGATAGTTTGTATTCTAGTTTTTCAGAATCCTTACCAAATACTAAAAGATCATACTTAGACGTAATTTCATCTTTATTTACATCTTTGGCATTTCCTCGTCGAATTTTATTTTTAATAAAATTCATGAAGACATTGCTACGCGTAGTAGCAAACTCTTTAATTTTTTGGTTATCAATAGTTCCGATACCAACCCTATAGAAAAGATCTTGACTAGTTTTGAGTTTAAAGTATAGAACCAGTTCGTTAACTACTTTTTCTCCCATGGTTATTTTTTGGGAACGTAGTTTACGTTTAAGAACTACTTTTCCTTCTTCGGCTATCTGTTTCTTTTCATCACGTAGGGCAGATTTAATTTTAGATCTTGCTCTAGCGGTAGTTGCATAATCTAACCAGTTTGAGGAAGGTTTTGATTTAGTAGAAGTAATAATTTCTACTTGATCTCCACTTTTAAGTTCATGACTTAACGGAACTAATTTATTATTTACTCTAGCTCCTCTAGTTCTTAGTCCAACTTCTGTATGTACACTAAAACCAAAGTCTAATGCTGTTGCTCCTTTTGGTAAGGATTTTAAATCTCCCTCAGGAGTAAAGACAAAGATTTCTTTTGCGTACAGATTAAGTTTGAATTCTTCGACAAAATCAACTGCGTTTGTTTCAGAATTTTCTAGTGCTTCTTGTAATCTATTTAACCAGCCATCAAGCCCTTGATCTTGTTTTTCTTCGGTGTTTTTATATTTATAATGCGCAGCATATCCTTTTTCTGCAATCTCATGCATCCGTTCACTGCGTATTTGCACTTCGACCCATTGACTATCAGGACCAATTACAGTTATGTGTAATGCTTCATATCCAGTAGATTTTGGTTGAGAAATCCAGTCTCTTAGTCTAATAGGATTAGGACGATAGTAGTCAGTAACGATCGTGTATATTTTCCAAGCGATGAATTTTTCGTTTTCGATATCATCTGCTTTGTATATGATTCTTATGGCAAATTTGTCATAAACTTCATCAAATGAAATATTCTGTTTCAGAATTTTACGTCTGATTGAAAAAATTGACTTTGGTCTTCCTTTGATTTCATAATCTAAACCTTCTTTATCAAGTCCTTCTTTTATTTTATTAGAAAACCGTTTTATATAAGCATCTTGTTCTTCTTTACTTTCTTTAATTTTCTCTAAAATATCCTTGTAAACTTCAGGTTCTGTATATTTTAATCCTAGATCTTCTAATTCTGTTTTAATGTTGTAAAGCCCTATTCTATGTGCCAATGGTGCATAAATGTATAAGGTTTCCGATGCAATTTTAACTTGTTTGTCAGGACGCATTGCGTCCATCGTTTGCATATTGTGTAAACGATCGGCTATTTTAATGATAATCACTCTTACATCATCATTAAGAGTAAGTAACATTTTTCTAAAATTCTCAGCCTGAAGAGAGATATCCTTATCCTTTTTTAGAGAAGATATTTTTGTTAACCCATCCACAATACGTGCTACAGTCTCTCCAAACATTTGCTCAATGTCTACTAAAGTATATTCTGTGTCTTCAACTACATCGTGAAGTAATGCTGCGGCTATAGAAGTTGCGTCTAGTCCTATTTCACTTGCTACTATTTTGGCAACAGCAATAGGGTGGAAGATGTAGGCTTCTCCACTCTTACGTCTCTGATCTTTATGTGCATCTACAGCAATATCAAATGCCTGCCGTATTAATTTTTTATCGTCCTTACTAAGGTCTCGATAACTAATACGAAGCAATTCCTTGTATTGCTTAGCAATTTGTTTGTTTTCCTGTTCTATAGCGGCTTCGGTCATACTATAAAGTTTACTTTGAAAGCCTGTTTTAATGTGATTGTGTGCTTACTTAACGGTTAAAAATAATTGATTCTAAACATCGAGTAAGAGTTAAAAATACAATTAAGAATTGTAACCACCAAGACTATCTTACCTCATTTATTTGCGTATATTTTTAATCCTTTGTAAAAGAGTCGGATGCGAGTAATGAATAAACACCATTGCTGGATGAGGTGTTAGATTACTTAAGTTGTTTTTAGATAATTTTTTCAAGCTATTTATCAAGGCTTCACCATCATATGTACTTTTAGCATAGTCGTCTGCTTGGTATTCAAAAGCACGGGAAACAACATTCATGATAAGCCCAGTTATCTCAGATATTGGACTGTACAGAATTCCAAAAGCAACTAATCCAATATGAAATGAAGGTATTTCTACACCTAATGCTTCCGAAAGAAGTGGATTCGCAATGAACAAAGATAAAAACCATAACGTTACTCCTGTGAGTAAAATTGATAATAGAAGATTCATTATTACATGACGTTTTTTATAGTGGCCAACCTCGTGAGCTAATACCGCTACAATCTCTTCTTTATTAAGGTCTTTAATCAGTGTGTCGTATAATGTGATTCTTTTTTCACTACCTAAACCAGAAAAATAAGCGTTCGCTTTAGTACTTCTTTTTGATCCATCAATTACAAAAATATCTCTTAATTGAAAACCAACATTATTAGAGTATTCTTGAATTGTATCTCTTAATTCTCCTGGTTCTAAAGGCGTTTGTTTGTTAAATAATGGAACTATCAATTTAGCATAGAACATATTCATGGCTAAGGTGAAAATAGAAATTAATGCCCAAGCATAAACCCAAAAATATTTTCCAGTAATTTCATAAAACCACAGAATTAATGCTAAAAGACCACCTCCAACAATGATCATCATAATAATGCCTTTGATTTTATCGATAAAAAAAGTTTTGATAGTTGTTTTATTAAACCCGAATTGTTCTTCTATAATAAAGGTTTTATAATATGCGGCAGGTGTCGATAAAATGTCACTGCTAATCATTATAATACCAAAAAATAGAAGTCCTACAATAATAGAATTGTTTGAAAAACTTCTTGCTATAGCATCTACCCAAGCAAAACCATCTAAGTAAAAGAACATAAGCATAATGCATAAGGAAACTAAAGAAGATATTAGCTTAAACTTGTAATTCGCTTTTTTATAAGCTATTGATTTTTGATACTCATCTTCAGGGTATACATCAGAGAGTTCATCAGGGATATCGTTATTATAATGTCTGGCGTTTAAAATATCCAGTAAAGAATCTATTAGAAATACTATTACAATAATAGCAATCAATAGTTGAAAGAGCGTGTTTGACGTCATTTTTATAGGTTTGTAGCTTTGGGATTTGTAGGTTTAGTAAGTTAATGATTTTTTAAGTATCACACAACAAAATCACGTTGTCGTTTTGCTTCAAAAATTAGTATTCCTGCTGCTACTGAAACATTCATTGAATCTATAACACCACTCATTGGGATTTTAATATTTTGTGTTGTGTTATTCAACCACTCATCGGTTAAGCCCTTATCTTCTGTACCAACGACAATGGCAGTAGGTTTAGTATAATCTTGTGTGTAATAATTTTCAGAGGATTGTAATGCAGCTCCATATATATCAATACCTTGACCAGTAAGAAAGGAGATAATTTCAGAAGTGGATCCAGTTGCTACATTATTAGTAAATACACACCCAACGCTTGATCTAATTATATTTGGGTTGTAGATATCTGTTCTAGGATTTGCAATTAGAACCGCATCTACTTTTGCAGCATCCGCAGTACGTAATAACGCACCAATATTTCCCGGTTTTTCTGGGGATTCTGCAACTAAAATTAATGGATTTTTTGTTTCAAGTACTAAGTGCTGAAGTGATATTTCTTTGCATTTTGCAATTGCTATAATACCTTCTGTTGTAGATCGATGAGATAATTTTTGGTAAATCTCTAAAGTAATTTCAAATAAATCAATAGGGTCATTAGCTTTTTTTAGAATTCCTGTAATTTCTTCAGAAGTGATAATGGATGGGCAATAATATATATGTTCTATTTTATATCCGCCAGAAATTGAAAGGGAGATTTCTCGTCTTCCTTCAATAAAAAAACGATTTTCCTTTTTACGAATTCTGGATTTTTCCTTAAGCTGATTTAAGAATTTTATTTTTGGATTTTGTATACTGGTAATTTGTTTAAGCATAGAGGCAAATATACTAAGACGAGTGTTAAATGAATTATAGAAAAGGTATTTTTACGAAGCTAAGATTGTAGTGTGTAAGTATGTTAACGTTATATACTAATTATTGGTCAGTCATATAGATAAGGTATTAAATTTTAGTTTTTTAATAGATGCTTTTAGAAATGTAAAAACCCCATCGTAATGATGAGGTTTTTACTATAAGTGAGAAAATATTTTATTTAAAAATTACTTTACTTTTTCTACAATTGCTTTAAAAGCTTCTGGGTTGTTCATCGCTAAATCGGCAAGAACCTTACGATTCAATTCGATATTATTAGCTTTTACTTTTCCCATAAATTGAGAATAAGACATACCGTGTATACGAGCACCCGCATTAATACGAGTAATCCATAAAGCACGGAAAGTTCTTTTTTTGTTTCTGCGGTCTCTATAAGCATATGACATTGCTTTATCAACTGCATTTTTCGCTACTGTCCAAACGTTTTTACGACGTCCGAAGTAACCTTTTGCTTGCTTAAGAACTCTTTTTCTTCTAGCTCTTTTCGCAACAGAATTTACTGATCTTGGCATAATTTTAAATTTTTTAGTAGTAGGCGGTCAATAAATTGACTCTTCGTCTTTTTGCTAATTTGAGTTCTAAATATTAGATCTCTAATTTCTAAAGGCCCAACTCCTGGGTTTGTAATAATTTTAACCTGATTAAAAAGCGATTACTTTAAACGTAATTGTTCTTTAATACTATTTTCATCGCTTTTGTGCACTAACGTAGAGTGCGTTAAAGCTAGCTTACGCTTTTTAGATTTTTTTGTCAAAATATGACTCTTAAAAGCGTGCTTTCTTTTGATTTTACCAGTACCGGTAAGCTTGAAACGCTTCTTAGCACTGGATTTTGTTTTCATTTTAGGCATTGTATCCTTGTTTTTATAATAATCTCACTTATTATCTTTAGAGCTTTTCTTTAAAAAAAGCTTCTTTTTTATTTTGATTTCTTTGGAGCAATGAACATAATCATTCTCTTACCCTCTAATTTTGGCATTTGCTCTACTTTACCATAATCTTCTAATTCTTGGGCTAATCTTAATAATAAGATTTGACCTTGATCTTTATAGATTATAGAACGACCTTTAAAGAAAACATATGCTTTTAATTTAGCTCCTTCACTTAAGAATTTGATTGCGTGTTTTTTCTTAAACTCGTAATCATGTTCATCTGTGTTAGGTCCAAATCTAATCTCCTTTATTGTGACCTTAGTCGCCTTGGTTTTAAGAGCTTTGTCCCTTTTTTTCTGTTCATATAAGAACTTTTTATAGTCCATTATTTTACAAACAGGAGGTACCGCTTTTGGAGAAATTTCTACAAGATCCAATTCTTGCTCTTCAGCAAGTGCCAGTGCTTTTTTGGTTGGATATACACCAACTTCTACATTGTCGCCTACAAGACGTACTTCGTCAACCCTAATTTTGTGATTGATTCTGTGAGCATCTTCTTTAATTACTCTTAGTGGTTTCTGAGACCTTCTTCTTCTTATTGCTATGACTTAAAAATTTAAATTAAACTTAAAATTTATTTTATTATCCGTTAAATGGTTTTAACGTTCTACTTATTTCTTCGGTGATTATTTCAGTGAACTTTTCAATACTAATCGCTCCAATATCTTCTCCACCATGTTTTCTAACAGATATTGTGTTATCTTTTTCTTCTTGCTCCCCCACAATAACAATGTAAGGAATTTTTTTCATTTCTGCCTCTCTAATTTTTTTACCCATAGTTTCATTTCTATGGTCAGCAAGGGCGCGAATTTCGTTATTTTCTAACAAATTTAAAACTTTTTCAGCGTATTTTTCATATTTCTCACTGATTGATAGGACAATAACTTGTTCAGGCATTAACCACAAAGGGAAGTTACCAGCTGTATGTTCTAATAAAATAGCGATAAATCTTTCCATGCTACCAAAAGGAGCTCTATGGATCATTATTGGTCTATGCATTTCGTTATCACTGCCTTTGTATTCAAGATCAAAACGTTCTGGTAGGTTATAGTCTACCTGTATAGTTCCTAATTGCCAACTTCTTCCTAAAGCATCCTTTACCATAAAGTCAAGTTTAGGTCCATAAAAAGCAGCTTCACCACTTTCAATAACATAATCAAGACCTTTGTCTTTTGCAGCACTTATAATTGCGTTTTCTGCTTTTTCCCAGTTTTCAACATCTCCAATGTACTTTTCAGGATTATCAGGATCTCTTAATGATACTTGTGCGGTAAAATTTTCAAAACCTAAAGAACCAAAAACGTATAGAACAAGGTCTATAACCTTTTTGAACTCATCATCTAATTGATCAGGTGTACAAAATATATGTGCATCATCTTGTGTGAAACCACGAACTCGTGTAAGTCCATGAAGTTCACCACTTTGTTCATATCTGTAAACGGTCCCAAATTCTGCGTACCGTATAGGTAAATCTCTATATGACCAAGGTCCACTCTTGTATATTTCACAATGGTGAGGACAATTCATTGGCTTAAGCAAGAATTCTTCACCATCTGCAGGAGTATTTATTGGTTGAAAACTATCTTCCCCATATTTTGCATAATGACCAGAAGTAACATATAATTCCTTTTGACCAATATGAGGTGTTACCACCATTTCGTATCCAGCTTTTTTCTGAGCCTTTTTTAAGAACTGCTCTAAACGTTCACGTAAAGCGGCACCTTTAGGTAGCCATAAAGGTAATCCTTGACCAACCCTTTGTGAAAATGTAAAGAATCCTAATTCCTTTCCAAGCTTTCTATGGTCACGTTTCTTAGCTTCTTCTAATAGTGCGAGGTGTTCTTTAAGTTCTTTTTGTTTTGGGAATGAAGTTCCGTAAACTCGAGTAAGTTGTTTGTTTTTTTCGTCACCTCTCCAATATGCGCCAGCAACACTCATTATTTTAACGGCTTTGATCAAACCAGTATTAGGAATATGTCCTCCTCTACATAAATCAGTAAAAGTATCATGATCACAGAATGTGATAGTTCCATCTTCTAGATTCTCTATCAATTCTAGTTTGTATTCGTTTCCTTCCTTTTTGTATTTAGCGAGAGCATCAGACTTAGAAACGGATCTCATTTTAAATTCATGTTTTCCTCTAGCAATTTCTAACATTTTGTCTTCAATTGCTTTAAAGTCTTTTTCAGAAATAGTTTTGTCTCCTAAGTCTACATCATAATAAAAACCATTGTCTATAGCTGGTCCTATAGATAATTTAACTCCTGGGTATAATTCTTCTAAAGCTTGCGCAAGAACATGAGAGGTAGAGTGTCTAAAAGCTTGTTTCCCTTCTTTATCTCTCCAGGTGAATAAAACCAAATTTCCATCGGTAGTTAGTTCCGTTGAGGTTTCGATAATAGTGTTATTAAATTTTGCCGAAATAACATTTCTTGCAAATCCTTCACTAATGTCTTTTGCGACATCCATAGCAGTGATACTTTCACTGAACTCTCTAACCGAACCATCCGGTAATGTAATCTTGATCATTATTCTTTAAATTATTAAGACACAAAGATAATACGATAATAAAATCCTCACAATAATTAAGGACTAGATTTATCAAAATATTAATATGCTATTGTTTGCTGTAGATGCCAATTTAATAGATGTTTTAAGTTGTTTTATTAATGTGGTATAATAA